>NZ_RAPV01000001.1:3338490-3641989 GCF_003610295.1 Paraburkholderia sp. BL23I1N1
TTTCGAGGGTCATGGTCTTGTAGCGGGTGTGTCCCTTCGCGCGGTAGTCCTTCCAGCGGAACGTCACGCCGCGCTCATCGAAGGCGACGAGTCGCTGGTTGGAGATGGCGACGCGATGTGTATAGCGTGAGAGATACTCAAGCACCGCCTTCGGTCCGGCGAACGGGCGCTTGGCGTAGACCACCCATTCGCAGGTACGTAGCGGCGCAAGCCACCGGGCAAAGGTGGCGGGGTCAGCGAGCCCGGTGTACTCGCCGAAGAACTGCAGGTCGCCGCGGGGGTGAACCGACTGGAGTGCCTCGAGGAAGCGGCGCCGGAACAGGCGTGACAGGACGCGCACGGGCAGGAAGAAGCCGGGCCGGCAGGCGATCCAGCGCTCACCGTCAGGCGACAGCCCGCCACCGGGCACGATGCCGTGCACATGCGGGTGATGCGTGAGCGCCGAGCCCCAGGTGTGCAGTACGAGCGTGGCGCCGATCTGGGCGCCGAGATGCCTGGGATCACCGGCGATCGTGCGCAGCGTGTCAGCGGCGATGTCGAACAGCAGGCCGTAGATGATCCGTTTGTTTTACCAGGCGATCGCACTGATGGGCGCGGGCAGCGTGAAGACGACGTGGAAGTACTCGACGGGCAGCAGGTCGACCTGGCGTGCCTCCAGCCAGCGGTGTGCGGCGCTGGCCTGGCACTTTGGGCAATGGCGGTCCCGGCACGAGTTGAAGGACACCTCTGTCCTTGCGCAGCCTGAACAGCGCAGCACATGTCCGCCCAGTGCCGCCGTGCGGCACCGTTCGATGGCCGACATGACCTTCAGCTGCCCCAGGCTCAGATGTGTCGTGGCTCGCCACGCTGGCCCGTGGCTGCGGAAGATATCCGCAACCTCCAGCATGAGGCGCTACAGCGCGCAGCTTACCCGGCAGGCAGGCGGTCCAGCGGACTCGTGACCTCGTGCAGCAGGTCGGTGGCCACCTGGACGTAGAGCGCGGTGTTCTCGAGCCTATTGACTGCAGGCAAACTTGACTATCTCCCGCGCGAAACTATGTCCGGTGCTCACTGAGAACCCCTGTCCGGTGTGGCTTTCCCGCATCGACGCTAGACATTGGCATTCTCCCTTTGCAGGCACTTTCGCCTGATAGGAGAAGACCATGGGTGATTCTTATGAGAGCGCTGCCGCGCTGGTCTGCACCATCAGAGGTGCAACTGGGGAGCACCTTAATGCGTTCGTCGGTTCGCTGATCGGGCAGCAATACTCGGTCAGTTATGTATGCCAGTTGGCACAACACGCGCTTGCGTTTGGGCACTGGTGCGAGGATAGCTGCATTTCCTTCCATGCCTTGAAGGACGACGACATCGTGCGGTATCAGCGCCTTCGTTCGCGACGTCGATCGCGATGCTTCGAGACGAGACGCCGGGAACTACACGCATTGGAACTGTTGACGCGTTTCTTGCGCGATCGCGGCGTGTGTCATGTCGCTCAAACGCACGCTATTGCCGCTGACGAAGTTGTCGAGGGGTTTGCGCAATCCTTAAAACGCGATCAGGGTTTGGCCGTTGTGACCGTTGAGTCCTATGCAAGATGGACACGCAAATTTCTGGTGTGGCGGTTCGGCCAAGGAGAAGTCTGCTTGCGGGACGTTCGCGTGACCGACGCCAGCGCTTTCGTTAAGAGCGAGGCAAAGCGCATGGCGCCGGCCGCCCTGAAGAACGTTGTCACGGCACTGAGGTCCTTCCTTCGTTACGCCCAGTTTCGCGGCGAGGTCACCGCGGGACTTGCTGCAAGCGTGCCAGCGGTAGCCAGTTGGGCAAGCACACCCCCTATCCCCAGAGCCATTGCCGGCGAGCACGCGCAGCGCGCAATCGACAGTTGCGACCGGCGGAGCGCGGTGGGCCGACGCGATCGAGCCGTGCTGCTGCTTCTGGCAAGACTGGGACTACGAGCTTGCGAGATCGTCAGGCTGACGCTGGACGACGTCGACTGGGACTGTGCTCAATTGCGTGTGCGTGGCAAGGGTGGCCGCGAGAGTCTCCTGCCATTGACCGCCGACGTGGGCGAGGCGATCGCCGCCTATCTCGAGCGCGGGCGTCCTACCAGTCCAGATCGGCACCTCTTCCTTCGATCCCTGGCACCGATACGCGGGCTGATGGAAGGGTCGGACGGTATCGGCACGATCGTGCGCCACGCGCTCAATCGCGCCAAAGTCGACGCGCCGCACCGCGGCTCGCACCAGTTCCGGCACGCCTTGGCTGTTCGCATGTTGCAACTCGGTGCGTCGTTCCCGGAGATCGGCCAGGTTCTTCGCCATCGAAGCCCGCAGTCCACGAGCCTTTATGCGAGGGTGGATGTCAGCGCCCTCCGGAAATTAGCCATGGCCTGGCCAGGAGGTGCACGATGAACACGCTTCGAGAGGCACTCCAGGAGTACCTTGACCTGCGCCGCAGCCTCGGCTTCAAGATGCGCGAGGCCGGCTTGCTGTTGCCCCGGTTCGTCAGTTTCATGGAGACGCGGCATGCCGAGCATATCAGCACCGGCCTCGCTCTGGAGTGGGCGCAAAATCCGTCGGTTCAACCCGCAGAATGGGCCAGACGCCTTTGCTTCGTGCGCGGCTTTGCCCGCCACCGCAGTGCCACCGACATCCGCACAGAAATTCCACCGGTCGGGATGTTGCCCCATAGGTCTACGCGAGCCAGACCTCATCTATACACGGAGGTGGAAGTACGGCGCTTGCTGGACGCGGCATTGGAGTTGCCGGTGGCGTGGCCGTCGACGCCGCTGCGGCCCTGGGTGTTCCATTGCCTCATCGGCTTGCTCAGCGTTACAGGACTGCGTATCAGCGAAGCGCTAAACCTCGAGCTTGGTGACGTGGACCTCGAAGACGCCGTCCTGACGATTCGCGGTGCCAAGCTCGGTCGATCGCGCCTGGTCCCAATTCATCCGACCACCTGTACCGTCCTGGCTGACTACCTCAGGCGCCGCAAACAGTTCCTCGGACGCCAGGTCTCGTCCAACGTGTTCATCACGAGTCGCGGCACCCGGCTCGACATAGGACGCGTTCATCGGACGTTCTACGCGCTGTCAAGGCAAACGGGACTGCGTGCCGAAGGCGAAAGCAAGGGTCCACGGTTGCATGACTTCCGGCATCGCTTCGCCGTTGAAGTGCTGATACGTTGGTATCAGTCTGGAGAGGACGCCTGGCGCTTGATGCCGGTGCTGTCGACCTATCTTGGGCACATCTATGTGGCCGGCACGTACTGGTATCTGAGCGGGTCGCCCGAGTTGATGGCACAAGCGATGGATCTCCTGGAACGCCGCTGGGGAGAGTCATCATGACTAGGGAGCCCAGCTTCGCCGCCTTGCTGGAGAAGTTCTTCATCCAGCGCCTGATGCACCAGCGCCAGGCCAGTGTGCATACGATCGCCTCGTACCGCGACACATTCCGGTTACTGCTGGAATTTGTACAGCGACGCCTGCATAAAACACCATCCATTCTCGCACTGGAAGACATCGATGCGCCGCTGGTCGCGGACTTCCTCGATGAACAGGAGCAGGTTCGTGGCGTCACAGCTCGAACGCGTAACCTCCGCTTGACGGCAGTGCACTCGTTCTTCCGCTATGCGGCCTTCGAGATGCCGTCACACTCAGCGCACATCCAGCGCGTGCTGGCCATCCCGGCCAAGCGCTTTAGCCGCGCATTGGTCCCATTCCTGAGCCGACAAGAGGTCGATGCATTGCTGGCCGCGCCGGACCAGCAGACTTGGTCTGGTCGTCGCGATCACGCTCTATTGTTGTTGGCGGTGCAGACGGGGTTACGCCTGTCTGAACTGACAGGCCTTCAGCGCGAGGACCTGCACGTTGGCGCCGGCGCGCATGTTCGCGTGTTTGGCAAGGGGCGCAAGGAGCGTTGCACACCATTGAGCAAGAGCACTCGCGCCGTATTGGTCGCGTGGGTTCGAGAGCCACCGCGGGCCGCGAATCAGCCACTGTTCCCAAATGCGCGCGGCGGCCGGCTGAGCGCACACGGCGTCCATTACCTGCTTCACAAGTATGTCTTGGCGGCCTCGGAGGAATGCTCTTCGCTGAAGAACAAGCGCGTGAGCCCGCATGTATTGCGACACACGACAGCGATGGATCTGTTGCAAGAAGGCGTCGAACCCTCAGTCATCGCACTCTGGCTCGGTCACGAATCGGTGGAAACCACACAGGTCTACCTGGACGCCAACCTCACATTAAAGCAGGCGGTTCTGGACAGGACCACGCCCCCTAAAGGCAAGCCAGGACGGTATCGACCCGATGACCGATTGCTGGCGTTCTTGAAGGGCCTGTAGGCCATGCCTATGTCCCGCTGCGCACGGCCGGCTGATGTCGTCCCGTCAGTCCCGTGCGTCACGGGACATAGTTCCGCGCGGGAGATAGTCGAGCTTCGCATGGCCGAGCAGTACCTGGATCACGCGGATGTCCACCTTCTGTTCGAGCAGGTGTGTCGCAAAACTGTGCCTCAAGGTATGCATGGATACGCGCTTGTCGATGTTCGCAGCCTCGGCGGCGGCATGAATGGCACGGTTCAACTGTCGCGTGCTTAACTGGTCGAGGGGATCGAGCCCGGGAAACAGCCACCCACCATCGGGCATCCTGCCCTGCGCACAGGCCACGCGCCACCACACACGCAGACGCTCGAGCAGCACCGGGGAGAGCATGGCGTAGCGGTCACGGCGCCCCTTGCCCTGCTCGATACGCAGTGTCATGCGTTCGCTGTCGACGTCGGTGACCTTCAGCGCGACCACTTCGCTGGCGCGCAGCCCGGCACCGTATGCGACCGACAGTGCGGTCTGGTGCTTCAGGTTGCCGGCTGCCTCGATGAGTCGCCGCACTTCATCGGGACTGAGCACGACGGGCAATATGCGGGGCACGCGCACCGGTTGCATCCTGACCATCAGCCCGGGGCGGTCGAGCGTGACTGTGAAGAAGAACTTCAGGCCGGTGATCGCGTGGTTCAGCGATACGGCCGATGTGCCGTGGTCGACCAGATGGAGCTGGTAGCGGCGCAGGTCCTCGACGGTGGCGGTGGCAGGTGAGCGCCCGAGAAACCGGGCGAACTCACGCACGATGTGCAGATAGATGTCCTGCGTCCTGGGGGCAAGCTGGCGCATGCGCATGTCGTCGATCATGCGCTGGCGCAGTGGGCTGGCGTTTGCCGGTGAGGAGGTCATGATTCGGCTCCTGCTGGAGAACGAGGCGGATTGCCTCATTCGCCAACATAAACCGCGCGACCGGCTTGACCTTCACCTCCAGCGTCGGATCGTAGCGCCTACCGCGCGAGCGGTTTAGTCCACCGGCCGGAGCGGGTCGGCCTGAGCCGGTCGTTCAATCGACTCAGTTCGGCCACGTCCAGCCAGCCGGGGTCACCGGCCAGCCTGCCGGCCGCTCGACCGTCAGCCGCCGTCGCGACACCGGACATTCATGCAAGAAGTATCGCCAGTGATTTATGGCCCAGCGTTGCTGTACCCGCACTTCTTTCGGGGGTCCGCTCAGACTGTGCTTACTTGCGGCTTCCGCTACGCGTATTCAGCTGCCCATTGTGCCGCCGGTATTGCTCTATAGTGATTTGAGGCCTACGACGTCGTTCTGACCGGCATCCACGTCCCGGAGGCCGGAAAAATGAGGCCTTCCCGAACCTACAGGAAGGAGATGTTCCAATGGAACACGAAGGGTACCGCGCAAAGTTAGCCACCGTGTCGATGTTGTCGATGCGCCGGTCGAGGCACTGCTTGATCATCACATTGAGTTCGATCTCGGCCATGTTCAGCCAACTGCCATGTTTGGGCGTGTAGACAAATTCAAACCGGTCCCACAGCGCTTTGGCCTGCGATGGCGGGAAGGTTTCGTAGGGCGCGGCGGCCGTGTGGGTGTTCAGGTTGTCCATCACGAGGGTGATTCGTTGCGCATCCGGGTAGGCCTGGGCAATGTCCTGTACGAAGCGGGACCATTGCACCCTGGTCCGGGAGTCGGTGGCTTTCGTCAGACGCAGTCCGGCAAGGGGTTCCGATGCCATGAAGACATTGCACACGCCACAGCGCTCGTACTCATAGTCCTCCCGCGCAGGACGCCCTGGTGCCGCTTTGATCGGTTCGCGGGTCTGGCGAATCAACTGCCGCGGCGTCTCGTCCATGCACACCACGGGGCGCGTCGCGTCGTAGGGCCGGTGGTACACATCGAGCACGTTTTCCATGGCCGCCACGAACTCCGCGTTCGCTTTGGGCGGGATAATCCAGCCTATCTTGCGCCACGGCTTGAGTTCGTTTTTTTGAGCGCACGCCGCACCGTTTCGTGCGAGAGACTATCCACGTACTCCAGCTCTACGGCACGCTGCGCCAATCGCCGCAGCGACCAGTTCGCCTGGCCCTCGGGAGGCTCGCCGCAGCTCAGCGCAATCAGGCGGGCCTCAAGCTCGCCGTCAATCTTGCTGTCGTAGACCCTTTGGCCCGGCGGCCTGACAAGCGCGGCTTCGTAGCCTTCCTCCACGAAACGTTTCTTCACCCGGTCGATCTTGCGCGCGCTCACGTGCAACACCGCTGCGACCTCTTGCCCGGAGCGACGGCAGCGCCCTGAAGAGGTGTCGCAATTCAACAGAATGAGAGCGTTGATTACCTTCTGGGACTGGTGCGAACCTTTGCTCACAATCGCTTCGAGTTGCTCTCTTTCTTTCGCCGTCAGGGTAACGATGTATTTTTCCATTCCCCGATTTTCGCGCAGCGTGCTCGTGGTTACAACGTCTTTCCCCGGCCCCATATTTACCGACAGTTCACGGAAGTCACGACACTAGGTCGGCGCTTCTGGTATGAGCATTCTTTCGAGCCTCGCTCGCCATGCAGCCAAGATCATCTTTGCGAGTGTTGGAAACAAGCGCGATGGAAGCTCGCGAAATCATGGACATCGATCTTTAAGTCGGACCGCGTGGCAAGATCGGGTGAACGGCGCAGGTCCGCTACCGGTCAGAACTTCGCAAACTCGAGAATGTCCTGATTGAGCCGGTCTTTGTGGGTGTAATAAAGCGCGTGATAACCGCCTTCGTACACCGTGTACTTCGCGCCCGGAATCAGGGCCGCGGACACATCGCCCGACAGATTAATCGGCACGACCGGGTCGGCGCCGCCCTGAATGAGCAGCGTCGGAACGTCGAACTTCCTCAGGTCTGCGCGGAGGTCTGTTTCCGAAAAAGTAGCAATGCAATCATACGTGGCCTTGATGCTTGCTTGAATCGCCATGCCGAACGTCCAGTCAAGCATGGCTTTTGAAACAACCGATTCCTGTTGTTCAGCGCCCGTGAAGACGCGTCCGAACCGGACGAGAAAGTCGGCGCGATCGTTCATGACGCCGGCACGTAGGCCATCGAACACTTCGGGAGGGACGCCGTCGGGATTGTCTTCCCGGCGAATCAGCAAGGGGGTGATCGAACTGAGCAGAACGACTTTGGCGACGCGTCTCGATCCACGTGTGCCAATATATCGCGCCACCTCACCGCCACCCATCGAATACCCGGCCAGCACCATGTCGTTCAGATCGAGACTTTCGATCAGTTCGCTCAGATCGTTCGTCATCGTGTCGTAGTCATAGCCCGACCATGGCTGGCTGGAGCGGCCGAATCCCCGCCGGTCGTAGGTGATAACGCGAAAACCGTTGGCGGCGAGGAATTGCGCCTGGTATTCCCACATGTCGCCGCTCACCAGCCAGCCGCTAACGAGGACCACGGGCTGACCGGTGCCCCAATCTTTGTAGTACAAATGGGTGCCGTCGGTTGTCGTGAAGTGGGGCATTGCATACTCCTGTCAGTGGAAGACGTTGGGTCGAATGTTCAAGCGTCGATAGGACGGCGCAGCTTGTCACCGCCCAATGGGACGTCGTGCAGTCGCTTGCCGGTCGCATCGAATAGCGCGTTGGCGAGGGCGCCCGCGGTCGGTCCCATAGAGGCCTGCGTCGCGCTGAAAAACAGCCCGACGAGGTTTAGTGCAGTGTAAAGAAGGCACCGCACATAAAGTCCATAAAAGAGCTGAAATGTCCTGAGAGGCCAGTTCGGGTGAATATCGGCGCACAAGCCGCCCCTGGTGGAAGCCCGCTCATGACGCCCAACTGCCAGGCGAGGTGACGTTGCTCAAATTCGTTGGGCGGCATGTAGCCCTATGAAGAATGTAGCCGCGTCGTGTTGTACTTCTCTCGAATAAATTGTTGGGAGGCATCCTATGCGCGCTCCCTAGACTTGGTGTTGTACACATCTAGTGTCAATGCTTCGGCGTAACCCGGTCAGGGCAATCGCATCAGGAGACCTGCATTCCAAGCACTCGAGCCCGATAGTGTTCATCGAATCCGGCCTTGAGCCGCGTGTTCTTTATGCCGACCTTGGTGGCTTTGTCAGCGCGCAGTAGATTCGACACGATGCGGCGCAGGATCGCGAAGTGTTGTGCTGCATTGTCCACCCGGGCGCGGCATTGATCCTCGCCGAACGCGACATCGAGCACCCAATGCATGCTGTTTTCGATGGCCCAGTGAGCGCGCACCGTCTCGTTGATCCGTTTCGGGTCAGCGGGCAGGCTGTTGATGTAGTACCGCCGCTCCAGCGAAACGCGGCCGTCGATCTCGCGGGTGGCCTCAACCACCCCCACCGAACGCAGGCCGGCCCATTTACCGTCCTCATCCAGCCAGTCAATCATGTCGGTCGCAACGCACCGGCGCGTCTCGATTCTTCCGTGCACTTTCCTGCCTGTCTGACAGTGCTCAACGAAGCGCACGCTGCGCAGAGGCTGTGTGCGCTGTGCATCGAACAGCTGCACGATTGCTTCATGCAAGGCAGGCTGATTGCCTTTGACCGCAAGCACATAGTCGGCACCTCCAGCCACAATCTTCGCCGCGATCTCCCGCTGGCAACCCATCGCGTCGATCGTCACGATCGCACCCTTGAGCAGCAAGGCATCCAGCAACACCGGGATCGCGGTGATCTCGTTGCTTTGGGCGGCAGTCCTGACCTGAGCCAAGGTCGCCCCTAACGCGCCGCAATAGGCCGATACCAGATGGATCGCGCTACGCCCCATGCCGTGCGAGCGCCGTACTGTCTTGCCGTCAATGGCCACCACCAGGCCCGCGACGGCAGGACAGATACCGCTTACCCACCGCACAAAGCAGGCCTCGAACTGCCGCGCATCAAGCGCTGCGAATACGCGTCCGAACGTGTCGTGCGAGGCAATCCCGTTGCGCAGCGGCAAGTACCGGCGCAGCCACTCCAGTTGTCCTTGCCCCCACAAAGCGATCCCCACCCAGCCGTCGGCGCCCGACAGGATCGCCGCCAGTGCAACCACCAGCATTTCCGTCAGATCATGCTCCGGGGTGCGTACACGCGGGTCCTTCAGGTCCCCAAACGCGTCTTGCAAACTCAACGGCTCGTATTCGTCGTCCACACCACTCCCGGCTCCTGGCAAAACCAGGAGCTAACGCTTCTTCGCAGCAGCTTACAACCCCCATTCGTAACCCATTGTGGGTAAACAATTTTTCATGCGATTGCCCTGGTAACCCGGTGTGAGAACCTCTGTCTCGGTCGCGGGCAGGCATCTAACGAGATGCGCGTTATCTTACCTTTTCGAAAAATCGATTTTGCGTTAACGAATGACCGCTTCCGGAAAAGCTTAGAGGCCGTTGTGGGTCGGCCACGGAAGTTCGACAGGACGGTGCGACCGGCGATCGTCTGCGGCGGCCGGACTTCCGGGTTCGACCAAGCACATCGGACGCTACCGATTGGCCAACGCGCCCGAACGGCACTATGGGGGCGGTGACCGGTCGAGCAGCGCCTATAAGCTTAGGACCCGGCCGTTGTCATTTGGCGGCGTAGCCGCCTGCTTAAGTGCGGAAACTAGCTATTGAGCGGTAGCTTACTGCCAGCCGGGATGGCTGGCCCGATAGTATTCCAAGGCGGCATTCCGTTCCTGATCAGCTTGCCGAGCCAGTTGTTCAGCACGAGCCATGTGGCCACCAAACTGACCGCCGTGCTCGGCTTGGATAACATGCATTTCATTAATGGCGTTCTGCAAATCGTGAGTTGCAGTCATCGCCTTATTGTGAAGTTCATCGGCAAACGCGACATTGGCGACAAGAGCGGCGCACAAGAGCACGGGGAGTGTTTTGACTTTCATAAACGTGAATCTCCAGATAAAGGATTTCCAGACGATGGCAATCCACCTAAGGGACAACGTTCCGCACATGCTTCACGCTGACCGACTTTCACTCGAAATTTGTAAGCGTGCGTGACAACGGGCGATCGCCGGCTGCTGCTGAATTTCCGCACCCGGCCATTTCCAGCCGTTCACCTTGCCGCAGGGGGACTCGTCCTAACGTCGGAATGTCATCTGCAAGGAGACATTCCAGCGCGTGTTGTTCAGTCGGGGGGAGCCGAAATGAGAAAGTAGCGACTGCGAAGAGGCCCGCTACGGAGCCTCGAACATGAGACCGAAGAGGCCGTAAAGTCACCGCCTCAGGTTGGCGAGCGCCGCCGTCGACGGGGCTGCGGCAAACAGCGTCTTGACCGGTGTCCTTCTCGAATGGAAGCGATTAAGCTCCCTCGCAACCTCCGCTTAATCGTCCTTCCCAATCCTTCGTCTCGATCAGGAATGCGTCCATCTCCTGCCAAAACTGATCCGAAAGATTTTCAGAGAGACGGGCGAAGGACTGCTTGAATTCATCGGCGGTCTTTGCCCCGAAAACGATCGTGCTGACCGCAGAATGTCGCAGAGGAAAAAGCAGGGCAGCGGTAGCCAGCGACACGTGATGGCGCCGGCAAATGCGTTCGAGTCCTTCCGTCTGCAACAGGGCTAGCCGCGTCGCGGGCCGCATGTTGTAGAAGGCGTCGGGACGCGAACCGGTCGCGAGAATGCCCGAGTTGAATGGCGACGCCGCGATCCAGGCAATGCCTTTCTCGACGCAGTGATCCAGCAATGCGGTGCTGCGCGTGCGAAGCAACGAGTACTCTCCCGCCGGCATGACGACATCTACGTCGGCCAGTTCGGCGAAGTCCAGGCAGGCCTGCCAGTCCATACTGGCGACGCCTATCGCGCCGACCACTTTTTCATCCTTTAGGCGCTGTAACGCGGGAAACGCACCTTCGACGGCCGTTTTGAGTTCTTCGCGATACGCCGTCCGGGCAAAACCGGGATCGAGATCGTGAATAAAAACTATATCGAGACGATCGACATTGAGTCGCGACAGGCTGCGCTCGACCGATCGGAGCGTCGTATCGTACGTGTAGTCCAGGTAAAAGTCGCTACCGCCTGGCAAGGAGCTTGCGCCAGGCTGACTCAAGTACCTGCCGAGCTTGGTCGATACATACAACTCGTCTCGCGGATACGCTGCCAGCGCCGCGCCAAGCCGTTGCTCGCTTTTACCGCCAAGATAAGCTGCCGAGGTATCAAAATATCGAACGCCACTCGCCCATGCGGCATGAATCATGTTGAAGAACGCCTGCTCGCCCGCCGCGTTTGCGAGGCTGCCGGCTCCGACTCCTACCCGAGGAAACTGAACGATTCCATTCGGCTTTGAAATTCGCGCGTTCATCAAATTCGATATCCTTGATCAACAGTTCAGAGAATCACAATCAATTTAGTGGCGACCACAAAGACGAGGGCCGCCGAAAATGTGTCAGTACGCTTACCTGGTATGTTCGTTTGCGGCGATGTAATCGCGGCGCACGCGCTCCGCGGAGGCCTGGAGAACGGCGACGGCCCGCGCGCCGACACGTTCCGAAAAACGCACCGACGGAATCGCGACGTTCAGCGAGCCGAGCGGAAAGCCCGACGATGACAACACTGGCACGCCGACGCCGACGATGCCCGGCGTATATTCATCCATCGAATAGGCGACCCCGGTCTGTCGGATGGTTTCAATCTGTGCAAGCAGCGCCTTCTTTGATGTGATCGTCTTCGGCGTGATGGCTTGCATCTTCACGGTCTTGATGTACTCGCTACGCATCTGATCCGGAAGAAACGCGAGAATCACCTTTCCACCCGACACTGCATACAGCGGTGCAAGATCGCCGAGTCGCAGATGCGATACCAATCGTTGCGGGCTGGTCACTGTCGCAACGACTGCCACCTGATCGCCTTTGATCTGATTGAGCGCGCAAGACTCCAGCGTCTGCTGTGTGATCTCTGCCAGCACCGGCTGCGCGCAGCTGACGAGCGAGCGGCTATGCGTGGATTGCTGCGAAAGCCGGATTAGCGCTTCGCCGAGGCGATAACCCTTGGTGACAGGGACGAATTCGACAAAACCACGAGCCGTAAGATTCTTGAGCAGCTTGGTCAGCGAACTCTTCGGTATATCCAGCGCTTCCGCGATTTCCGTATGGGACATCTCGCGTCCCCATCTCGCGAGCAACTCGATCACGTCGAGCACGCGATCCGCCGATTTGACCACTGCATTCGATTCGTCTTCCAACAGCATATCCGGCTCCTGTTTACGTACGGAAACATACTAGCATCAGGATACTGGATCAGCGAGGAACGTTCGCATGCGCGCGTGGATGCGTCTCGCCTGTTCGTCGAACGACAGGCCACGCAGCGCGAGCGTCGGCGCCTCGACGGCGAGTGGAAGATCGGACCGCAGTTTCGACAGCAGTTCGCGCAGCGGCAATTCACCATCGCCGGGCAGCAGCCGGGCCGTCCTCGCTTCTTGTCGCCGTGCTTCGAGGGACTGCGGTGCGACGCTCGGTGCATCGCAAATCTGGATGTATTCGATCAGCGCCGGGTCGATTGCACCGATCTGCTCGCACGTCGCGCCCGAACGGAAGAATTGCAAAGCGTCGATGAGTATCCGCGCGTTCGCCTGTCCGCTGTCTCGCACGACCTCGAGCGCGTCGGCGGGCGTACCCACCGCGCAGTATGTGATCGCTTCGAGCCCGACCGAAAGGTCAAAGCCGTCGGCCGCTTCGCACAGGCGGCCGAAGTTGTCCCGCAGGCGACCGCGTTCGTTGTCGTTGCCGACGCAGAGCACGTGCCGCGCACCGAGCATACGACCCGCTTCGAGTGCAGGCAGTAGTGACACGACATCCGTCTGCGGACTCAGCCAGATGGCCTCGATGTCCAGCAGCCTGACGCCGGTTGCGTGGAGTCGCGCGCCTAACTCGCGGATGAGTGCGGGATGGTTCGCGACATCCTCGATCGCATCGGCACCGGTGGGCGCGACCAGCCGCAAGCCGCAAAACTCAAATCCCGCAGCGGCGGCCGCATCGACGAGTTGCAGCGGACGCGCGCCCAGAATGGTCAGATGATGCAACGACAGTTCATGCATGGGAACACGTCCGTAACATAAAAATGGCTCGTGGCGCACAGCGGTCAGTTCTGCAGCGGCAGCACGAAATCATAGGCAAGCAGGGCACTCGGAACATCGACGAGATGACCGGCCGGACTCAGGCCCGGTGCGAGCGGTACCAGTGGTTCGATCAGTGCGTCCTTCACGCCGAACACGACGTCCGAGTCCAGGAAGATGTCGCCGCTCACGAACACGTGCGTAACGAGTGTCTGGAAGCCGGGTGCACTGACGCGGAAGTGCACGTGAGCGGGGCGGTAGGGATGCCGCCCCTGCGCATCGAGCATGCGGCCAACCGGGCCGTCGTTCGGAATCGGATAGGCCGCGGGTACGATCGAGCGATACCAGAATGCGCCTTCTGGATCGGTCAGGAAGCGCGCGCGCATGTGCAGGTTCTCCTTGCCCGCCGCCTTCTGCACATCATAGAAGCCATGGCTGTCCGCGTGCCACGTCTCGATCAGTGCGCCCGCGATCGGTTTCCCGTTCAGATCGCGTAAGGTGCCCTCCACCAGCAGAGGGTCGCCCGGCTCGCCATCGGCGATCGAAGCGCCTAGCGGCAGAATAGCCGCTTCTTCTACATAGAACGGACCGAGCACGGTAGTTTGCGTCGCGTCGCCCGGATAGCGATGATTGATCGCGTCCACCAGCATCGATACACCGAGCGTGTCGGAGAGCAGAATGAACTCCTGCCGGGTGTCGGTGCACATCTGCCCCGTCTGGGTGAGAAAGCGAATCGCGGCAGCCCATTCGTCTTCGGTAGGCTCGATCTCCTTCACGAACGCATGCAGGTGACGAACCAGCGCGTCGCTGATCTGGTGCACGCGTTCGCTCTTGCTTCCCGCAAGGCGCTCGATGACCGCTGCAGTGATGTTGTCTTCGTCGAAATTGCGCATCGCGTGTTCCTCACAGGCAATCGGGTTGTGGTGCCGCGCCGCGCCATGCCCTTTCGAGCATTGCCCTGATCGAGTCATAGCCCGGCGTGCGCGGATTCGCATAGGTCTGTTGCAGCACCAGATCGGCCGCGCGCCCGATACCATCGTGCGGCATGCCAATCTCCGCAAGAGACTGGGGAACGTGCAGCCTTGCAGCGAGCGCGTGCAGCCCAGACCATGCGTCATCGGCTTCAAGCGCGTGTGCGATGCGGCGCATTGCATGCGGCGCCGCGCCAGCCTGGTAGGCAACGACGTGCGCAAGCATGATCGCATGAGTGTCGGCATGCGGCAGATCAAAGGTGCCGCCCAGCACATGACAGACTTTGTGATGCAGCGCCATGCCGACGGAGCCGAGGCACGTTCCGCACAACCACGCACCGTATTGGGCGCGGCTGCGCGCATCACGACTGGCAGGATTGGCGAGAATCTCGGGCAGCGCAGCGGCGAGGGCCGCGATACCCTGTTCAGCCATGATCGACGTGACCGGATTGGCGTCGACGGAATAGAGCGCTTCCACCGCGTGAGCCATCGCGTTCAGACCGCTGGTCGCCGACAAGCGCGCGGGCAGCGTCAGGGTGAGTTCCACATCGTAGATCACGGCCTCCGGCAGCACGTCGAGCGTACGACGCGTACGTTTCTCGCCGTCCTGCGTTTCGCCGATGATTGGTGTGACTTCAGAGCCGGCGTACGTGGTGGGCAGCGCGATTTGCGGCAGGCCGGTGCGCAGTGCAAGCGCTTTGGCGAGGCCTATCGCCGAACCACCGCCGACAGCAATCAGGGAGTCCGCGCCGGTCTCCTGCGTGACCGCGAGTGCACGCGATGTCACGTTCCACGGCGTGTGCATCGCGGCCTCGGAAAAGATATGCGCCGGCGAACCGGTGAACAACGACGCGATGGCATCGGCCAAATCCTTCTGCTCCGGTGTGGAGACGATCAACGGATGCGTGCAGCCCAGTTGCCGGGCGACTTCAGGCGTTTCCCGACGCCTGCCCGCGCCGAACAGCACGCGCGCCGGCAGCGCCTGGTAATCGAAGCGCATCGGCGAGACGTCCTCCATCATAGCGCTCCGTTTTGCAGATATTTGCGGCCGCGCGCATAGAGCGCTTCTACCTCCGGGCCCGTCAGTGTCGGCATGTCGCGTTTGACCTTGTAGCCGATTCGGGTCTGCATATATGCGAGATGCCGGTAGCCAACGGGGAACTCGGCCAGCAGCGCCGCATCGAGAACGGGACGTGCGTCCGGCTTGACCGGATCCAGACGATCCTTTTCGTAGATGGGCTGTCGAAGCAACAGCAGCCATCGGTCGTCGACCTTCTCGAAGAAGTCGTAGAAGCGGCCGGTGCACACGACGTCGCATAACGTGTCTTCGACTTCTCCACGCTGCGAAATGGTCATCTTGGTCTGCGCGACGGCACGCGAGCCGCTCACTTCGATCGACGAGCCGCCCAGAAAATGCAGGATGCTCACGCCGTTGGCCCAACCGGCCTTCGTCACTTCGATGAACTCGCGGCCGCTTCCCTGAAACCACGTCGCCATCATGCGGCCGTCCGGATGCCAAGGCGTCGCGAAACGCTCCCAGTCTCCCGCATCTCGCCATACCGCCCAGTTTTCGATCGTCTCGCGGATCGTCAATCGATCAATCATCGCCTGTTCCATCTATCGCTCCTCTGTGTTCCCGTATAGGAATCCGTTTCTATATTGGTACTCATGACGCTGCGCGGTCAAGCGGTTTTTATCGCGAACCGGGACATTCCCTGGTTTGTTCCCCTATGTGAATGAATGGTGGGATTGCCGTTGACGAGCCGGAATATCGTTTCTAGGATAGGAACTACGTTATATATAGGAACAAACGGACATGGAAAACCAATCGATAACACAACGAAGATTTGAATCACGCACGGCCATCGTGACGGGCGCCGCGCGTGGCATCGGGAGCGGTATCGCAGAGCGTCTTGCGGACGAAGGCTGCCGGATCGCCTGTTGGGATATCGATTGTTCATCGCTCGAAACAGGCGGCGACTCGTTCGCGGCGCTTGTTCAGGCCGTCGATCTTGCCGACGCGCGTTCCGTTGAGGCCGCGTTCGCTGTCACGCTCAAGTCGTTCGGTCATGTCGACATACTCGTGAACAACGCCGGCATCAACGGACCGGTCGTGCCGATCCAGGACTATCCGGTCGACGCATGGAACCGCGTTCTCGCCGTCGATCTGAACAGCGTCTTCCACACCTGTCGCCTCGCGTGCCACACATGCGCGGACGTGGCGCGGGACGCATCGTCAACGTGGCGTCGATCGTCGGCAAGGAAGGACATCCGAACATTTGCGCTTATGCCGCAGCGAAGGCGGGTGTCATCGGTCTGACGAAATCGATCGCGCGCGAGTTGGCCGGAACGGGCGTCACGGTCAATGGCATCGCGCCTGCGATCACCGAAACGGATCTTTTCCGGGAGATGACGGAGGAGCACATCGAGGCCAGTAAAGCACGCATTCCGATGGGGCGGTTTTTGACCGTTCCGGAAATCGCCGCCATGGTGGCATGAATCGCAAGCGACGAATGCAGCTTCACGACCGGCTTCACCTTCGACCTGTCAGGCGGCCGCGCGACGTATTGAGCGCACGACGGTACGCGAGCCCTGTTCCCGACCGCCGACAAGACACACGCAGGAGACGAAATGACAGCAACGCATCAGCAGAGCAGTAATCAGGCACGAACCGCCACCGCGAGCGCGTGGATAGGCTCGGCGCTGGAGTACTACGACTACTTCATTTATGCGCAAGCCGCCGCGCTGGTTTTTCCGCAACTTTTCTTTCCTTCCCAAGACAGTCGCGTTGCGATCGCCGCGTCGCTCGCGACGTATGGCGTCGGCTATCTCGCACGACCAGTCGGCGCATTTGTGCTCGGCCGTCGTGGCGATACGCATGGCCGCAGGAACCTGCTTCTCACCTGCATGTTCATGATGGGGTTGTCGACGCTCGCTGTGGGTCTTCTGCCGACATTTGCGCAAGTTGGCTTCGCAGCGCCGATCCTGCTCGTGATCCTGCGGCTCATCCAGGGCTTCGCGGTCGCCGGGGAGATCTCCGGTTCCAGTTCCCTCGTGCTGGAGCATGCGCCGCTCGGCCGTCGCGGCTACTTTGCGAGTTACGCGATGCAGGGCGTGACCGCCGGCCAGGTGTTCGCGGCGGCCATCTTCATGCCGCTCGCCTACTATCTCCCCGAGAAGCAGTTCCTGGCGTGGGGTTGGCGAGTACCGTTCCTGCTGAGTGTGCTCGTGCTCGTAGCCGGTTATGTGATTCGGCGGAAAGTGTCTGAGACACCGGCTTTCGTCGATGAAGCGCAACAGCGACAGATTCCCGCGTCCCCCGTCAAGGAAGCATTGCGCGATGGCTGGCGTGATATCGTCCGCATCGCCGCAATCGCGTTGATTGCGATCATCCTCGCGGTGACCTCTATCTTCGGCGCGGCCTATGCGGTACAGCCCGCTTACGGCATCGGTCTTTCGAAAGGATTCTTTCTCTGGATTCCGCTGCTCGCCAATCTGACCGCGATGTTCTTCATTCCCTTCGCAGGCAGTCTGTCCGATCGATGGGGACGCCGGCCGCTCATCATATTCGGCGCGCTTGCCTCGGGTCTGCTGTCTTACGCGTATCTCTATGCGATCAGTCTGCACAATGCCATGCTGGCGATCGTCATCGCGATCGTGATGTGGGGCGTGGTGTATCAGTGCTTCAACGCGGTCTATCCGAGCTTCATGCCTGAGCTGTTCCCGACGCGTATCCGGGTTACCGCCATGGCGATCGGCCAGAACATCGGCACGGCCATTACCGCGATCCTGCCGGCGTTCATCGCGGCCGCCGTGCCGCCCGGCACACAGCACATCCCGTTGATCGTGGGGACGATCACGCTGGTCGTCTGCGGCATCGGCGCGCTAGGCGCATGGACAGCGCGCGAAACCTACCGGCTGCCCGTCAACGCGCTCGGCCAGCGAGATGCAGCACCGGTCAGTCAGGAGGAATACGACAGCCTGCGCACGGACATTCGCAGGAAGAAAACTGCGTCCAACGTTCCCGTTTAACGCGATTTCTGTTAGCGCCGTCCGCGTCAGTCGACGGGCGGTACCGCACCTTCGACCAAGGTCTTGATGAGCCGCGCGCGACGCTTTTCGAGGTCCGCGATCTGACGATCGATGGCTTCGAGCCGTATCCGCTGGACGTCGGTGATCTGGTCGCACGAGCGTGCGCCTTCGATCAGAAGCATGCAGTCCGGAAAGCCGCGAATATCGTCGATGGTGAAACCGGTCGAGATCATGCGCTGAATCTGCTTGACCTGCGTGACTGCCTTCCCGGGGAACATGCGATAGCCATTGCTCGCACGTACCGAGGTGAGCAGACCGTGTTCGTCGTAGTGCCGGATCGATCGCACGCTCGCGCCGGTGAGTTGCGAGAGTTGTCCGATCGTCAGCAGTTCCTGTGGAGGCTTGTCTTTCATGAAAAGCAGGCTAACACAATTCGCTTGACTCTTACATCAGTGTGAGGGTTGAGACTCGGCGCACTGACACTCTCCAAGGAAGGGCAATGAGCTTACGAACGTTCCCTCACTTTCTGGTTTCCACGCTTTCGGCGGCGACCTCGTTCGCGTCCGCACCCGACGCCATCGCAGCACCGACCAGCTATACAATTGCATCGACGGATGGCGTAAGGCTGGCGGTTGAGGAAAGCGGTAACCCGAACGGCCCGCCAATTATTCTGGTGCACGGTCTGCTTGGCAGCCGCCTGAACTGGGAGGAGCAGGTCCGCAGTCCAGAATTACGCCAATACCGGATCATTACATACGATCTGCGCGGCCACGGTCTGTCGGACAAGCCATCCGGCCCGCAGGCATATCACGACGGGATCCGTTGGGGGGACGACCTCGCAGCGGTAATCCAGGGTTCACACGCTCGCAAGCCCGTCGTAGTCGGCTGGTCGCTCGGCGGCGTGGTGATATCAAACTACCTCGCCAGGTATGGCGACCACGCGATCGCGGGCGCCGTGTATGTCGATGGCGTGGTCGAGCTCGCTCCGGGTCAGATCGTCGATCAGCCCGACATTTATCGGGAAATGAATTCGCCCGATCTGAAGACGCATCTGGACGGTCAGCGCACCTTCGTCGGCCTTTGTTTCAACCATCGGCCTGACGCCGACACGTTCGACCGGCTGCTCGCGAACGCCGCCATGGCATCGTGGGACATGCAGAAGGAAGTGCCGACGATGACGGTTTTTGCCGCGGAGGGGCTCGGCAAGGCGCGTGTGCCGCTGCTTTTTATCTACGGCGGTCATGACGCGCTGGTCGACACTCACGCGACGCTGGCCCGCGCGACCGCGCTGAATCCGCACATCGTCAGCAAGGTCTATGCGGACTCGGGGCATGCGCCGTTCATCGAGGAAGCCGAGCGTTTCAATCGCGATCTGGCCGAGTTCGTCAGGTCGGCGTCGCAGCAATGAAGTCACGTTTTACGAGGAGATAACCATGGAGCATGAAGTCGGGAAGGACTTCTTTCCGGGCTTCGCGAGGCTTGACGTCGAAGCAGACGATGTCTCGTTTTGCGGCAGGATCGGCGGGAGCGGATCGCCGGTTTTGCTTTTGCACGGGTACCCGCAAACTCACGTCGCGTGGCGATTGATTGCGCCGACGCTCGCGAAGTCGCACACCGTCATCGTGCCGGATTTGCCAGGGTACGGCGACAGCCGCACCCGCAACGATCAGCCGCGATGGACCAAACGTCGCGTAGCCAGCGCGCTGGTCGCGCTGATGGGCCGGCTCGGGCACGCGCGCTTCGCAGTGGTCGGGCATGATCGGGGCGCTCGGGCAGGATACCGGCTTGCGCTCGACCATCCTCGACGCGTCGCCGCGTATGCCTCGTTGACCGTGATACCGACGCTCGATGCATTCGCAACTATCGACAAGACGTTCGCGCTGAACGCCTGGCACTGGTTCTTCCTGGCACAGCCGGGCGATCTCCCGGAGCGGATGCTTGCGGCTGATCCGGATGTTTATCTCGACACTGCACTGGCGAAGATGGCGGGCGGTCTGGAGCGGATCGATCCTTTGGCCCTCGACGTTTATCGAAGCGCGTTCAGGAATCCGCACGTGCGCCACGCCATGTGCGAAGACTATCGCGCCGCTGCTTCCGAGGACCTGGAGCACGATGCGAGCGATTTGGCTGCAGGCCGAAGGCTTGCCTGTCCGGTCCTGGTACTGTGGAGCGAGAGCGAACAGAAGGCGAGAAGCACTCTGCCCCTCGACGCGTGGTCCCGATGGGCAGCGAACGTGACGGGCAAGGGATTGCCCGGCGGCCATCTGCTGCCCGAGGATGCGCCGAATGAGGTGTTGACGTCCCTTGAGAATTTTTTGGTCGGACAGGTTTAGCGTTGGCTACCGTGAAGACATTGACGATTCGGAGATCGATGGGCAGCAAGATCCCGAAAGTAGATCAATCACGATAACGTGATCCATCGATATCGCGCCCGCAAGCAGTCTATAGAGCGAATGACCGCTTCAGCTCCAAAAGCGCAAATAAGGAGGCCGGGTCGGTGAACGGCCGAGAAGGGTCGCGTGCTGCCGGTCGTAGTCGTGCAAGGCCAAAGCGAATATGCAAATTGCATGAGGTGGCACCCGGCCAATTGTTGCCGGTCGCCTATATGACAAAGCAGTCATTCGATCGGCAGGTGTACATTCGAAAGCCGTCGGATGCACTATGCAAGCATCTACTTCCTCGCAGACGTTCAGAATCCACTGGCCAACAAAGGCTGTATTGATCACTCATGCACAGCGCCCTAGCCATTCGATAAGGTTTGGGTATTCGTGAATGCGCTGCGCTACAAGCCGCGTTCTCATGAGCAGGTCGACCTGACAGGAAACCGAAATGTCAGCGACCGATTTCGCGGTACCCGCAAGCCACTGGTTTTGCGAGAGGAGTGTGTCAATCGACGCGAGATGCGTATCAAGCCGCTTGAGCACCTTCGACAACGGTTGCCTGCCGAGTCCCTGATTGCGAAGTTTTCTCCGATACATACCTTTAACGGCAACTCCGACTGGGAAGCGTTCCCAGCGCGGGCGGCCCAAGCAAAGGGCTTCAATATGTTCGCCCAGCGCGATCGGGTCACCCATTTCAAAGGTTGCCATCGTGTACCAGAAGAGCGACTCGTCAGCCCAGTCTTCTATCAGCATCGCGAACGCGCGCGATTTTGGTTCCGTTGGTATGACCGATGGGAGAGGGACACGGGCTTCCAGAAAAGCGACAATGTCCGTGCTGTCTTGTACACGTTCTCCGTCAAAGTCCAGGACTGGCAATTGCCCGACAGGTGAAAGCGATGCCGCCTTGCGACCAAGCAGACCGTTATAGTCCACCACCGAATATTCGATCTCCTTGTGCCGCAGCACCTTTCGCACCTTCGCACAGAACGGGGACCTCTCCCATTGATGTAAGGTAACAGTCGACATCAGCGCGTTTTCCCTTGCCGCACAAGCGGGTCTCTAGCTGTCCGCTGCGCTCTTGCTAACCAGGCCGGTTGCTATGCCCGCGGTACGGCCCCGTGTCACTCAAAAGTACGAAGCCGTGACGGTGGGAGATACCCCGATCGCTCACCATTCAACACCGAAGCCAAAACATGCATATCGATCCCCCCTCCAGTCAATACCGCGGCGATGCGCTTTCCAGCAAAGTATGGATGCCGTGCTGCGGCAAGTGCGACGGCGCCCGCGCCCTCGACGACGATGTGATTGCTCTTCGCCAGGCAGCGGATGGCTTCTGCCGTATCCTCAAGTGTCGATACGACAACGCCGTCCACCAACGCGTTGAGGTATGGCCAATTTGCATCGAGCACGGTCGGAACACCGATGCCCGAGACCATGGGGGTTGAGTCGACTGGTACTTCGACAATAGCGCCAGCCGAAAGAGAAGAATAAAGCGGGGCCGCCGCCTCAGTCTCACACGCATAGAGTTGCGCATGCGAGCCCCAATTCATGCACGCGAGCGCGATCCCTGTGATCAACCCCCCGCCTCCGAAGGGTACGAGTATCACATCAACATCTGGCAAGTCTTCCAATATTTCCTGGCCAATAGTCGCGTCACCAACGACGACGTCGCGGCACGCACATGGATGCAAGAACGTACCGGTTTCGCCAGCAGGTATTTCACCGCGAAGTATTGCCCACCAGCTTTCGTAATCGACTTCAATAACGCGGGCTCCCAGCGTGCGAAGTGCCTCGATCTTGCTTCGCCCTGCTGTATTGGTCACGTAAACCCTGACCTCCGCGCCTCGGACCCTCGCTGCCTCCGTCACACCAAGAGCGAAGTTCCCCGTGCTCGCGGTGAAAACACCGTTCGACAATTGAGCAGGTGTGAGTCTGGATACGGCATTAAACGCACAGCGTATCTTGAACGACCCGCGCGGCTGAAGGTTCTCGGATTTGAGGAAGATGCTCCGATCTGTGGCATCTGCGTACCTTAACAGAGGGGCGCGTACCACGGTTCCCCGCATCGACTCGGATGCCCTCTCAATGTCGCTTCTGGAGACGTCTCCGAGATAGGCTGGGCCGCTACCGCCATCAAGGGGCTTGCGCGAATGATGCAGGATGTCCGAAAAACTCGTGATGTCCTCGCTTTTTCGGGCGAAGGGTTTATGTTGATCGATCTCTGGAAGCGCCATCTCTCGTCCTCCACTTAGAGCGAGCGCATGAACCTGTCATGCACCAGGCCGCACATCAGCATGTTTCAATAGAGATTTAAGAAACGGAACGACGGCGTTGGCGACCTTCGCGGGAATAGACAACGCGAGCCGTGAGACCGAGACGACCGTAGTTGTGGTTCGAATGAAGTAGGCGCGTAACTGCCCGAGGGTCAAAACCTTGGGTATGTGAACCAGTATAGGATGGGCCGCCGAGCAACGAAGACCCATTTTTCGGAACCGGAGGCCACGATGCCAAATGTGACGACGGCCGTTCCGCCTTGAAACCTGCCGTTGAGACCAGACTGGCCCGAATGGCAGCTCCGGGTCGATAGCACGCGTTCGCCGCTAACCGTCGGGCAGAAGGGCACCCCAAATCGCGCACGGACCTGCCCAAACTGCGCAGCTTCCAGGAACGGCTCTTTGCTCGGCTCGACGCACGAGCGGCAAAGCATGAAAGTTGCTGACCGGTAAGAACGCTGACAAACCGTAATTGCGCAGCCAGTCGGGTGCAATTCAAACGCCACCAGGCTTGTCCAAGCAATGTGGCCCTGCTATCGAGGCGCCGTTATGGCCGGGACGAAACGAATAGCGCACCTCAGGCATGGGCCGCTCTTTCCGAGGGAGGAATCGTGCAAAAGAAAATCGTCATTCGAGCCATCGCGGGAGGCGTTTGCCTGATGGTGCTATCCAGCGCGGCGTTCGCTCAATCGCTGGCGTATTCGAATCAGCCCGTGGACGTTTATGCGGGTCCGTCCGGGGACTATCCGGTGGTCGCGCAAATGCCGCCGAGCTCGGAGCTTACGGTGTACGGCTGCGTTTCCGATTACAGCTGGTGCGACGTCGGAGCGCCCGGACTGCGCGGCTGGGTCTACGGCGAATATCTCGACTATCCGTACCAGGGTACCGAGGTGCCGATCATGTCTTACGGCTTGCAGATCGGGCTGCCGATCGTGGCGTTCTCGTTCGGAACTTACTGGGATCACTACTATCGCGGCCAGCCTTGGTATCACGACCGGGACCGGTGGGCGAATCATCCGCCGCCGATGCGGGGCGGTCCGCCGCCGCATGGTGGTCCGCCGGCAGCGGGCGGTCCGGCCATGAACCCGAGGCCGGTCATGCACGGCGGCCCGCAGCCGCAACCCCAGCCGGGGTACGCTCATGGGCCGGTGCAGCCGCAGCCGGGATACGCGCACGGACGTGCGCAGCCGCCCCGGCAAATGATGGGCGGTCCTCAGGGACAGGCTGCCGTGCACCCGGGCGGTCCGTCCGGTGAGCACGGCGGCGAGGCGCGCGGCGGCAATGAAGACCGTAATCATCCGCCGGATAACCATTAGCGATTGAACGCCTTTCGCCCGCCACCGCTTCGCGATCGCATGGCAACGCGCCTGGCGCCCATGCCGCTCAATTCGACGGATGATCGTCGGCGTGATCGTGAAGCGGGTCCGGGCTCTTTTGCGTCGAGCGCAACACGCCTGCGTCGTCGAAATAGAAGTGAAAGAGCTGGTACCACGTATTGTCTTCCAGGTACCGGTAGGTCCAGACTTCGCGCTTGACGAGCGGCAGGTACATCGTTTCTTCGGGACGGCCGAAATTGACGAGTACATCCGCTCGGGTCCATTTTCCCGGCTCCGCGCGATAGAACTCCAACGGCTGCAGCACCTGGCGGACGTCGACGACTTTGCCGTCCGCGTCGATATCCGCGGCGACGGTGGTTTCGCCCATCGGTTGCGTCGGCCACATCAGACGCTTGCCGCCATTCGGAAGGTCATAGGTTTCTTTAGGCTGGCCTAGTGCGGCAGTCACGGCGGATTCCGGCTCGCCGGCCTTGAAGCGATCCCATGGTTGAACGCAGGCGCTCAAGGCAAGTGTCAATGCAAAAGTAAGCGTGAAGCGCCACACGTGTAAGCGACGTTCATGTGGACAGCCGACCCGCGATTTGCGCCGTGTCATGCCGAGCCTCGTGCGCGATGCGATGCATGAGGGTTGGACACGGCGCGCCGGAAAAGATTTGAGGCAGATCGGCGACGGACGACGGATATCAGGGGTTGATGATTTAAGGCGGTAGGCGGCCAACACCGGCCAGCCAGCGGCATCGCTATAAGCAGTCGTTCAAGGGAGCCCATGCTGCCGTTAAGCTGTATCGTCTCATTCGACCTCCTCCGGATTGAGCAGCGACGTGAGAACGTGATCTGCCCACGATCCGTTGATCTTCAGGTACGAGCGTGCTTGTCCCTCGCGCTCGAAACCAATTCGTTCGAGCAGGCGCGCGCTGCGAGTGTTCTCCAGTTGATAATTGGCCATGATTCGATGCAGTTTCAAATTCTTGAAGACATGCTCGATCGCAAACGTCAGACTCTCACGCATCAGCCCCTGACCTTCGGCTTGCTTCGCGATCGAAAAGCCGAGGTGGCAAGCTTGAAACGGTCCACGGACGATATTGGTGAAGTTGCAGTCGCCAATCACCTCGCCGCTTTCGGGTCTGTGTACCAGTAGATAAAGAGCGTTTCCGGCGGCGTTGTGCTGCTCCATTAACCGAAGGCGTTGGGCTATGGCATCGGCCTCGAAAAAACCGCTGGGTCGCAGCGGTTCCCATGGTTGAAGGTGCTCCCGATTTTCAAGGTAATAAGCTTGCAAATCGCAAGCGTAGCGCTCGCTAGCAGCCCGCAGAACCAAGCGCGCAGTGTGGACTATCTCCGTGGGAAGGCATAACGTCGGAACCGCCATGCTCTCAACCTCAGTAGCGTTTTGGGACACGGAATATACCTGAACTAAATTGTCATATCCCTTTTCCGTGCCCACCTCTTGGAAACTCCCGCGCGGATGGCCGCTTTTCTGGTTCGCGTTTGACGGCTCCGGGTCAGGTAGCGTCAAACGCGTGGGGCAGTAGCCGGCCAGTTTCGGTCATCCGCTCGCGCGCTGCGACGGACACTCGAATGTCCGGTTCATTCGGATAGCGCCCTTTTTGCTTCTGCATAGATTGAAGGCCGCCTGCACCCGTCCCGTCGGACAGTCGTGACGACACAGCGAAGCTGGCACGTTCGATCTCACGCGACGTCCACCACGATTTTCCCGCGTGCGGTGGCGTTCGTGATGGCGTCGTAGGCGAGTTCCGCGGACCGCAGGTCGAACCGGCGAGGATCGAGATTCGGCATGAGCTTGCCGGCCTCGGTCAACCGTGTGGCCTCGCGCAGCACCGCTCCGTGATGCGCGCGATGCATGCCCGTCAGGAGCGGGTAGAGGGTGAAGACTCCTGAGTACGTCGCTTCTCGAAACGACAGGGGAGCTAGCGCATGCGTACCCCAACCCAAGGCGCTGACGACATGGCCAAAATGCTTGACTGCCGCAAACGACGCATCGAGCGAAGGGCCGCCGACGGTGTCGACCACGACGTCGAAGCCTGTGTCCTGCGTCAACGATGCGACATACTGCTCGACCGATTGCGACCGGTAGTCGATGGGCGTAGCGCCCAGACGCGTAACGAGATCGTGGTCGCGTGCACTCGCTGTTGCAAAGACCCGGGCGCCGAGTGCGCGCGCCAGTTGCACCGAGACATGCCCGACACCGCCTGCTCCGCCTTGCACCAGCACAGTTTGGCCCGCTTGCAGATGGGCCCGGTCGACAATGCCGGAATAGGAGGTGATGAACGCGAGGGGCAGCGCCGCGGATTCACGCATCGACAGGTTGGCCGGCTTGATCGCAAGCAGGTCAGCATCGACCGCCGCATACTGGGCCAGCGAGCCCTGAATGCCACCAACGCCGCCCGTCATACCGTAGACCTCGTCGCCGACATTGAAAGCGGTCACGCCGGGCCCCACGGCATCGACTACGCCAGCCATATCGATGCCGAGCACCAGCGGGAGCGGATGCTTCGCATGCGGTGCGCTGCCAGCGCGGATCTTGGCGTCGAGCGGATTGAGACCGCTTGCGGCAATGCGCACGCGCACCTGGCCGTGTGCGGGCTCGGGCATCGAGATTTCGGTCAATTCGAGCGGGCCGTTGTAGCGATTGAGGACGAGCGCCTGCATGGTCATGGTCGTTTCCTATCGGTTGCTTTCCCGTCGAGGGGAGGGTCAATACGTTCATCATGATTTATGCAGAAACCACCCGAATTATTTCGGGCGTGCAATTAATTGATGATGTGCATTCACTCCGATATCGCCTCGAGATTTGCCATGCGCCATGTTATCGGAATGATAGACAAGCAACACAGCATTGTCGTGAGTAAGCGCGGAGGGCGCGATAACCGTAGCTACACCGCGGCCATTCGAGTCGGCAACGAAACTGTTTTCGGTGCCTTTGGCATCTAGAGGAGTGAATCCAACCGGCTTCTGGTCGAAATGGTTCTCGAACAGGCTATAGTGGCCGCCAGGCTTGAGTCGGGAAAAGGCAACAGTGATGCGCTCGGCCCCGGTTGGCAGCGGAGAAAGCACAGCTTGACCTTTCGGAGCTAGCCACTGGCCGAGGGACATGTTGAGAGAGCGGCCCTCTGCGTTAAAAAGGGGAAGGCTGGCATCATCAGACACGAGCGCGTTCCTCAAGCCTGCCACATGGCGAATCCCCTGCGGCCCTACTGCAGCTACAGCCGATGATTCCTTGACGAATACTTGCGGATCCAACGCTGTCTTCTGCTTGGTCTCCTTGGAGAAAAATGCCGCATGGGTCTCGAAGTCGAGTGCCTGGGCTGGCTCAGTGGCTCGTACTATCGGAGCGCTTATAGCCATTAACCCAAGAATGAACGACGCAATCCAATAGCGAATATCTGAAAATGCCAATTTTTTCATGGATTTACTCTTTTTTTTAATGCGGGCGATGGGCTGCGCTGTGGATGCCAATCTCGGCACAACGACCCGCAATTCGCTGGTTGACGGGGAAGCAGCACGAATGGCCGCCTGGTTCCGCGTGGCCGTCAGCCAGATATTACGGCATTCAGCGGCTGAAACAGGTCGCCTTGGAAATTCGCGAGGGACCGGGCGTGGTCGATGCTGTTGAAAAAGTCGATCACCGTCTTTCCCGCGAGGTTTTCAGGTGTCTTCTTACCCTTAGCCGACGTTCGCGAGCGGTTTGTAGACCGATCTAAGAGGTCGATTTTTTCGCCGTCGGATTGAAAAAGCCGTGCAGCGACTTTTTCAACAGCATCGGCCAACGACGGCCCTTCACCAGAGCGCTCAGACGGATACTCAAACGTCAGGTTCACTCCGTTACCCGCCGTTGAACCCCTTGACAGGGAGGCCGACCGCTCCGGGTCGCCTTATTTCACTCGCGTAACGGCGATCCCCCGACGTCTACGTCGGACCGGGTGCGGCCACAAGCCGACGGTGGATACTCAGATCCAAATCGTCGACAATCCGCCCCGCTGCGAAAGCGCCAACAGGATGATTGTGGCTGGGGGTCTTCCGGTGGCGACCGCCGGGGTTCGATCGAAGCAACGCGCTGCCGCGAGTTGCCATCATTAGGTCGCGGTATCAGCTCAGACGACCCGCCGCGGGTCATAAAAAAGAAGTCCAATGGCGCGATAATAGGGGAGCAATGGCGTCACAATGGGACAAGCAAAAGTTTCGATGCTTTCGTTTGTAAGGAAGTTTGACGGACCGGGAAGGATGGATATCGCTTCCAGTCAGTGGTACCTGACAGACGTCGCCGTCTCCAGAGATCGGCTACCGGATTAAAGAAATTCGTTTCGAACTGCCGCGCATAAGAATGCCGATCCCGGTGGCCCGCCATCACTCGATAAACAAACGAAGCGGTTGGCCTGAGTTGTTCGCAAATCACCACGAGGAGACCTTGCCATGGTAACTGCTGCGAATTTCGTCCCGAGCCAACGCATGGACGAACTCCAGACAATCGAAGCAAGCTCATTCGCATATCGAGGCATGTCCTGTGCCCACTTTCTTCGAACCTGGCACGACACCAAGCCGCTCGACCCGAATCCGGTTAGTGAAACCTTCATGGTGGTGATTCCGATGCAGGCAACGCCGGCGCATGGAGGCTGGCTGGATGGCCGTCGGGTCGAATTTCCGGCCCATCCGGCCGGGTCGGTCGGCTATCTGGACTGGCGCCAAAGCTGGGCTGCCGATTTGCAGACACCTTTCGAAACGATGAATTTCTTCGTTCCGCTGTCTTCATTCAACGAGTTGACCGATGAACTCGGCGGCCACCGTATCGACTCGCTATCGTGTCCCGCTTCCCTTCAGGCGGACGTCGATCCACACGCTCTCGGCTTCGCGGCGACGATGCAACCTATCCTTTCCCGACCGCACGAAGCTTCAGCACTTCTGGCGGACTACCTGTTCGGTGCTGTGCGATTGCACCTTGCCGTGAGGTACGGCGGCTTGCGCATCACTGAGAGGCGGCGGGGAGGAAGGCTCGCCGGCTGGCAGGAACGGCGAGCGAAGGAAATCATGCTCGATGACCTGGGTGCAGACGTCAGCATCGAGGCAGTTGCTGCTGCGTGCGGACTTTCAGGCAGTCAGTTCGAGCGGGCGTTCAAGACGACGACCGGTATGCCGCCGCATCGCTGGCGCCTAAGCCAGCGCGCCCGTCGCGCCCGCGAATTGCTTGACTCTACTGCGCTGTCTCTGGCGGAGATTGCGCAGATATGCGGCTTTGCGGACCAGAGTCATCTGAATCGCGTTTTCGCGGGCACCCATGGCGTGACGCCTGGTGCTTACCGACGTATGCGGGGAAGGTGACGTCAGGTCACAGTGCTCTGGTACAAAACTAGCGAATTCGTGCAATACGCGCGACACCCATCGGGAAATACTGTTCTCAATTCTTAAGGAGAGCAGCGATGGGCTCAAACCGCGCCTATATAGAAATCGACCTACCCGACGGGCAGATGAAGGCGTACGTCGCTCGTCCACAGACGTCCACTGCGGCAGTGGTCCTTGTGCTACAGGAAATTTTCGGTGTCAATGCCGACGTGCGCGCAGCATGCAACGAGCTTGCTCAGCAAGGCTTCATTGCCGTGGCACCTGATCTTTTTTGGCGCGACGCTCCCGGCCTCGATCTCAACAGTTGGAGCGAAGAAGAGTGGCAGCGGGGATTGGAGTTGTACGGCCGGTACGACCGAGACCGCGGCGTTCGCGACGTTGCTGCTACGGTGCAGTCAACGCGCAAGCTGGAAGGCGGGTCGGGGCGAGTTGGCGTTATGGGTTTCTGTCTTGGCGGCCTGATGACCTTCCTGGTCGCAGCGCGGACTAACTCCGATGCCGCCTGTGCTTTTTATGGCGGCGGGACTGAGGCCTACATTGGTGAGATGCAAGCGGTTCGTGCTCCGCTGCTCATGCATCTGGCAGATGAGGACGAATTCATCCCGAAACCAGCTCAGACGCAGATCCGGGAAGCGGCGAGCGGCCATTCCCTCATCGAAATTCACACCTATCCCGGTTGTCACCATGCGTTCGCTCGTCACAGTGGCAACCACTACGACGAACTGTCCGCCTCCACAGCGAACGCACGCACCTATGCGTTCTTTTCGCGACATTTGAACCACTGACTGGAGAAGCACATGATTCAGACCAACCACCATAGTGGAGCCGTCGACGCCCCGACTCTTTATGCAGAAACGAACGGTCGGACTCTTGCGTACCGATCGATCGGTAACGGAGAGCCTCTAATTTTGTGTGTTCGCTTCAGAGGCGTCCTGGACGTTTGGGACCCGGCGTTTCTCGATGCGCTTGCAAAGACATTCCGCGTAATCACGTTCGATTATTCCGGCCTTGGATTATCGACTGGAGAAGCGAGCTACGACCCACGTGCGCTCGCGAAAGACGCGATGGATCTTGCGGACGCGATCGGGCTCGATTCGTTCTATCTTGCAGGCTGGTCGCTTGGCGGTCAGGCCGCGCAGGCGGCAGCAATACTTCACCCCGAGCGAGTACGAAAACTGATTCTTATCGGGACGACCCCTCCCGGCAAAGTACAGCATGGTCCTGAAGCAGTCTTCTTTGAGCGCGCGTTGAAGTTCGACAATGATCTCGACGACGAAACGGTGCTTTTTTTCGAACCGAAATCCGAGCGTAGCCGTGCGGCCGCGAGCGCGTCGCGGGAACGCATCGCACAGCGAAAAGCAGAGCGCAGCCCTGTCGTCCCGGAGGAAACCTATCTTCGATTGTTGGGCGGCGACGCGGGTCCGCCTGACGAATTGTTCATCGATCGAGGTGGGTATCGCGACACCTTGGCCTCTACATCGATTCCAATCCTCGTCATATCGGGGGACCACGAAATCGTCTTTCCCGTCCAAAACTGGTTCGCCGTGATTCCGGCATGGCGCACCCTGCACCTCGTCGTGATTCCTCAAGCGGGACATGGCCCGCACCATCAGGAGCCGCAGTTCTGCGCTGATCTGATTGCCAGCTTTGCAGGAAACATCGAATGAAAATGTCCGCGACGGACGGCGATAGTCCGGATCAGCCACGCAGGCGAAATTTTCTCGTCGACTGCGCTGCTTTAGTGGCCGCAGGCGCATTGCCGGTCCTGAACGCTTACGGGCTTGAGCGTGTCCCGCAACTTCAACAGGATAGCGAAATGAAAAGTATCAAGACGAAGGACGGTACGACAATCTTCTATAAGGATTGGGGCACCGGGCAACCGGTAGTATTCCATCATGGATGGCCGCTTTCTGCCGACGACTGGGATGCGCAGATGCTGTTTTTCCTCGCGCATGGTTATCGAGTCATCGCGCACGACCGCAGGGGCCACGGCCGTTCGACCCAGACCTGGAGCGGCAACGAGATGGACACCTATGCCGCAGATGTCGCCGAACTGGCAATGGCACTCAATCTGCGCGATGCCATTCATATCGGACATTCAACCGGCGGCGGCGAGGTCGCGCGGTACGTAGCGCAGCATGGCAAAGGGCGGGTCGCCAAAGCGGTGCTGATAGGTGCCGTCCCGCCGATAATGGTCAAGACTGAACACAATCCGGGCGGACTGCCAATCGAAGTGTTCGATGGTTTCCGGCAGGCAATGATTCAAAACCGGGCGCAATTTTTCCACGACGTGCCTGCGGGTCCCTTCTATGGATTCAATCGGTCGAATGCGAAGATATCCGAAGGGATCGTGGACAACTGGTGGCGGCAGGGCATGATGGGAGGTGCTAAAGCCCAATACGATTGCATCAAGGCCTTCTCCGAAACGGATTTCACCGAAGATCTGAAACGCATTGAAGTGCCCACGTTGGTCCTGCATGGAGACGACGACCAGATCGTCCCAATCGCCGACTCAGCGTTGCTTTCGGCGAAACTACTTAAACGGGCAACGCTGAAGATTTATCCGGGGTTCCCGCACGGCATGGCGACAACTCACCCCGAGCAAATCAACGCAGAACTGCTTGAATTCGTCCAGGCCGGCTAAAGGTCCCCGTCTGCTGTGAATCGAAGCCGCGACCAAGCGCGCGTGCAACTGGGAGAAAATGATGTCAATGCTATCGCCGTTCGGTATATTTCACACGTGCGTGAGCCTTGTGGCGCTGATTTGCGGCTTCGCTTCCCTTTTTCGGTCTGGATACATCCGTACTCAAACTGGGCTGGGAAAGGCTTATGCCTTCACCACAGCCATAACAGCCACCACGGGGCTATTTATATTTCATCATGGCGGGTTTGGTAAGCCGCACGTTCTAAGTATCCTGACGTTGGTTGTTCTGGTCGTAGCTGCTGCGGCCGGAAGCAAATTCAGTACAAAGCCGCTGTCGCGATATGTAGAAACGATCTGCTACAGCGCAACCATACTCTTTCACTTCATTCCGGGAATCACTGAATCGGGACTGCGACTTCCTTCGGGTAACCCCCTTTTCGCAAACCCCGACGTACCAGCCTTGCAAATGATAGATGGGGCGCTATTCGTGATTTTTCTAGCCTGCGCAACGGTTCAATGTTTCGCTTTAAGAGGTTTCAGACGGCGTGGTGCGACGTTGGAGTGAACGTGCCGGCCTAACGACGCAGGTTTTGTGAGCCGTTAGAAATTGAGGTGCCTTGGCCAAGGCACGCAATACTGCGCTGGCAACGCCTGAAGGCTAACCATCGGCGAGAGGCCACTCTCGGTAAAGCCGATCGTCGCCTTAGGGTCAATACCCGTCCGACACGAGTTAAAAGATCGGCGGGGAAACAGCCCCCTACGATCGCCTCGCGAATGTCTGTTTGCGAGGACCGGGGGCTCTCGTCCAAGCAACGGGGCAACACCTGCACCGACGCCGCGTATCGAGGTCCAATGCGGTTCCATGGCATCATCGTGTGCACCTTCACACCACCGCAGGAGCTTACGCCATGGCGACTTATATTGTATTCACAAGGGAAAGCACGCAGGATCAGGGTGAACTCGACATCTACCAAAGCAAGGTGGGCGAGACCTTTAAAGGTCATCCCATCAAGATTCTCGCTGCTTACGGACCTCAGCAGGTCCTTGAGGGCGACGCGCCAGAAGGCGTCGTGATCGTGGAGTTTCCGTCGACGGCGGCCGCGCGCGCATGGTACGACAGCCCGGCGTATCAGGAGAGCGCGCAGCACCGGTTCAAGGGCGCGCGCTATCGGGCCGTTCTCGTCGAAGGCATCTGACGAAAGGCGGCGAGGAGCGGATCTTCCGCTCCCGGCCTGCGGACGGCAGACGAGGCGCCCAGATCGCTCCTGCTCTCCCAATATCGCCCTATCCTTCGTTGGCCAACCTTGACCGGATCTCGGCAGCCGAGAGGTCGCGCTGATGTGTGGCAATTTGCCATGTGTTTTCCCACGGATCTCTGACCATCGCTCGCCTGTCGCCGTATGGCATGTCGGCCGGAACCTCGAGCGAGATCGCATTCGCCGCAATCGCTCGCTGGAAGGTCGAATCGGCGTCCTCAACGTAGACATACAGAAATGCCGGCATCGGATCGCGAAGGCCGTCGCCGCCGCTAACCATCACGACGGAATCGCCGATCATGATTTCGGCAGGCAGCCCGTGACGGAATTCGCCCTGTGCCAAAAACACCGTCTTGATGAATGTGATCAGGTTTTCCGGATCCCGTACGACGATTCGGGGCGTGACGGTATGCCATCCATCAGGTTGAAATTTAGCCATGTTGCGCAGCCTCGGAAGAGATTCGCAAGGGCATTGTCTCCCGAGCGCCGGATGTCCGCAAAGGATCGGAATGGCGGTAGCACGAGGTTTTTCAACAGGCGGCTAGTCTCACTGTGTCACATATTTAGTTGCGCGCTCGATTGCCGTACAGGAAGCATGCCATCGTTGCATGAGGCGTAGTCCAAGCAGGATGCGCAACGTGGTAATGGAATCAGGAACGTGGCGTTGAGCGCGCTGGACTGCCCCGGGGGACGTAATCCGGGGGAAGGGCAGGCAGCGCACGTTCAAGGAAGTTTTTTTTATCGCGTCCATCTGATTGCATTCGGAGTCGCTGAGCCATCAGAAACCCATACGCAGCGATACTCAGTGTGGCGTGGTGGTGGAAACCACGCCAGCCTCGCCCTTCATAATGACCAAGCCCGAACTCCTGTTTCAGGTCCTGATAGTCGCGCTCGATGCGCCAGCGCATCTTGGTCACGAACACAAGCTGCTCAAGTGCCGCCTCTTCGGGAGCGGTACTGAGAAAGTATTTGAGCGGCTCCGAATCGCCATCAGGCCATTCAATGAGCAGCCATTGTTCGTCGCGAACGGTACTTCGCCAATAGTCGCGATGTGCGGGACGAACCCGTACGGCGGCAAAGCGTGAGGAAAGTGCGGCGTTGCTGCCTTCGCGCCAGGTAACGGCTTGCCAGGCGTTCACGGGTAATTGCATGGCCAGTTCCTTCACCACGATCGGTTCGTGGCCGGGCGCACGGCGCAACAACGTTGGCGGCTTGCCGCGCCCGCTCCAGGGCCTGGGCGGAAGCGGCGCCGTACCGGGAGCCCACACAGAGGTGCCCGGCCGGATCCCTACCGCGTACAACAATCCCAGTTCCGTTAAGCCATCCCGGAAAGCGGTTTCGTCGCCGTACCCAGCATCGGCCAGCACGATGCCCGGCGCAACGCCGGATGCTATAGCCTCGCGAAGCTGGGCCAGCGCAATCTGCGGCTTGGTCTGAAAAGCCAGATCGTCGGGAATGCCAGCGCGACGGGCACGTTCCCGGTCGTCAATCCATTCCTTGGGCACATGCAGCTGCCAGGCAATCGGCAGGCTGCCGCGTTGCGTCGCGATCGACAGGCTCACGGCGACCTGACAGTTATCCTGTTTTCCGAGCTGCCCGCAGTACTGACGTGCCACCCCGACCGAATGACGTCCCTTCTTTGGAAAACCGGTGTCGTCAATAATCCAGTAGTAGCCGGTTTCTTCAGCAGCATGTGCGTCTAGCGCGGGCATCACCCATTCGCGTACCCGCTGCAGGACCGCACGATCAGACCAGTCTGCCTTGGCCACAAAGTGGTGGAGTGACTGGTGCTTCGCACTCGCGTGAAGTGGGTCAATGTGCGCGGCCATCGGCTCGACGCTCTTGCGCGATAGCGGCAACACCAGGCCCGAACAGTAACCCTTGAGGCCGGCATGACGATCGGCGTGCCCTAACGCCTGCGCCAGATGATTCAGATACACGTCAAATTCGTCGACATCTTCTCTCATCGCGATCGCCCGAAGTCTGCATTATTCAATACTACCAGGTATCGCTTCGCTGCAAATGATTTTTGTGACACAGTGAGACTAGTTAAGTCCTTGAAGAAAATCGGGGATCGCACTTCCAATCGAGGCAAGATATCCCGCCATAGCACCGGCAACTTTTCGCACGGCAGGACGTGTGGTCATCCGTTCACGCCAAGCCAGCAGGTTGGGCGTTTCTCCTGTCATCGGCGCGCCCTTGCGCGCGCCGAACAACTGCGCCATGTAAAACGCAATGTCGGCATAGGAATAGGTCTCGGCCAGAAATTCTCGATTCGCAAGAACTCGTTCCATGCGTCGATAATATTGCAACGCCTCGTTGCGCGCAGTCTGCGCCGCAGGATCGTCCAGCGCATCTTCAAGACCCATCAGTCGGACAATGTGGGGAAAATAGATTTCATCGCTGCAGTGTTCGAGCTGACGCGCCATGGCGCGCGCCTCTGGATGCGCCGGCCATAAGGCGGGATTGGGCTTCAAGTCTTCAAGATACTCAAATATTTGCGTGGAATCGAAAATCTCAAGTTTGCCGTCTATCAGTACCGGCACCTGATGCTTCGGATTGACGCGCAATACATCTGGATGTTTGGGGGCGTAACCGCGCAGCTGGTCAAACGGAACCATCACCAGTTCGAAGTCGATGCCCTTCTCGTGCGCCGCGATCTCGACCTTGGCACCGAACATGCTCAGGAGTCCGGAAATTATTTTCATTTGTCTCTCTTCATTTGATCTTGCGTCTCGACAAACTCACGATCGAAGAGATCGATCAACAAGTCGCATCGCGCAGATTAGGGATGTGGCAGATCATAAGTCCGATAACATGACACCTTATGGCATGTATTTTAAATAAGGTGTCGTTTATGAAAGCCAGCCGCCTTTTGTCGATCATGATGATGCTGCAAGCGCGCGGGCGTATGACCGCACCGGCTTTGGCTGAAGCACTGGAGGTATCCGAGCGCACGATCTTGCGCGATATCGATCAGCTCTCCACTGCTGGCGTACCCATTTGGGGGGATCGAGGTCGCAATGGGGGATTTCAATTGCGCGAGGGTTGGAGTACCGATCTCACAGGGCTTACGGAGCACGAAGCGCACGCGCTGTTTCTGGCAGGTTTGCCTGGGCCTGCGACAGAACTGGGCTTGGACGTCATGGCAACCTCGGCGCGGCTAAAGATGATTGCCAGCCTGCCTCCGGACTTGCGCGAGCAGGCCGATCGTGTCGCCAGCCGACTGCACGTTGACACAGTGGATTGGTACCGTACGCAAGAAACGCCGTTATTTCTGCGTGAAATCGCCAATGCCGTGTGGAGCTCGTACCGTATCGAAGTGAAGTATGAGAGTTGGCGTGGTTTATCCCGCCGCGAACTTGAGCCGCTCGGTTTGGTGCTCAAGGGAGGTGCCTGGTACCTGATTGCCAGGATGGTGGGCAAGCCCGGCGCACTGACCTTTCGGCTAGCGAATATTAGTGAACTCAAGTCCTCCCGCCGTCGTTTCAAGCGCCCTGCTCGATTTGATCTGGCGAAGCATTGGCGTGACGCCATAAACCGGTACGAGACTGATCTTTATCGGTTGACGGCACATATCGCCGTGTCGCCGCGCGGCGAGAATTGGTTGGTCAACGCGCGTATTAAAACCGCTCCAGTTTTGCAGGGTGCAGGTAGTGCGGAGGTGCCATTGGGATGGAAAGAGTTTTTGATGCCCATCGAATCCATCGAGCACGGTGCGCGGAAGCTGCTGGAATACGGTTCAAATTTGAAAATCGTAGGGCCGCAGGAACTCAAGAATAAATTTATGGAAGAGTTGTCACAGTTGAAAACGCTCTATAAGAGGCGAGCATAATTTTGGTGAGAGACTCCGCCAGTTCGCCCAAGTCAACACGACCTAAACACAGCCAGCGGAGTCAATCACGACTTTTACCGAGCTGCAACGATGTTCGTATCTCAGCACGTACACCCGTTTGTTCGCTGGCTCATCGGAATTCAGTTGATACAGGAAAGCGGTCCGGGCATGCCCGACAAAAAACGCCGCCCCCCGACGGGGAACGGCGCATGTCGAACGGCCCTGAAGAAACGACCGTCAGGCGCTCTTTTCCCCAGCGGCCGGAAACGGCAAACTGTGAACCCGTTTGCCAGTGGCCGCAAAAATCGCGTTCGCGACCGCCGGCCCGACCGGTGCGACCCCCGGCTCGCCGACGCCGGTCGGCGCTTCGCCCGACTGCACGATATGCACCTCGACCTTGGGCATCTCGGCCATCCGCAGCACCTGGTAGCCGTCGAAGTTGTTCTGCTCGACCTTGCCGTCCTTCAGCGTGATCGCGCTGTGCAACGCCGCGCCGAGCCCGAAGCCGATACCGCCTTCCATCTGTGCAGCGATGACGTCGGGATTGATCGGCGTGCCGCAGTCCACCGCACAGACGACGCGCTCCACTTTCACGTTACCGTCCTTGTCGACGGAGACTTCCGCGACCTGCGCGACGAACGTCTTGAACGCCTCGGCCACCGCGATGCCGCGCCCGCGGCCTTTCGGCAGCGGTTTGGCCGGATCCCAGCCCGCTTTCTCCGCGGCGAGTTCGAGCACGGCGCGCATGCGCGGTTCATGCGCAAGCAGATCGCGGCGGAACACGAACGGATCCTTGCCCGCGGCGTGTGCGGCTTCGTCGATGAATGCCTCGACCGCGAATGCCGTGTGCGAGCTGCCGACTACCCGCCACCACAACACGGGCACGCCGGTCTGCGTGGTAGTGAGTTCGACCGAGATGTTCGGAATCGCGTAGGCCACGTTAGCGGCCCCCTCGACGGACGTCCCGTCAATTCCGTCCTTGATCATCACGCTCGCGAACGGCGTGCCGGCAAGGATCGACTGACCGACGATGCGATGTCGCCAGCCGACAAGCTTGCCGTCGGCGCTCAGGCCCGCGTCGAGCTTGTGGAAGTACATCGGCCGGTAGAGGCCGCCGTGGATATCGTCCTCGCGAGTCCACTGCAGCTTGACCGGCGTGCCGTTCGCACCCAGCGCCTTCGCGATCGACACGGCCTCGACGATATAGTCCGACCGCGTGTTCGCGCGCCGCCCGAAGCTGCCGCCCGCATACAGCGTGTGAATCTTGACCTGCTGCGGATCGAGCCCCGCCGTCTGTGCGGCGTTGCCCTGGTCGACCGTCTGGAACTGATCGCCTGCCCAGATTTCGCAACTGTCGGCGGTGAGCCTGATCACCGCGTCGAGCGGTTCCATCGGCGCGTGGGCGAGATACGGGAACGCATAGGTGGCGGAGATTTTCTTCGCCGCGCCCGCGAGCGCCTGCGTCGCATCACCGTCTTTTCGGGCGGATGCGCCGGGCTGCTCCGCGAGCTGTCGATACTCGGCCATGATCGCGTCCGAGCTGCGCTTTTCGGCCTTCGAATCGTCCCATTCGACTTTCAGCGCATCGCGACCCTGCTTCGCTGCCCAGAAGCCCTTCGCGACCACAGCAACGCCACCCGGCACCTGCACGACCGAGACGACACCCGGCACCGCTTTCGCGGCCGCTGCATCGAATGACTTGACCGTCGCACCGAAGAGCGGCGGACGCTGCAGCAGCGCGACCAGCATGCCGGGGAATGTCACGTCGAGCGTGAACTGCGCGGTGCCGTTGGTTTTCGGTGGCACGTCAACACGCGGCAGTTGATGGCCAATCAATCGAAAATCCTTCGGCGACTTGAGCGTGACCTTATCCGGCACCGGCAAGCGGGCCGCGGCCGACGCGAGCGAGCCGTAGGTCGCGGTCCGGTTCGTGGCCGCGTGATGAACGCTGCCGTCGCGCGTCGTCAGGTCGGAGGCGGGGACCTTCCATTGCGCAGCGGCGGCTGAGACCAGCATCGCGCGTGCTTTCGCGCCGGCTTCGCGCAATTGCATCCACGAGTTCGCCATCGCCGAACTGCCGCCCGTGCCCTGAATCGTGCCGAAGGCAAGATTCGCGTAGCGCTTCGCGTCGGCTGGCGCGCTTTCGACACGCACGTCCTGCCAGTTCGCATCCAGCTCTTCCGCGACGATCGTCGCGATACCGGTGTACGCGCCCTGGCCCATCTCGACGTGCTTGGCGATGACCGTGACGCTGTTATCGGGCGCGATGCGCAGGAATGCATTGGGTGCGAACGTCGCCTCGGGCATCGTGGCAGCGAGCGCGCGCCGGCCCGTGCCCGCCCATTCGAAGCCAATGGTGAGGCCGACTGCCGCAACGGCGCCGGCTGCCTTCAGGAAGGTCCGGCGGGATGGGCGTACCGCATCCGTGAGATCGAGATCGGTCGTCATGGTCAGGCCATCAGGGTGGCAGCGGCTTCGTGGATGGCCGCGCGAATCCGGGTGTAGGTCGCACAGCGGCAGAGATTGCCGTTCATCGCGGCATCGATGTCAGCGTCGGTAGGCGTCGCGTTATGTTCAAGCAAGGCGGTTGCGGACATGATCTGTCCAGACTGACAGTAGCCGCACTGCGGGACCTGCAGCTTGACCCATGCAGCCTGGATGGCTTTTGCGGGCCGTCCTTCGATGCCTTCAATAGTTGTAATGCGCTTGCCAGCGATAGCCGCGATCGGCAGCACGCACGAGCGGGTGGCTTCGCCTTCCAGATGAACCGTGCAGGCGCCGCATTGCGCCATGCCGCAGCCGAACTTCGTGCCGTGCAGGCCAGCATTCTCGCGGATCGCCCAGAGGAGCGGCGTAGTGGGATCGGCATCGAGCGTAACGTTCTTGCCGTTGAGGACAAACGATGTAGACATGGAACCTCTCCGTGGGGAAAGCCCGAACTTGGCGCCGGGTGTACGCGGGAGTGTGACCGACCGCCTGCCGTTGCGCTTACACAATCCTGCAAAATTATTGAACAATGCTGCAAATCGAACCGGTCAACTGTGGCTGCCCGGTAGCGGTTGGGTATGCTCAATTCCGTCCACGGAGTTCAATGCACATGAAACAGAATTCTTCATGGTTCGATCCTTCGGCCTCGCGGGAAACGGCGCGTCGCGAACTCGCCGCGCTCATCAGCCGCTTCGCGCCAGTGGACGGCGCGCATCAGACGGCCATTCCCTCGCTGACTTTCTACCGATACTCGGCGCGCGCCGATCTCGGCTGCGGCGTAACGAGCTCCGCGTTCGTGTTCGCGGCACAAGGCGCCAAGCGGGTCGTGGTAGCGGGACAGGCTTACGACTACGATCATCTGCATTGCCTGGTGACGTCCGTCAATTTGCCGATGACGTCGCAGGTTACGCGAGCGTCGTCCGACGCGCCTTATCTGTGCGTGAAGCTCACGCTTGATCCGCAACGCATTGTCGAACTGGCGACGCAGCTGCATCTGCCGGAACCGGGTGCCGTGTCGGCGGGCGAAGGCATCGCCGTGGGCTCGCTGTCGGCACCGGTTTTCGATGCAGCGCTGCGGCTCGTGCGATTGCTCGATACTCCGGGTGACATCCCCGTTCTCGCGCCGCTCATCGAGAAGGAATTGCTCTACCGGCTGATGACAAGCGAGCAGGGGAAGCGACTGCGACACATCGCCGTGAACGGGAGCCAGACGTACCGGATCGCGCGGGCGATCGAGTGGATCCAGAATCACTACACCGAGCTTTTGCGGGTGGAGATGCTGGCGCAGGAGGTGAACATGAGCGTGTCGTCGCTCCATCATCACTTCAAGAGCGTCACGACGCTGAGTCCGCTGCAGTATCAGAAGCAACTGCGGCTGCATGAGGCCCGGAAATTGTTACTCGGACAGAACGGGGATGTCGCGTCGGTGGCGATCAGAGTCGGGTATGACAGCCCTTCCCAGTTCAGCCGCGAATATAGCCGGCTGTTTGGGGCGCCTCCCCTTCGCGACGTGGTGCAGCTAAGGCGCCGGAACGTGGTGGAGTTTGGAGAGTAGGGCTGGCGGCACTCAGATCCGGGGTTTATAGAATCAAGGCATGGCCGGTTGTGAGTTCCCGTAATATGCGTATGCGCCTTGAGCGGACGACCGGGGCGAGCAACACAATCGCACTCCCCTCTCTTCGGTCGGAGTGCGCCATGAAAACCGAACACGTTCAGGAACATAACCAGGGGTTCCTTTTAAGATGTCTGACCAAAACGGTAGTCAATCCGTCACGATGTCTGACCGAACCGGTAGTCAATCTGCATTGCGTCAAGTTGCAGCTTCGAGGCTTTTTCTCGGCGCAACGATTGCGATGTTTCTGTCGGGTCTCGGCGCGTCAGCTGCTGCACCACAGATTGTTCCGTTCCTGGTGAAGGAACTCGGCGCCTCGCTGCCGTTGGCGGGACTCTATTACTTGACCAGCCTTGCAACGCCAGTCGCGGGGTATTTCGTCGGCCACTATTCCGATCACACAGGGAATCGCCTCGGTCTTTTCCGCCTGTGTGCTGTAGCGGGCTTTGTGGGCTGGGCGGGCCTCGCCCTCTCCACTTCGGTCTGGATGCCGTTCATCATCGCCGTCGCTTTGCTGGCCGTTTCCGGTGCTACCGCCTCGCAAATTTTTGCGGCTGGCCACGATAAACTCAACGACAAGCCCGACGACGCAAATGAAAGTGTCGTTGCCATCGCCCGTATGGCGCTCACCGGCGGATGGATCGTTGGGCCTGCATTAGGCGCGTGGGTGGCGGCGGCCTATGGCCTGCGATCCATGCTTTGGATGACCGCCTTCTGAATGCTTCTACAGATCGCACCTCTCGGAACGCTGAACCCAACTGTCAAGCTCAAGCCGGAGTCGGCGCGTCAGCCCGCACACCACTCCAACCTACGTGCCATGCTTCCACTGCTGACGTTCACAGGACTCTTCGTCATGGTCTACGCGGGGGAGCCGGCAAAGTACGGACTCCTGCTGATCTACATGGAAGAACACCTCAAGCTAAGTCCGGCCGTACGGGGAACGGTCATCGGGATACAGCCATTCATCGAGCTACTCATCATGCCCTTCAGCATCGGGCTGGGCCGCAAGCTTGGCAACGTGTGGTTGATGTGTATCGCGGCCGCTATCGGGGTGCTTGCCAATCTTTGCTTTGCGCTCTGGTCGTCCGCAGCGGGCATGTTCGCCGGACAGATCCTCATGGGTGGTGTTTGGGGCATCTTTATGGTTCTGGGCATCATCGTCGCTCAACGCCTGCTCCCCAACGCGGTAGGGACGGCGTCGGCAATCTTCATGAGCTCGACGGCTCTCGCCTCGGCGTTAGGAGGCATCGCGGGCGGCTTCGGGGCCGCGTTCCTGGGCCTTCCCAATGTCTTCCTGCTGCCAGCGCTCTTCGCGGGTATAGCCGTTATTGGACTGGCATGGATGGCACGCAGCGAAAACTTCAAGATGTATTGATCCCGGCCAATTCACACACGCGCTCGAGCACAGTTGCAGTGTCTGTTTCAGATCGAGAACCGGTCGTCGATTTACTCTAGTGTCGATATCAGGATTCACGTATGTCCCGCTCCGAACGTCTCCTTCATCTCCTGCAAGTGTTACGTCGTTATCGACGTCCCGTGCGTGGCCAAGCCCTGGCCGAGGAGCTCGGCGTGAGCATCCGCACGCTATACCGGGACATCGCCAGTTTGCAGGCGCAAGGAGCAATGATCGAGGGGGAACCGGGCGTTGGTTACGTTATGAAACCGGGTTTCATGCTGCCGCCCATGATGTTTCGCTCAGAGGAACTCGACGCCCTGGTTCTTGGCATGCGCTGGGTGGCCGATCGCTGCGACAAGCCGCTATCATCCGGTGCGCTGAGCGCGCTTGCGAAGATAGCCGCCATACTGCCCACTGAACTGCGTCGCGAATTGGAAGAGTCTTCGCTGCTGGTCGGCGCGCCGTTGAAGAGACCTGCCCACAAAGTCTCGCCTGACCTTCTGCGTGCCGCAGTCCGAGAAGAGCAGAAGCTCAATATTACCTACGTGGACGCCAGTGGTATTCACTCGCAGCGTGTCGTTTGGCCCTTTGCCCTGGTGTATTTCGACCAGGCGCGGGTCCTGATGTGTTGGTGCGAGCTTCGAGCTGATTTTCGGAATTTCCGTTCGGACCGGATCTCGAACGTCGAGCAGTTGGAAGAGCGCTACCCCAAAAGACGGTCAACACTGCTTCGTGAGTGGCGCAGGCTCAATCACTTCGCGAGCCGCACAATACTGCCAGAATCTGACAGTATCGACCATTAGACTGAGCTTCCTTTCTTGGCGAGGAGCTCAAAATGAAGTTCGCATCGGTTCGTGTTGTTACCCGGGATATCGATGGGCTGGTGGAGTTTTATCAAAGGCTTTCAGGTATCGAGGCTGTACGTCCGGCTGATGGATTTGCCGAAATGCGGTTCGACGGAGCGACGCTTGCGATTTCGTCTGAGCACCTGATTAAGCTTTTTAATGTCGGTGCTGCCACAGCGGCTGCGAATCAGTCGGCGATCCTGGAGTTTGAAGTGGAGGACGTTGACGCGGTGTTCGAACGGATGAATGGGTCCGGGACAAACATCGTGATGCCGACGACGTTGATGCCGTGGGGCAATCGCTCGCTCTTGCTGCGCGACCCTGACCGGAATCTCGTCAACATATTTTCTCGCCCCCAGCGTTGAGGAAACCCGCCGTCACGGCGGCCCGCCGCGTCGTTATTGCGAGCGAACACGCGAATGTGTGCGAGGTGACGGTCAGTTGGTTTGGGTAGCGCGTCGCTCGGCCAGAGCGAAAATCTTCATGCCAACGAGCATGGCAATGACGAACAACATCGCTTTGAACTCGCCGCTGCCGGCGCTCACGAGGGCCGGTCCCGGGCAGAATCCTGCCAGGCCCCAGGCGGCACCAAACATGGCGCTGCCAGCAAGCAGGCGGCGGTCGATGCGCGTCGCGGTCGGCAGCGACATGGGCGCGTTGAACAGGCTCCGCTTGAGCCTGCGTGCAATCGCGAAGCCGACACTGCCAACTGCGATCGCGCCGGCCATGACGAACGCCAGTGACGGGTCCCAGTTGCCGGCGATATCGAGAAAGCCCAGCACCTTCGCTGGGTTGGCCATGCCGGAAACAATCAGTCCCGTGGCGAATATCAGACCGGCCAGCAGCGCGTTGAGAATCAGCATGTCAAAGCCCCAGCAGATGACGGGTCACGAAAACGGTGAAAAAGCCCACTGCCATGAACGTCGCGGTGGCGGCAAGCGAGCGGACCGAACCGCGTGAGAGGCCGCACACGCCGTGACCGCTGGTGCAACCGGACGCATAGCGGGTGCCGACGCCGACGAGCAGGCCGGCCACAACGAGCACAGGTGGCGATGACGCGATCGTAACAGCCGGCAGTGCCGTGAAAAGCCTGAACATCCAGGGCGCGGCAAGGAGTCCAAGCACGAATGCGGCGCGCCAGACATGATCGCTGGATCTCGTGTCGAGCAGGCCGCCAAGAATCCCGCTGATGCCGGCGATACGACCATTTCCGAGCACGAGCAGCGCTGCCGCCAAGCCGATCAATAAGCCGCCGGCGAGCGCGGGAAGCGGCGTGAAGTGGACGAGGTCAATGCTCATTTCAGGCGCCCTTTGACTTTGCCGCAATAGAGGCTCGACAAGGTCTGCATAATGCTCAGGACTTCGACGCTTGCAAGGCTGTAGTACATGTACTTTCCCTCGCGCCGCGTGCTGACGAGACCTTCCTCGCGCAACACGCCAAGGTGCTGCGAAAGGCTCGGTTGACTCACGCCAACCGCCTCTTCCAGTTCTCCGACGTTGTGTTCGCCTTCGATCAACTGGCACAGCAGCAGCAGACGGTCTTCCTGCGCCATGGCTTTGAGAAGGGCGCAGCATTTCGTCGCGGATTGCCGCAGCGCGTCAAGCGCGGCGGGAGATAACGACGCGGTCATCGATGGGGGCCTCTCTGCCTGACAATATATTTACCAACATTATATAACAATATATATTGTTATATAATGTATCGACTGGAGCATGCGATGAAGCCACTGGTAGAAGCGTTCTTCGATCGGACCACCTGTACCGTTACCTATGTCGTTCATGCTGGCGATGGCTCTGCGTGTGCTGTGATCGATTCGGTGCTCGACTACGACCCGAAGGCCGGCCGTACCTCGACTCAATCGGCCGACAAGGTCGTGGAATTTGTACAGGCGCGGGGGCCGCGTGTTGAATGGCTGCTGGAAACGCATGCCCACGCGGACCATCTGTCGGCCGCGCAATATCTGAAGACACGACTCGGAGGAAGGATTGCCATCGGCGAGAGCATTCGCGCAGTGCAGGGTGTATTCAGGCGCGTCTTTAACCTGGGGGAGCACGTGCCGGACGACGGTCGGCAGTTCGACCATCTGTTCACTGCCGGCGAGACGTTCCAGATCGGCGAGCTGAGCGCGCGTGCCATACATGCGCCAGGGCATACGCCGGCTGACGTGGCGTACCAGATCGGAGACGCGGTTTTTGTCGGCGACACGATGTTCATGCCGGACATAGGTAGCGCACGGTGCGATTTTCCGGGCGGTGACGCACATACCCTTTATCGCTCAGCACGCAACCTGTTGTCGCTACCTGACGAGACCCGGCTTTTTATGTGTCACGACTACCCGCCGCAGTCGCGTCAACCACAATGGCAAACCACAGTGGCAGAGCAACGCAAGGGCAATATTCATCTGCATGACGGCAACTCGGAAGATGCGTTCGTTGCGATGCGCACCGCACGCGACCGGACGCTTGATATGCCTACGCTCATTCTTCCGGCTGTCCAGGTCAACATTCGTGCAGGCTTATTGCCTGAACCGGAAGACAACGGCATGCGTTATCTGAAAATCCCACTCGGCGCGTTGTAGGACGCGCATTTTTGCAAAGCAGTGCCAATTTGCTGACCGTTCTGGAGAACATTGCCAAGCGGCGATTGACGAGACGATTGACGTTCGCGAAATTCATGAATGAGATGAGTGACGGAGTTCACCAGTGGCTCCTTTAGAGGACATTCAGATAGGGTGGCAACTGCCGCATAGAGCGCGTATGCTCCGAAAAGCATCGGAGCGAAACAGTAGCCAGCAATAAAAGCAAACGTTAGTACTCACACTCTTGGGAGGTCGGCATGCTTTCCTTCATTGCTACGGTGATTGTAGGGCTGGTCGTCGGATTGATTGCGCGGGCGGTGAAGCCCGGAGACGACAGCATGGGCATCATTATGACCATCATCCTCGGCATTGCCGGCTCGCTGATTGCGGGTTACGTCGGGCGTGCGCTGGGCTGGTATCAACCAGGCCAGGCGGCGGGCTGGGTCGCGTCGGTGATTGGCGCGATCGTCCTGCTGATCATTTACGGACTGGTGCGCCGGCGGAGTTAATCCCCGAGAATCAGGCGAAGCATGCCGTTCGCATAGGACAGTATCCAGCCAGGAACGGACACTCGTTCGTCGCACCTTGATTGTTGGCAATGGTTGAGCGCCGGTTGAAACGCCGACCTTATCTGTCGTCGAAGGCAGACCGCGCTCCACCCGAGCCAGAGTGCCCTTTTAGGATGTCCACCAAACGTGGTTGGGGTCAAACACAGGGAAGGTCGAACTCTCGGGTGCATGACCGAGAGCGAGCCAACTTGGCGCCAGATCGGAGCGAATCATCACGCAATCGATCTCTAGAAGACATGGGAAATGTCCCGAATTGTTCGGAACGAAAGCGCTGAGCGAAAATCCGCAGCATTCATACTCTGTAATAGCCTCACGAAAGTCGACTGAGGTCTCGTAAAGCTTCGCGATCGCCAACTCGCTTTGCATTCCAACGAAATCTCGCATGATGTCGGCCGAGGCCTGAACAATTTTGACATCAAAGCCTTGCGTATCCATTTTCAAAAATGGTCGTTTGAATCCGTATTCGGCACGCAAGCGTTTTAGGGTGGTTTCCAGGCGCTCTGTTTTCACCGTAATGATCTCCGCGATCGAATTCACATGGCGAAACAGCTCAACATCATCATTCTTTGGCGTGCTCAGCGAGCTGAACTGACTTGCTCGCATCACATTGAACTGTGCTTCGCCATCCAATTCTGAAATGGCCAGCTCAGTCACTATCCACTTGTCATCGCCGTGGGCGCGTTTTCGAGCAATAAGGGCGTCGTGCGGATTGGGTTCAAACGAAAAAATATAGCCTTTATAACCGGCCTTCTTTCTCAGCATCTCGGCGTATTCGCCCTGGCTGGCACCGATATCGAAAACACAATCGACATCCAGATAGGCCAGCAGTTTCTTCAGTTGAATATGTTCCCAAGTCGCATAGAGCATTCGCTGGTCAATAACGGTAGCGTTCTTGACCAAATCGTAGGACTTCTTGGGTAGTCGACCAACTCGTTGAAGTAAAGACATGAAAACTCCTTCTGTTCACTTGTTAGGTACAGTTGGAATCCTTTTGCTTCTGTGGCCACTAGTAGTGGAATTTGTGGAACGGCTATTGCTGCCGGTCGATGTATGGCCTGCAAGGATCAACGCGATACCGGGTTCGCCAATGGGAAAAGGACCGCTCGTGCCATGGGCTCCGACGATCATCTTCAACAGAATAGCAGTGAGGGCGCGCGGCAGTGGGCGGTCTTCACCGGGGTATACCCTTGTGGGCCGACCACGATTTCCTCTGAAGAATCAAAAGCTTACGAGCGGTCGAATTGCGAGGGGAGTGAGCCTTCCAGGTAGGCGGGTAGCCAGCGACTCACCTCCGCACGCGCTCGCAGGTCGGCGGGATTCATGGCCAGGGACTCAGGCCGGCGGTGCGCGTCGGAGGAAAATCGTAGCGCTTCATTAGCATTCCCGAACGTAGCGAATCTGGACGCGCTGAACTCGCGTCCGTGCGATCCCTTTGTCGTGGCGACGGGATCACTGTTGCTTGCGTGACTTTCCCTTGCCTGTGCTTTGCACGGCGGGGGCGCGCTCCTCGTCACGTTGCCGGCCCCATTGCTCAAGCAGCGTGCGCGTCTGTTCGAGTATGACCGACTTGAGCAGTTCGGCCTTCTCGGCATCGATGCTTTTCCAGCCGAGCATCGACAGCTTCGAAGGGCTCGCGACGTGAAAAATGACCATTTGCCCATGCAGACTGAAGGTGCGGATCAGCGTGACCGGATCGTCGGCCGCGCGTCCAGAAATTCGCGCCACGAGCGCCGCGCTCGTCGTGTTTAGCGGCGCGCGGATCCGGCAGGCAATAATCTGCGTCGCACTTTCGGGTTCGTGCCCAGCCTGCTCGCGCGCGAAAAAAAAGCCGCGGGCCGGGATTGTTCACTTTCGCGAAGGCGCCGTCCGCGATCGCTTCCTGAATACGGATGAAGGCATCGATCAACACCGCGGTATTGGCGTTTTCAAGCAACGCTTCTCGCGCATGCTCGATGGCCGGCCCAAATATCTTCCATGCATCGTCAGCAAGTGCTTCGGCGCACGCGCGATATACCCCCTCCTTATTCTCGAAGTAATACTGCAGCGCGGGCGCGTTGACGCCGGCGCGGGCCGCGATATCGCGCGTCGACGCGCCCTCAAATCCGTGCTCACCAAACAGCTCGATCGCCGCCTCGATGATCCGCTGACGCGTCTCGTCGCCGCGCGCATAGCCGCCCTCCGGCGAACGGCGCAGCTTCTTTGCGGTGTTCATGCATTGCTCTCCGCGTTTCTCTTCGTTTCTCTTCATTAAGCCCCGAAGGCAGACCCCTTGGGAAGCACCCCCACGGAAATTCCCTTGACAGACTTCTTTCGAAATATATCACTTGACACAAGTGTATCGAGTGGAATAATTTTTCCAACTGGAAATAATTGGACTCATAAGATGTCAACGACCGCAGGCTCTCCTTCCCGCCCAATACCTGCTGAAGACCCTCCTGCATCACAGGCCCGGCGTCCCAGCCGGCGAACCGTCCTGATCGCACTCGGCGTTGTCGCGCTGATTGTCGGAGCGGTCTGGCTCGCCCGCTGGTGGACGGTTGGGCGCTTCATTGAAAGCACCGACGATGCCTATCTGCAGGCTGACAGCGTCACGGTCGCCCCCAAGATCGCAGGCTACGTGACGGACGTTTACGTCGCGGACAATCAGGTCGTGAAGCCGGGCGATCCGCTTGTGCATCTCGACGCTCGCCAGTATCAGGTCGCGCTCGACCAGGCGCGAGCCACCATCGATGCACGCAAAGCCGACATTGAACGCGCGCAGGCCGACATCAAACAGCAGCAGTCCAACATAGCGCAGGCACAGGCGCAGCAGCAGGTGGCGCGCGTGAGCGCGCAGCACGCGAGCGACGAAGTGCGGCGCTACGCTCCACTCGTTGCAACCGGTGCTGAAAGCAGTGAACGGCTGGCGGAATTGACCAGTAGCCGCGATCAGGCCAATGCCACGCTCGCCGCGAACGCCGCGGCGGTCGAAGCCGCACGCTCGCAGATCGGTTCGGCCACCGCGCAGCTCGCGCAGGCACGAGCGCAACTCGAGGCTGCTGAGGCGAGCGCACAGCAATCGCAACTCGATCTCGACAACACCGTGGTGCGCAGCATGCTCGGCGGCAAGGTTGGCGATCGCACCGTGCGTGTGGGTCAGTACGTGCAACCCGGCACACGGATGCTGACGGTCGTGCCGGTGCAAAGCACCTATTTACTGGCTAATTTCAAGGAAACGCAGGTAGGCCGGATGCGCGCCGGTCAGCCAGTGGAGATGCACGTCGACGCCTTGCCGGGTCACACCCTGCACGGCGTAATCGACAGTTTCTCGCCCGGCACGGGCTCGCAATTCGCCCTGCTGCCGCCGGAAAATGCCACCGGCAACTTCACGAAGATCGTGCAGCGGGTGCCCGTGCGGATTCGTGTCGACACGGGTGCGGAGACGCGTAGCGTGCTCTTGCCGGGGCTGTCGGTGACGGTAGATGTCGACACGCGTTCCGCACGCGATCGCGACGCACGTATCGATTCCGAGAATCATCGTGGCTGATTCGACCGCCGCATCACCGGCCGCACCACCAGCCGCACCGCACGCCGAAGAGCGTGCCAGCGTCGGCGACTGGATCGCGGTCGCCGCGGGTGCGCTCGGCGCCTTGATGGCGACGCTCGACATCTCCATCACGAATTCCGCGCTACCGCAGATCCAGGGCGAAATCGGCGCCACCGGTACCGAAGGCACCTGGATTTCGACCGGCTATCTGATGTCGGAAATCGTGATGATCCCGCTGGCGGCATGGCTCACGCGCGTATTCGGCCTGCGCAATTTCCTGCTGACGAATTCAGCGCTTTTCATCGCATTCTCGATGATGTGCGGCTGGTCGCATACGCTGCCCATGATGATCGCCGGCCGCATCGGGCAGGGCTTCACGGGCGGCGCGCTAATCCCGACGGCGCAGACCATCATCCGCACGCGCCTGCCGCTATCGCAGTTGCCGGTCGGCATGACCATGTTCGGCTTGATCGTATTGCTCGGGCCGCTGCTTGGACCGGTTGTCGGTGGCTGGCTCGCGGAGAACGTCAGCTGGAGCTGGTGCTTCTTCATGAATCTGCCGATCTGCCTTGCGCTGATGACCCTGTTGATCGTCGGCCTGCCGTCGGACCGGCCTCACTGGGAAGCGTTTCTCAAGGCGGACTGGCTCGGCATTGTCGGTCTCGCGATTGGCCTCAGTTCGCTCACGGTCGTGCTCGAGGAAGGTCAGCGCGAGCGCTGGTTCGAATCGCCGATGATCGTGGCGCTCACCTGTGTGTCGCTCTTTGGCATGATCCTGATCGCCGCCTCGCAAGTGACCGCGAAGAAGCCGATCGTGCGTCTGAGCCTGATGCGCAATCCAAATTACGCCAGCGTGATCGTGATCGTATCGGCGGTCGGCGCAGCGCTGTATGGCGTGTCGTATCTGGTGCCGCAGTTTCTCGGCGTGGTCGCGGGTTACAACGCGGAACAGTCCGGCGCGATCATGCTGCTTTCCGGGCTGCCCGCCTTCATGATCATGCCGGTGCTGCCCCGGCTGCTTGGCAAAGTCGACTTCCGCGTGCTGGTGATCACCGGGCTGCTGTTATACGCGATCAGTTGCATGATCGATATCGGCCTCACGGCGCAGAGCGTCGGGCACGATTTCGTCTGGTCGCAACTGATACGCGGAACCGCACAGATGCTCGCGATGATGCCGCTTAATCAGGCGTCGATGGCGGCCGTGTCGCGCGAAGATTCCGGCGACGCCGCCGGTCTCTACAACATGGCGCGCAACCTCGGCGGGTCGATCGGCCTTGCGATCATCGGTACCGTGATCGACCGGCGCACGACGTTTCATACCGCGGCGATCCGCGAGTCTGTCAGCGCAAATTCGCTGATCGGCCAGGAGAGCCTCGCGGCGAACGCGGCGAACTGGTTCACCCATACGGGGGACATGGCGTACTCGCAAATGCGCGCGCTTGGGCAACTCGGGGTACAGATCCAGCAGCAGGCCATCGTGATGACCTATTCGGAAACCTTCTATCTGCTCGGCATCGCGCTGCTCGTCTGCATTCCGCTTGCGCTGCTTCTGAAAACGCCGCGCAGGAATGCGCCGCCTCCGTCCGCCGGACACTAATGTCTTTTCATCACACCATGATGTTCAACCGCCTTTCGTGTTTCGCACTGGCCGCCGCCGCGCTTCTGTCCGCCTTGTCGGGTTGCACGGTCGGCCCGGATTATCACGGGGCGCCGCCGGTTGCGCGGGACGCCCAAAGCAGCGCGACCTTCGTGCGTGCGCCGGCCTCCGGCACGACTTCGACGCCCGCGCCGAACCAGTGGTGGCTCGCACTCAACGACCCGCAGCTGAACGACCTCATCGCCGCAGCCCTTGCACACAGTCCCGATGTGCATATCGCACAGGCGCGACTGCGGGAATCGCGTTCGCAGTTGCAGACGCAACGTGCCAACGCTCTACCGAAAGTCTCCGGGGATGCTGCCGCGCTGCGCATGCGCTCGCCTGATCCGAGCTCGCTCAGTTCGGGAAGCGCCAGTAGTACATCGTCGGGTCACGGCCCGCTGCAGCTCTATACCGCGGGCTTCGATGCCACGTGGGAAATCGACCTGTTCGGCGGCACGCGGCGCGCCATCGAAGCGGCATCGGCGGATGCGGAAGCTGTCGATGCCGATCTTGCGGACACCCAGGTGTCGCTCGCGGCCGAGGTGGCGCAGACCTACGTTGAACTGCGCGATCAGCAAACGCGGCTTGAACTCGCGCAGCGTCAGGCGGAGACCGAACAGAAAATGTTGACACTCACGCAGCAGCGCCGGGAGCGCGGCACGGCAGCGGATGTCGATGTCGAACGCCTGACCACGCAGGTTGAGAACACGCGCGCGACGCTGATGCCGCTCGACGCGCAAGTGACCGATTCGCTCGACCGCCTCGCCGTGCTGACCGGTCGTGCGCCCGGCGCGCTGGACGAACAGCTGGCCGGCACGCGGCCGCTGCCGGCGTTGCCCGAGACGGTCGCCATTGGCGATCCGTCGGCGATGTTGCAGCAGCGTCCCGACATTCGCGCGGCGGAACGGCGGCTTGCGTCGAGCAATGCGCAGATCGGCGAACACATTGCGGATTTTTTCCCGAAGGTAACGCTGTTTGGCGATATCGGCTTCAGCGCCGGCGATCCGGGTCACCTCGTACGAAAGAACAATTTCAGCTGGTTAGCCGCGCCATATCTGCAATGGAACGCGCTCGATTTTGGGCGCACGCTGGGCAGCGTGCACGCGGCTGAAGCATCGCGTGACGAAGCCGAGGCTCGTTATACGAAGGCCGTGCTCGGCGCGCTGCAGGACGCGAACTCGTCGCTCTCGCGCTATGGGCATCAGCGCGAGCGTGTCGTCACGCTGCAAAAGGTGGAGGCATCCGCAAGTCACTCGGCCACGCTGATGCGGCAACGCTATTCCGCAGGCGTAGCCACGTTGATCGATCTGCTGGACACGCAGCGCGAAGAATTCACTGCGCAGCAGAATGTCGTCGCGGGACAGGCCGAGTTGCTCAAGGACTTTGTGTCGCTACAGAAAAGCCTCGGCATCGGCTGGCAAGCGCAGCAAGGTTAGCGCGCGGGCGCGGCCATTCTCGGAGCACCGCGTGGCCGCTCGGTTATCTCCCCGACTTCAGCTTGGCCCAATGCCGCGCACGGCAATGCTTCGCCTCCGGGCCACGGTGTTTACCTGCTGCAATCTTCAAAAAAACAGTTATTTCAGCTACGACTGCTGCACTAGCATAGCCTCCGAACAAAACAATAATCCGGCCGGCGTAGCGCACTAAAGAACCTCAATCGACGCGCGGCCGCTCGACGAATCTTGGGGGCAATGATGGAAATCGCCGTTTTTTGCATCGTGCGGTCGCACTGCTATCTGTCCTGAGCCGCGGCGCCGATCGCGCGGTTCCATTCGCCACTTCTGGCATTTCGAAGACTCACCTGCTCGCTGACTTAAAAAGCAACGCGTGTGCATCCGCACGCCCTATTTCCGTCGACAAAAACCCTGCCATGGCTCAAATCAACGTTTCCACCCGACTCGCACTCGGTTTCGGTACCGTCCTGGTGCTGCTCGTGGCCACTTCCTTAATGGGCATGGCCGGCGTTGCCAGCATTCGCGGCAAACTCGACGACATCGTTCAGGTACACAACGCCGAAACGGGATTCGCGACAAACCTGCGCGGCGCGGTCAACGGCATCGCCATCTCGATCCGCAACATGGCGCTGCTGACCGACGAGAATCAAGTGGCCAAGGAGCAAGCGTCCATCAAGCGGCAGGAAGCGGTGTATGCCGAGAATTATCAGGCGCTGGGTCGCATGTTCAGCGCGTCGCCGTTGACGACCGACGACGAGCGCCGTCTCCTCGCCCAGCTGAAGCAGGAAGAAGCGGCGACCTTGCCGCTGGTCGAGAAGGAAGCCATGAACTGGGCGCTAGCGAACGATCCGGACGCGACGGTCAAGGTGCTCGTCAACGAAGTGCGTCCGAAGCAGGTTGCCTGGCTGACCACCCTCAACGCGTTGCTCGCACTCGAACAAACCCGCAGCCGTGACGCAGCGAACGATGCCGCAACAACCTATGCCACGCTGCAGGCGGTGACCACGGGTGCGGTAATCGTTGCCTTGCTGATCGGCCTCACGGCAGCGGTGCTGATCACACGCAGCATACTCAGGCAGCTCGGCGCCGACCCGGCCGAGGCGCAGCGCCTTGCCAGCGAGATCGCCGGCGGAAATCTCGCGGTGACGGTCAAACTGGGCAAGGGCGACGCGCATAGCCTGATGGCGTCGCTCGAGGCGATGCGTCTGCAATTGATGTCCATGGTCACGCAGATCAAGACCTCGGCCGAATTGATCGCCGTACACGCCGGGGAGATCGCCGACGGCAACACCGATCTTTCGAAGCGCACTGAGGAACAGGCGGCGTCATTGCAACAGACCGCCGCCAGCATGGCGGAATTGACTTCCACCGTCAGGCAGAACACCGAGGACGCGATGCAGGCCAGCGCAATCGCGAACGCGGCTTCCGACACCGCGGTCCAGGGCGGCCAGGTCGTCGAGCGGGTGGTGACGACCATGCAGGACATCTCGACGAGTTCGTCGAGGGTCACTGAGATCATCGGCGTGATCGAAGGCATCGCCTTCCAGACCAATATTCTGGCGCTCAACGCTGCCGTCGAGGCGGCTCGCGCAGGCTCGCAAGGGCGCGGCTTCGCCGTGGTAGCGAGCGAAGTGCGCACGCTCGCGCAGCGCAGCGCGGATGCGGCCAAGGAGATCAAGGTGCTGATCGGCCAGTCGGCCGATCATGTTGAGGCCGGCTCGCAGCTGGTGGCCGATGCGGGTGCCACGATCGAGCAGGTCGTGCGATCGGTGCGTCAAGTAAGCGACTTCGTGAGCAAGATCGCGCTCGCATCCACCACGCAAAGAACGGGTATCGAGCACGTCAATCAGGCGGTTGCGGAAATGGAAAAAGTGACGCAGCAGAATTCGGTGCTGGTTGAGCAGGTTACGGCGGGCGCGCAGATCATGGCCGGACGGGCGAGCGTGCTGCGGGAGTCGGTCGCCGTCTTTACGGTTGGAGATCGGCGGGACATGCTTGCCGCTGCTGGAATCAGCAACCACGACGACACGGGCATCGGTGGGACCTCCGGCTACGCCACAGTACACGTGTAAGCTATGCCGCAGGTCTAGTCCGATCTAGGATGCGGGTGCATCGCCAGCGAAAGCCCAAGCCGCTTTGGGCTGAGGACGCAAGAGCAAATAGAACGCGACAAAGTGCGTGATCATCAGCAGAGGCACGTAGATGATCGGGATCGCGTAGGCGGCGCCCAGTTGCCCCGCCATTGCAGGAAGGTCAATCCGGACAGCGTGGTAATAGTCGACGATGATGTCGACGGCCCCCGCGAGATTGAAGGCGACCACGAAAAACCAGAAGAGCGGACGCATCCTGAAGGTGAGCAGCGCCAGCATGGCCAGCACGCCGGTTAGGAAGTCACCATAGGCGACGAACTGGGCAAAGCTGGCAGGCAGACTGGGGCCGACTACGCCGGGCAGGAGGAAGATCAGTCCGAAGAAGCGGAAGCTGTGCAGCGTAGCGATAGCGCGTTGCGCGTCGGGACGGTCCATCGACTTAAGCTTGGGCAGCATGTACGTGGCGAAGCAAAGCAGCCACGCGACGTAACCTAGAACGAGATGTATCTGGAAGACGGTTTCGGGTGACATGCAGAACTCCTATTGGGAGGCCATCGGCGTCGACGGCCTCGACATTGGCGAGACTCCTGATTCACAAGCCGATTCTAGGACCGCATCCGACGAGCGACTATTCGCGATAATATTGATGGGTTATGAAGCAAAACTTCACAGTCCGCCAAGGCGCGCTCGACGGTGTCGAGGCGTTCCTGAGCGTTGCCCGGCACCGCAGTTTCCGCAGAGCGGCTGCGGATCTCGGCGTGACGCCCTCGGCGATCAGCCAGACGATACGCGCACTCGAGGCGCGCGTAGGCGTGGCGCTGTTCATACGTACAACGCGGAGTGTCGGCCTGACCGAAGCCGGCGAACAATTCCTTTTGCGAGCCAAGCCCGCCTTCGAAGAACTCGTTGCGGCAAGCGGGGTTGCGCGCGAACTCGGGGAGCGGCCGACCGGACTGCTGCGCCTTTCGGTGCCGAGCGCGGCTGTGCCGACTGTGTTGCAGCCCCTGATCGCATCCTTCTGTCAGGCCTATCCCGAGGTCGAGGTTGAGATCGTCGCCAGCGCGGAGTTGATCGACATCGCGGCCGAAGGGTTTGACGCAGGCGTGCGGATGGGCCAGTTCATTGCCGCCGACATGGTTGCTGTACGACTGACGCCGCCGTTCCGATTCGAGGTTGTTGGCAGCCCCGATTATCTGCGTCGACGAAACCGGCCGGAGCGCATCGACGATCTGCGTGACCACACCTGCCTGCGCATACGTCGCTCGAACGGCTCGATCGCACCTTGGCCCTTTGTCGACGGCGATAAGACCGTTGAGGCAATCGTCTCCGGGACGCTAATCGCGCACGACTACCCCACGATCCTCGGCGCGGCGATTCAAGGCGTGGGACTTGCGCAATTGCCCGGGCCGCTTGCGGCTGCGCCGATTGCCGACGGCCGGTTGCAAGCGCTGCTGACGCCCTTCGCCGCCACAGCGCCGGGGATTTTTCTGTACCACTCAGGAAGACACCAGGTCTTGCCCAAACTGCGCGCATTCATCGAGCACGTTAAATACCGTGGCAAGTAGAATTTTCCAACCGAAACTTTCCGCGCCTTACCGATGACCGAGTTGGGAGGGAAATCCCCTCCTTACCAGGCATTTGGAAATATTTTCATCACTTACGCTGAGTGCTCAACTTGTAAGGAGATCAAGCATGAGCATACAAAGTGTGAGTGGTTCACAAGCAACCACGAATCTGCTGTCTGTCGGCGCCACGCGTCGCTCGACTAGCGGTGGCTGTGAAGCGGCGACGTCCTCGTCGTCTTCTTCGGCCAATTCGACGGACACGAATCCGCTGTTGTCGGCACTCGAGGCGGCGTTGTCGGCGCTCGGGATTGGCAGCACGTCGTCGACCACGGCTACGTCGGGTACGTCGAGCACGACGGCTTCTTCGAGCACGTCCAGTACCGCAGCCTCTTCCACTGCTTCCACCGCCGCCACGATCGATTCATCGTCGACCAGTTCGGTTTCCGAATCATTACAGGCTTTTCTCGGGGCGCTGTTTCAGGCACTAGGATCGCTTCAGCAACCGGGCAATAGCGACAGTTCCATGTCTAACAGCACGAGCGGCTCGACGAACTCGATCGCGACTTCTTCCTATGGGGATATTGGTGGGGCGCTGAACGCGCTCGCGCAGGAACTCGGGTCAGGCTCTGGCAGCACGGCGAGTTCGAGTACTACGTCCAGTACCTCGGACTCAAGCAGCAATTCCTCCTCGTCTTCTTCACAGTCGTCGACGCTGCAGACGGATTTTCAGGCGCTGTTGAGCTCACTCGGCGATAGCAGCTCAGGCACGTCGTTGCAGTCGTTCGTGCAGACGCTCGCGAACAACCTTAAGGGAAATTCGCATATGCAAACGGTCGGGAGCCTGGTGTCGACAACGGCTTAATGTAACGGATCCCGGTGGTTTTTCGTCCTTCCTGATGACTCCGTCAGGAAGGGCGGACGCCCGTTTTCCCGCCAGCGGTCATTCAGGAATTCGCACATAACCGACCGGCATACGTCGCCGCGGCTTATCAGCTCTTTGGCAACCATACCCCGTGAAAACCAGCGGGAATGCGCCTGGGCAACGGTACGGTTGCGATCGGCGCGCTCTTTATATTCTTGCCGTCGAGAATGACCAGATCCGTGGTATCCGTTGCCTGGCGATAAACGCAGACGAGCAACCAGCCGTCGCCTTCGCCAGAGGATACAGAGCGCGGCACGAATACCGGTTCACCGTTCTGGTCGCCTTCCGGGACCCTGTACCGCTGTATCGAATTGGACCTGAGATCATAGCGAACGACACCCCGAATCTCCGTGTTTGTCGGTTGCTCCGCAGCGTAGAGAAATCGATACGAACGGCCGGTTCGCCGTTCATCGATGCGAGGCAGTTCGATACAGATATCCGCGATTTGTCGTTCAGTCACGGTCCCCTTGTCGAGGTGAATGACGTAGCGCCACAGAACGCCAGGTGGGTTTTCCTCAAACACGAAGCCATCGGCCTCCAGACGAAAATATTTCGGATATCGAACGGCATCCAGAACAACTGTCGCCTTATCCGCGTCGTATGCGTTCACCACATGCTGGATAAAACACGGCGCTATTTCAAACCAGCGCATCTCGCCGCCATGGCGAGGAATGACACCCAGCCGAGCCCTATGGTCGTCGCGCCAACGTAATGGCATCCGAAAGCCACGGGATAGCATCGAGAAGTCGTACCCGACGTTGAGGTCCAGAAAGATACTGTGGGTAGCGGTGATGGCCATGTCGTGCATCATTGAGGGTGATGACATGTCGACGGCGACGTCGACGCCTGGCACACCTTCCGCGTCCGTCACTTCATAGCGCAAAAACGGTTTCTTCCAATCGACGCGAAAACTCATGAGCTCGCCGGTCTGTGGGTCAACTTTGGGATGGGCCGTCATGCCGATTGCCAGTCCCTTGTGACGGCGGGTTGCGCCGAGCGTTTCAAGTTCGGCCGTCATGGCGAGCGGGGCACCGCCATCGGACAACGCCAGTATTTCGCCGGCGTGATTGAGCACATTCACGTTTGGATTCGTATCGAGCAGAGCCCGTGCGGCATCCGGGTCGTGTACGTCTGCCCAACGCCGTGTGCGCGCCCAGCGATTCCTGTAGCTCGTTGCGCGACCGTCCTGAAACGAGATGCCATGCAGCATGGCAGCTTCGGACCACCAGTCCAGCACGTTGTTTCCTATGAAGCGCCCACGCAAGGGGTTCGGCCCGTTGCGTACCAGTACGCCGTTCAGTTCTCGCGGAATTGCTCCAATAACGGGAAGATCGACAAGTTCGACTTCGTCAACAACGGGCGCTGTTGCACCGGAGTTCAAATCGAATGTGGCCATGCTGGTTGTCCTTTTTATCCGCGCGTTGCCGGGCAAGCGTCGAGGCCGTTGCAGAAAAGAACGGCATTGCGGATGAATGTCAGGCGCTACTTACTACGCGCCACCGACACCAGTTTTTTTACACGTCGCGCCATGTTCACGAACACACCGTCGGACTTCTTCACAGACGGTCGTCTGTGCGGCATCTGCTGGAGGTCACGCCAGTCTTCTTCCAACGCACGCGCATGATCGGCGGCGTCGAATGGCCACTCGACCACCACCGCTCTCAAGACTGTCGCGCGCGGGCCCGTCTCGGCGCTGTCCAGGTACGCGTTAATCGCCGACGCCTCGTGCTCGGCCGCTCGCTGAGAATCGGCGACAATGAAATCGTTTAGTCCTTCGATATGGACGCACCATAACCGTTCGCTCACGTCCTGTCTCCGTATGGGGCTTTGAATCGCCAGTGACCACGCCCTCGCGGCTTGCCCAATCAAGCCACAGTGATTAGCCGCTCCCATTTCAAGTCCGAAAAACACGGTCCTTGCGTGGCTTCACTGAACTTCACGTCGTTGTGTTCGCCGTTCCATTCCATGACCTGAACATTTTCGTCCGCATCGACGGTCACATCCCATCCTATGCATCGGGCGAAGGGGATCTTCTGATGCAGATCGAGGACCATCGCAACGCATTGCGCAAATGCCGGGATTTTGACGCCCGAGAAGCGGACTCCGGAATCTGGATGCGCTTCAGTCGCACCCCAGTCATTCATGTAACCCTCACGACCCAGTTCGCCGGTAGTCAGATCGACCGGTACGCAGACATCGCGATCACTTTGAACATGCGTATCTTCCGCTCTTCCGAGCCGCAAAAAACAGGCTCGAATCGTGATACCGCCGGCGTTGTCCACAACCGTGGTAAAGCGCAACGTGGCAACCGGCTTTGAAGCAAAGACATTGAACACGCGGTGCTGAGTGATGAATTTCTGAATAACGCCATTGCCAAGCGATTTGATGGCTTCGCGGTCGAAGTCCTCTCTATTGAAGATGGTCACACCCTTGCCTTGCCCGGAGCCGTCCAGCTTGAACACGACTCTTTCGCCCTGCCCGAACACGACGCTCTCGAGTTCACGCTCTGGAATCACAACGTTTTTGTCCGTGAAAAACAGGCCATTGGCGAAATAGGCGACGTCTGGAAACGCGTCGCTGCCGAAGATCGGCCGCGATATCGACTTCAGGTCGGATAGCTTTCCGTAAGAGCCTTTCATGCTGGGCACCACCACGCTCCCGTAGTAGTTGTCCGGAATCCACCCTTCCTTGAACGTTCTACTGAACGCGGTGTAGACGCGGAGCCACGGCGCGTAGACGGCGTTCCCAAACACGTCGCGCGCATAGGTATCGGCCAGCTTCAGATTCGCCGGGTCGGCCTTTCCGTACTTCTGCTCCAGAGACTGCAGAACTCGCCCGGCCTGGGCGCCTTGATCCCGGTGAAACTTGAATTGCGCGGCCCTTTTTAACGACCGTCTGACTACGCGCTCAACATCGAATGACATCATTTCGATCCCGCAGCTATTCGACTCATGCCTACTTCCTGTACTGTATTACTGGGACCTCGATCTAAGCTCAGTAAGCGTTAGGATGATGAAGCCCCTTGAATACAGTCGCGAAAATGATTTTTACGTCAAGTCTGAATGACCAGTTCCTGAGGTAATACAAATCATGTGCGACACGGCCCTCCATCTTTTCGAGGCGATCGGTCTCGCCGCGAAAGCCGTTGATCTGCGCCCAGCCAGTAATGCCGGGCTTGATGCGGTAACGATGAATGTAGCCGGAGACAATGTTCTGGTAGAGATCGTCGTGTTCAAGCGCATGAGGGCGAGGCCCCACTACGGACATGTCGCCGCGTAGCACGTTAAAGAACTGCGGTAATTCATCAAGGCTCGTGCGACGAAGGAATCCACCCACTTTGGTGATACGCGGGTCGCCGCGTGTAGCCTGCTCGAGCACGCCGTGCTTCTGTTCATGCAGGCGCATGGTGCGAAACTTCAAGATGGTGAAGACGCGTCCGTCCGCGCCTTTCCGGCGCTGTTTGAAAAATACCGGTCCGGGCGAACTGAGCTTAACCGCGATTGCACACGCAAGCAGGATGGGCGACACCGCAATCAGCGCACCCAGTGCAAAGAGGCGATCGAACAATTCCTTTTGCACTATGGCATTGGGCGGCAACGGCGAGGCGGCCAGATTGATGGTCGGCACACCCAACAGGTCTGTCACGCTTCCTTCAAACAGAGCCAACGTACGCACATCGGGCATGAAACGTATGTTGATCAGATCATTGCGAAACTCATTGACCAGTTTGAGAATCGTGCGCTCCTCGGTCAGCGGCAATGCCAACCAGACTTCGCCGATCTGTTTTTCACGAACGTGTCGAGCAAAGCTCGCATGCTCGTCAAAGACACGCACCGCTGTTGTGGTTGCTGCCGTGGTATCAGACCGTACGTTATACAGCGCATTAGGCCGAAAGCCAGCCGCCGGATTCCTCTCCATCTTGCGAATGACCTCGTCGCAATGCTCTCCGCACGCTGCCACGGCAACCTGCTGCAAATTCAGGCCCGCATTGCGCGCCCGGCCGAGCAGCGCATGTGTCGCCATGCGGCCGGCAATCATCAACCCGCCGGAAATGCCCGTCCAGTAGGCAAACCAGAGCCGCGAGACAAAGTCGATGCGATGTAACGAGAACATCAGCACCATCGCGCAGGCCTGCACGACTAGCCAGCCGAGCGCGACTTGCCCCACCAGCGTCCTTTTGGACCGCCCGCGCCAGGATTCATACACGCCGAGCGTCGGAAACACCGCCAACGAAAACGCCGCGGCGAAAGCCACGAACGCAAAATAGAAACCTCGTTGAGAAGCATCGTCGAAGCGGATCCGCGAGGCCACGAGTGCGCCGGTCAGGATCATCGCCACGTCGAACAGTCTTGCCATTAGACCAGTAATCAACCGCATCGCAGCCCCCTAAAGACACGCACCTAGTCACGCGAGCTGATTCAGCCGCACCGTCCGTACTGGTCGTCAAACCGGACGATGTCGTCTTCGCCGAGATACGTGCCCGACTGAACCTCAATGATCTGAAGCGGTACGCAGCCGGGATTTTCCAGACGATGGCGTATGCCAAGAGGGATGTAGGTCGACTCGTTTTCGCCGAGAAGGAACTGCTCTTCTCCGCGAGTGACAAGGGCCGTGCCGCTCACGACGACCCAGTGCTCCGCGCGGTGGTGATGCATCTGCAGCGACAGGCGCGCGCCCGGCATCACGACGATTCGCTTCACCTGGAAACGGTCGCCATGGTCGATCGAATCGTAGAAGCCCCATGGCCGACGGACTTTTCTATGCGCGTCGGCTTCTGGCGACTTCTCGCGCTTGATGCGCGACACCAGTCCCTTGATGTCCTGCACGTGTGAGCGGTCTGCAACCAGCACGGCGTCGTCGGTATCGACCACGATCATGTTGTTCGTGCCGACACACGCAACCAGCCTGCCACCCTGCGAGCGCGCATAAGTGGCGGTTGCGCCTTCGAACACCACGCGCCCATTCGAAGCGTTGCCGCACTCGTCCTTTTCCATCGCCTGCCAGACCGCGTCCCATGAACCGAGATCCGACCAGCCCGCTTCGAGCGGCACCACGATTGCGCTGAATGGCGAATCAGGCTTGCAAACCTGCTCCATCACAGCGTAGTCGATCGAATCGGATGGCGAACGCAGGAACTCAGTGGCATCGGGAATGACGCATTCGTCCGTCTTCTTGGCACCTTGATAAGCCTGGACACACGCAGCATGCATCTCGGGCTGGAACCGTTCGATAACAGCCAGCCAGACTGACGATCGAACCACGAACATGCCGCTGTTCCACCAGTAATTGCCGGATTCAACATATTGCGCAGCGAGTTCCACGGCCGGCTTCTCGACAAAACGCTCGATACGATGCGCCCCATCCGGGAACGCGTCACCGAGGCGGATATAACCGAATCCCGTGTCGGCGCGATCGGGCGGAATGCCTAGCGTCGCGATCTTGCCGTTCAACGCATGACGTGCGGCAATATCGATAGACTGATGAAGCGCATCGAGATTCGCAATGGCGTGGTCCGCGGGCATGGCGACCAGAATGGCATCCTGCCCGCCCGTACATGCCGCCAGCGCGGCAAGCGTGAGAGCCGGTGCCGTATCCCGACGAGCCGGCTCTACGATAATGCGCGCATTCACCCCAATCTCCCGAGCCTGCTCGTAAGTCGCGAAGTAATGCTCTGCCCCGCACACGATGAGAGGATCCGCGGCGATCTCCCACGTCGAGCTGAAGCCCGCCATTCGTCCCATCGTGGCCTGTAGCAACGTCTGGTTACCGATCACGTCGATCAATTGCTTCGGAAACTGCTCACGCGACACCGGCCACAGACGCGTACCTGAGCCACCCGCAAGAATCACTTGCACGAGCGGCGGATAATCCGCCACAACCTGATCGATCGCTTCGTGATCTATCTCGCCAGCACTTACCGTAACCTTGCTCATTTAAAGCTCCTTTACATTGAAACCCGCTGGCGAACGAAATCCTCACGTCCACGCGCGATGCATTGCATCGTCAATCGCGCTGCAGGCTTCTTGTGTGATCAATGACAGAACGACCGTATCAGACGGACAAAGCCATCGGTTCAGTTCGCGGTGACAAAGGTGCACGCGTTGACCGTCAATCTGGCCCGACCGGAAAGCGTGGTCAGCATCGCGGCCGATCGCAACTGCATGACGTTCAACAGTAACGCCACGCATCGGCTTTCTACCGGCAAGCTGACGCCGCAGAGCAGTACTCGATGTGTTTCATCATAGTCAGGCTACGCTGCACCACAACATTTCTGGCGCGAACCGTGGAGGTTTTGGCCGTGGCCGTTGGACCTGCTTTCGCAAGCGCACGAAACAGGCTCGATTTACACGCTGCGCGAGACGAGCGGGTTGGAAATCAATTTATAGCCGTGATACCGTTCATGTGAACGAGTTGATACTTTGGTGTGAACGGTAGTGCACCGATATTGTCTGTTGTCCGTAACATGCTGACTTTTGGCGTCCGACTCCATGTTTGTGCTACGGGCTCGGCGTGGCCTTCGAAGACCGCACGCCACCGGCTTATCTGGACGCTTACCTTGACGCTTATCTGGACAATTCTCTGGAGCCGCAATGGCCTACATATCGCTCCTTGCACTGTTCCTGACGGTCACCAATCTGGTCCCCGTAAGCGCGGCCGGACTCGTCCCGCTCGTCTTTTGTCCCTGGCGCTTTTTTGGACGCAGCTACCCCACGTTCATGACGCCGCTCGCCGCGTTCACTTTACTGGTTGTGATCTCCACGCTGCTCTACGATCCCAGGTCGTTCCTGGAATTCGATTTCTATCGGCGCGACGGCAATTTTCTCATCTCGTACGCACCTATTTTTGCCGGCTGCCTGTATACGCACCGTTGGGACCTGAATAAAGTCCTTCGCACGTTTTTCGTGTTCGCGGTGCTGATCAATCTGCCGCCCTACGCTTACTACGTCATCCACAATGGCTTGCTCAGCATCCTGGCGCGTCCCGACGACAGTTTTGGAAGCTACTTCATTGCACGCAATGCGGCAGGCGGGTTCTTCGCCATGCTGTTCTGCCTGGGTATCGCATGCTACCTGCACAGGCGCAGCAAGCTGCTGCTGGCCCTGCTCGGAGCCAATGCACTCATGTTGTTCTCCACCTATAGCCGAGGCTCGTTGCTGGGTGCTCTTGTCGTCCTTCCCTACCTCTACTTCGGCCGCAAACGCTGGATGCTGGCAACCCTGATTGCCGGTCTGATCGCCGGGTCTATCGCAATGGCGATCTACCATACGGATCCAAGAGTCGACTATATGGGCTACACCTTCACCATCGAGAATCAGGATGCCAAGGTCGCCAACCTGGACATTCGCTACGAATGGCTATGGCCGCGGGCGCTTGCGTACTTCGAGCAGAGCCCGATCGTAGGCCTCGGTTTCGGCTCATTCGACGATCATATCGGCAGTGTGACTTCTTACTTTCATCTGTTGGGCGTACCGTCGGACATGATCATCGAACATAGCGACTCGCACGCTCACAATTCATACCTGAACTTCCTTGCGGAACTTGGCGTAGTCGGTCTTGCTCTGATGCTGAGCTTCTACTGGAAACTGATCGAATGGAGCAAACACGGTGCAGCCGCCGCTGCGCTGTTTGGCGGCGGACAGAACTTCGCCGCCTTCAGGTTTGTTGAAATTTCATCAGTTTGCCTGCTTGTCATGGCCGCGACCGAACATCGCCTAGTCTCGCCGTCGAATGTACTGATCCTTGCTCTCGTTATCTCCCTGCTGCTGGCAGCGCGGTCGGTCAACACCGCCGCGATCAACCATCTTCAGCAGAAGTCGAACGACGGCGTACCACGCTGAGCGCAACCACGCGCCGGCGAAAACGCAGAAGAGAAAATCCCATGTGGACCCTGTTCACCAACATAGGCGATGCCGCCGTGACGTTGCCCGTCGCCGCGATCTGTATCTGCTGGCTGGCGCGGTTCAACGTCCGCCTGGCATGGCAGTTGGTCGGTGCGCTCGCCGGGGGAATGGCTATCGTCGGTGCAACCAAGATTATCTGTACTAAACCGCTGACGCGGTAGTGGGAGGGAAGCGGAGGTCAGTGCCTGGCGTTCGGTCAGGACGGTTATCGGATGCCGGGCCACGAGGAAGGGACGAGCAGGCGGCCAGGAGCAGCATGGAGGTGCCCGACCGGGCATGCCATCCCCTGTCTCCTGGAGGTTCGCCATGACACTGCTCCGCCAACGCATGCTGCACGACATGCAGATCCGCAACCTTGCTGTCAACACGCAGAAGACCTATCTCCTGCAGGTTTCCAGTTTCGCCCGACACTTTCGGCGCTCACCCGAGGTGCTCGGTCCCGAAGAGATCCGCGCCTGGATTATCCACCTGACCAACGAACGCAAGCTCGCGCCAGCCAGTGTCCAGCTGGCCGTAGGCTCGCTGCGCTTCCTGTACCGCATCACGCTCAGGCGGGACTGGAGTGACGAGGATTTCCCGTTGCCCAAACGGCCCGTGAAGTTGCCCGTCATCCTGAGCTTTGAGGAAGTCACGCGTTTCTTCGAGTCGATTCCCAGCCTGAAGCAGCGCGCCATCCTGATGACGGCCTATGCGGCCGGCCTGCGTGTCTCCGAAGTCGTGCATCTGAAGGTCACCGATATCGACAGCCAGCGGATGATGATCCGTGTCTGTCAGGGTAAAGGCCGTAAGGATCGCTACGTAATGCTCTCGCCGCGTCTGCTCGAGGTGCTGCGACTGTACTGGCACGACGCCCATCCGAGGGAATGGCTCTTTCCAGGCAGCATTCCGGGGCGGCCCATCAGCCGCCATGCCGTGGGCGACGCATGCCAGCTTGCACGTGAGCGCAGCGGCATCACGAAACCCGTTACGCCACATTCTTTGAGGCACGCGTTCGCCACGCATCTGCTGGAAACCGGTGCCGATGTACGCCGGATCCAGCTGCTCATGGGGCATCGCAGCATGGCGACCACGGCGCGCTATCTCAAACTGGCCACGAGCACCGTGTGCGCCACCACCAGTCCCTTCGACCTGCTGCCGCATCCCGCACCCGTTCCCTCCCAGCCGAGCGCGCCCGAGTACTTCTGAGGCCGGCGATGCGACCGGCGCTCGAGGTGGCGGACATCTTCCGCCGCTGCGGCCCAAAGTACCGGCAGACCCATGCCGGCGCCCTCAGTCGTGCCCAGCGCCGCGCGATGAGCGCCATCGAGCTGTGCCGCACCGCCGCGCTGGGCGGTCATGTCGAGCAGTGCGATACCTGCGGCCATCAGCGCATTGCCTACGACTCGTGCCGCCATCGCTGCTGTCCGAAGTGCCAGTCGCTTGCCCGCGCGCAATGGCTCGAACGCCGGCGCGCCGAGTTGCTTCCCGCGCTCGAGTACTTCCACGTCGTCTTCACACTCCCCGAGGCCGTCGCCGCGCTCGCGTACCAGAACAACAAGGTGCTCTATGACATCCTGTTTCGCACCAGCGCCGAAACGCTGCGCACGATCGCCGCCGACCCGAAGCACCTGGGCGCGGAAATCGGCTTCCTCTCGGTCCTGCACACGTGGGGGCAGAACCTGCTGCACCATCCGCACGTGCACTGCGTGATACCCGGCGGCGGCATTGCCCCGGACGGTGACCGCTGGATCGCCTGCCGGCCAGGCTTCTTCCTGCCCGTGCGGGTGCTCTCGCGGCTCTTCCGGCGGCTCTTTCTCGACCAGCTGCGTCGCGCGTTCGACGCCGGCGCGCTGCGCTTGCATGGCCAGCTCGAGCCGTTGCGTGAACCGCGAGCGTTTGCCGCCTGGCTCGCGCCCGCTGTCCACGCGGAGTGGGTCGTCTACGCGAAACCACCGTTTGGCGGCGCCGCCCAGGTACTCGACTACCTGGGCCGCTACACGCATCGCGTCGCCATCTCGAATAACCGGTTGCTGCGCCTTGATGGCGATTCGGTCCTGTTCCAGTGGAAGGACTACCGTCATGAAGCCCGCCACAGGACCATGACGCTCACCGCCGACGAGTTCATCCGCCGCTTCCTGCTGCACGTGCTGCCCACCGGCTTCAAGCGCATCCGCAGCTACGGGTGGCTCGCCAACTGCCACCGGGCGGCGCGCCTCGCCACCTGCCGGCGGCTGCTCGGCGTCGAGCCGCCCGCCGCTGCGTCACCCGTCCTCGCAGAAGACTACCGTGACCATTACCAGCGGCTCACCGGCAGGTCACTGCGCGATTGCCCCGTGTGTGGCAAGGGCCACATGGTCCGCATCGAAGGCGCGCTGCCTGGCGACACGCCTGGCATCATGCCGCGGGCGCCACCCGATCCCAGCCATGGACACTGACCGGCATCAGCATCAGCCCCCAGCACGTTGGTCTTCCTCCTGCGGCCAACGCGAACCGGCTCGCGCGTTGGCGTCATCGCCCCATCACAATGCCGCGAAACTGCGCACTGTCTGCCCGCTGACCCGCGCATTCCCGCTGTCTTCGCGCAACCGGCTCTCTCAGACCGCCCACTTCCGGCGTGCGATGGCCACGCGCCGGCTATCGCGAATCACCGCGCCGTTCATTCAATGCCCATAGAAGCGAACGCATGCGGAGCGGTTTAGCACAAACATTTTTTTGATTACCGATCGCGGACTGGCCCCGACCGGCCAGTTCACGCCTCAGTAGCCGCGATCGCCAACCAAAAAAATCTCTGCTTTATGCCGGTTGGGGCATATCCATCCCGGCTACCGATTTCCGCGTGATTAGCGGGCACACCATGTTGTCGACTTCCGTGTGGACGGTAGCGATTACCCTCCAGATGAAATGGTGGCGTTTGCCGCCGCTCCCAGGCGTCGGTGCCGGTATGGCCATTGGGGCGCTTACCGGTTTCGCCAGGGTCATGGATCACTCCCATTCGTTTCCGGAAGCAATTACCGGCTGGGTTCTCGGCACGCTTGTCGCCGTATTCTTTTTGCGAGCCGCCATCAACGTCGAGTTTGAGCGCTTCAGGCCGGTCGGGTTCACCTTCAGCCTTTTGCTCGTCTCAACGCTTGCCTATGGGCACGAGGCGCCGCTTCAGGGCTTGATCGATGCTCACTCGCCAGCAATCCATCGCCATATGCCGTCTGTCAGGGCCATCCTGGGTCGGATCCGCTAGCGCATTCATTTTCGCTCATGACACGACGTCGGCATGATGACGTTGATTGACGGGTAGTTGGCCCATGACCGGGTACGGGAGAAAGTGTTCGAGGCCCCCGTATGGGAGTCGGGAGTCGATGAAGTTCGTCAGCGCCGTCTTGAAGTTCTCCGACGAAAAACGCTCCGCGTTTCTACGGCATGCCCGAGGATCGAACAGATTGGCATTGCGCTCAAACCGGCCGACCGCTGCCAATAAAGACTCCGGCGTCTGTTCACCAAAGAACACGCCGGTTGGCCGTTCAAGCGGCAGACCGATAACAGACTCGAGCGCACCGCCTCTGCCGAATGCGATGACCGGAGTTCCGCATGCCTGGGCTTCCACCACGGAGATACCGAAGTCTTCTTCCGCGGCAAACACAAACGCACGAGCGCGTCGCAAATGATCGACAAGGACTTCGAACGGTTGGTGACCCAGGATCGTCACATTCTCGCCAGCCGCCGCCCTGACCTTCTTCATGTCGGGGCCGTCGCCAATCACCACGAGCCGGCGCTCAGGCGTTTGTGAAAAGGCTCGTACCACCAGATCGATACGTTTATACGGCACCATGCGTGACGCCGTCACGTAAAAATCATCCTTCTGCGTGCCCATGGTCATGTTTGCCAGATCGACCGGCGGGTAGATGACGGTTGCTTCACGCTGGTACGTTTTTCTGATCCGCCGGGCAATGAACTGCGAATTCGCCAGAAGATGATCCACACCATTGGCCGAGCGCGAATCCCAGCCACGAATGTAGTGAAGCAGAATGCGCGCCATCACAGATTTGATGCCGCTGTTCAGATGAGATTCGTTGAGGTATTGATGCTGTAGGTCCCAGGCATAGCGAATGGGTGAATGGACGTAGCTGATGTGGACCTGGTTCGGTCCCGTCAGCACACCCTTCGCAACCGCGTGCGAACTGGAAATGACAAGATCGTAGCCAGACAGGTCGACTTGTTCGATCGCGATCGGCATCAACGGCAGGTATGCACGATAACGTTTGCGCGCTAGAGGCATGTTTTGAATGAAGGAGGTCTTGACGGATTTCCCTTTCACGCAATCCCGGTCCTCCAGAAAATCGACGATCGAAAAGATGTCCGCTTTCGGGAAACACTCGATGATATTTTTCAGCACCTTTTCCGCACCGCCCGAAACCACCAACCAATCGTGAACAATAGCGACTTTCACTTCGACCTCCTGTGAGATTGCGACCGACATCCTTTTCCTTCCACCCCCGAAATTCACTCGTCTTTTGCAGCACGTGTCGGGGGTCGGAAACCGCATGCACCCCGAATCATTCCTAGCGCCCGCTCGCCGCCCGGTACGAGACCCACCAGCTCGAGGCGAATCACGACGCCCATCAGCATGACCGACAACATCGCCTCGCCAATCACTCGAGCGAGTGCGATTCCAATCGCGCCGTACAGAGGCGCCAGGACGAGCGCCGCAACAAGATTGATCACACCCGACGCAATGCCCACGGCGGCAAGCAGACGATCCTTCCTTCGCGGTACAAATACGTAACCCGCCACGAACTCGTTAAACGCAGCGAACGGGAACATCCACGCAAAAATTTGCAGGACGTGCGCGCTGGGTTCAAAGGAGGCGCCGAGGATCAAAGGCAGCACGAACGGTGACAGCGCTAGCGCGCCACAGAAAATCAGCAATCCGTATCCCATCAGCAGGGTCGCGCCACGCCGGGTCGTTTCATGCGCGCCCTGCACGTCGCCCTGTGCGAGTTGCCGCGTGATGGTGGGAATGAACACCTGTGCGGCCGGTCCCATCAGCGCGAGCGCGATCGTCGCGAAGCGTTCAGCCGCGCCGAAATAGCCAACCTGATCGGGCGTGGACAACAACGTCAACAGGTAGGTGGACGATGCCGTGAATACGACCGACCCGGACGAGTAAAGGAAAAGCATCGTCGAATTTCGCACGAGAGGAACGATGCCTGCCAACCTGAGACGCGGCCAGCCCAGTTGATAGATCGTGAGCCCGTAGGAAACGATCGAGGACGCCACACCCGCGATCAGAAGACTCGCAAGCACCCATACCGCGTCATCGGGTCCTTTTACGAGCGTCAAGACCAGCACAAGACTCAGGAGAAAGCCAAACACCTCGATGATGATCGGGGTTCGAAACTGATGACGCCCCTGAAACAGCCAACCGAGGTTCATGCCGGACACGATCCCCAGCAGCGTAGCCAGCACACCGATCAGAGGACGTTCGGACATGACAGGCGAACACAGCGTGGCAACCACGCCTATGCATCCACCCACCACGCCATGCACAATGCGCGCGCTCACATGCAACGAGAAGATGTCGTTGCATTCTTGCTCCGATTGCGCTTTCGATACGTCGCGCATGCCGACGGGGCTAAAGCCGTAGTTAACGAGCATCCATATCACGTTCATGAGCGACATCGACGCCAGTACCCGACCGTACCCGGCTACACCGAGCATCCTGCCGTAAAACGGCACCACGATGATGAGGTACACGTACCTCATCAAATAGCCACCGTAGACAAACCCGATAATCCGAACGCTCTTTCGTCTATCCATGCCGCCCTCCATGCACGCGTTCTGGACTTCAGCGCCCAGCCACGCGACGGCGGGCAAGCGGGTTGGCGATATACCGCACCACAAAGTCAGAAAGTGGCGAGTAAGGGACGAGACACAGACTCGACAGGACAAGCGCGCCGAGCTTTTTCTTACGACTCCAGAATGGATTCGCAACGATGGTGTGCAAATAGTGACGAGAATCCCGCATCATCCAGCGCCACCGGTTTTGGAGCGTCGCCCGATAGACGCCTGAACAGAAGCGAGCCTTCTCGAGTGCAAAATCGTGAAAAGTGGGCGCAAGCTCCATCTGGAGCCGGGTCCTTGCGATATTCCGCAAGATTGCCCATCTCAGGTTGACGGCTTCCGGCGCTCTGTTGAGCTGCTCCGAGTTTGCGAACGACACCGTCGCGCTGCCCGCGTTATGCACGCGGTAACCCCCCAACGACTTTCGCACCGCGGCGACACGACCTACCAGTGCCGCGCCGTAGATCGCGTAGAAGTCCGCGCCGTAGCGATTGATGTCCGCTTCCGGAACCGGAAAAATGCGTCTGAGTGCGCTCACCCTGTATGCGTTACCCGAGGCAGGCGGCGACGGATAGAGCCAGCCGCCCAGCAACAGCTTTCCGCAATCCGCGGGGGGCTCGACGTGGGGCACATAAGCGCCCGTCAGCGCACCCGTGCTATCCATGACGTCCAGGCGAAACTGCACCTTTGTCCAATCACCGGTTGCAAAGCGCCGCATCACTTCGGAGACCGCCCCCGGATACAGGACATCGTCGGAATCGAGGAAAATCACATATTCCGTTGCAAGCACCTCGATCGCCTGGTTGTAAGCGGACACCTGGCCGCCGTTTTCCTTGAGTATCGATGAGACGCGTGCCCCGAACTTCTCGATGATCGCGCGCGACCCGTCGGTCGAGCCATCGTCGATGACCACGACATGCGTCGCCGGATAGTCCTGCGCGAGCGCCGATTCGATCGCCATGGCCAGATAACGCTCGTAGTTGTAATTGCAGATCACAACAGTGACGTGGTTCATGATATTTCGACGCCATCCAAAGGTTCGATCAATCGAGATTCGACGACCGTGAAACGACCGACACATGCTGCAAGCACTCAAATGCACACGCGTTGAGGAGCACCTTGAGTGATCCGATTCGCTACGCGACTCCACGAACAACGACATAGGCAAGGTGCTTAGGCGGCTTGTTGTCGGCCCCATTGACTCGATCCGGCACCTTGAAGCGAACCTTCAGGCTCTGGTCGTTCCACGCCAGGGCAACGTCGTCGCGGGCACTTGCCGTACCGTTCAGCGCGTCGATGAAATCCACTCGTGCATTACCTGAAGACGGCGGTTTGAGTCCGCCAACGGTGACCGATTGCCAACCGGGATCCGCGCTGACCTGCATCACGACGTCATGGCCAGAAAGCAATGCACTTCCAGAGGCGCCTGGATCGAATTGCAACGGTTTCGAAAAACTTGCTAACGATCCGTTCGCCGTCCGATTCAGAACGACCAGGCTTCGCCCGGATACGTTGTAAGTCCGCGTGGGCGGGCCACGATGCGTCAGACGGAAAGGTTCATAACCATCCCAGTGGTAAACCATGGACAGATATTTGTTCGGGTCGTCCCAGTTTCTGTCGAGCGCCCACACCGCAAAGTCGAAGAAATAGCGCGGCAAATAGTGCGGATCCTTCATGTACCCGTCACCGATTTCCGTTTGCCAGATACCTCGCGCGGGCCCGTTCCTGACGTACTGCTGATACAGGGAATCCAGATCGGCGACGGGGAGATAGTGCGTGTCGATGTAATCGACCCAATCCAGCATCCGCTCCTTCAGCACCGGGCTCCTGTACTCAAGCCATCTCCGGAAGTTGTCGAGGCCGCCCTGGTCCGGCCATCCACCGTAGACAACGTACGCGTGATAACGGCGGATGATGCGCGCAGCCGGAATATGAATGCGCTCGACGTAATCCTGCATGGCGCGCTCGTACGGCTTCGAGCTCTTTTCGTTCCCATCGGCATCCGGGCCATGCCAGAATGTCGCTTGAGCCAGTCCGCCCGACAACCTGCCCGCTGCTTCATTCCAGATCTGGAAATGGCGCAGGTTATAAGGCGGTGCGGAGTACGTACGAACTACTGCATCGACATATCGCTCCCACACCTCCACGTCCATCGGCGCTGAATTGGGGTCACCCGGCACGCTCGCGTTCCACCCCGGCGTATAGCCGAGTTGCAGGAGCGAGCCGATTCCATTGCGGTCATTCGCGATCAAGGCTGGCGGCAATTCGCTATCGAACGCAGAACTGGTCTTGTCGATGCGCATGACGTCTTGTGGCCCATCCGGCTGGCCAGGGCCAACCGAGCCTCGCCCCCAACTGATACCCATTGCACGCCACATCTGAACATCGCTGGCCGCGCCAGCCCAACCATTCGAGCCGATCAATTCCGTCATCCTGCGACCACGCACGCTCAAGGACCGCGACTCGGACGTCAATGACAGCGCAGTCTTGCTACTTGCGAGCGGTATCACCGCTCCCGCGAGTGCGGCGAGTGTGCGCAACGCCCGCCGTCTGCCGGCAACGCTCGAGACTCGGTCCATTCGCCTGGCCACGAACATGAACTAGCCCACCGACGCGCTGGGCGCCAGGTCCGACAAGCGCCCCCCGGCATGGCCGTACAGAACCTGCAGCACCTTGCTCGCGGAGTATTCCCAGCGAAACTCACGCGCGTGGGCCACGCCAATTGTTCGGTAACGCTGCCGCAGTTCCGCATCGGCCATCATGCGGGAAATCTTCGCCGCGATATCGTCCGCCGAGGTCGCGTCGCAATACATGGCGGCGTCGCCGCACGCTTCCGGTATCGAGGTCCGCGAAGAAGCGATCACCGGACAACCGCAGTACATCGCTTCGAGAGGCGGCAGTCCAAACCCTTCGTACAAGGAGGGAAAGACTAGGCAAGCCGCGTTCTCATACAGCGATTTCAACTCGCCATCCGACACAAAACCCGCCCAGACAATCTGGTTGGAATGGGTCCGAAGCTCCATTTCCTCGCTATTGAAGATGCATTGATTTCGACCGCCAACAATGACGAACTTCACGTCCTTCAAATGCCCAAGCCTATCGGTCGCATCCAGAACACGTTGCAGATTCTTTCGTGGATCAAGGCTGCCGACAACGACGCAGTACGCGTCTTTTACAAGGTTCAAACGCCTCATGACGGCCGGATTCGATATGACCCGGTCCAGATGATCCGCACCGGGCGTTATAACCGTGACACGCGACTCATCAACCTTCAGGTGATGGCAGATCCGCATCTTCGAGTGGGCGGAGACCGTCAGAATCATCGGCTCCGTTCGCCGCAGCATCGCGAAGCAAACGCGGTACCAGAGCCGGAACTTCCTGGAGAAGCCTTGCGGTACATCGTAGATCGCCATGTCATGAACCATCACGACTTGCCCACGCTTGAAAAGCGGATTGGTATTGCACAGATTGAGAAGCGTCATTCCTCTCGCTGCAATGGGCAGCGTGATCTGCTCCCAAAGCGTGCCGCGCAGCCACGGGAAGCACCGTTTCCGCTTGAGGGACGTGCCGGGCTCGACTACGTTTTGAGGCACGAAAACGTCCAGTTCGCCTCCAGGCGTTGCGCTCATCTGCATGGCCCGGGTGAGTTCGTACGCCACACGTTGAACGCCGGTCACGGCCTGAGAGGTGAACTTTCCGTTAATTGCAAAGGACATCGGCTTCTCCGTTTGACGGCGTCACGCAACATCTGGCCGAAAATCACCTGCGGCCGGCACGATCAATGCGTTGCTTCGAGATCGCCAAAATCGCTGGCATAGTTCGTCACGTAATCGTAATTTCGTGTGCTTCGCAGTAGCGGAATACCATTGAAGACGGCACCGGCAATGCGCCCTTCGGCGCGCTCCATCTTCTTGACTGTGTCCGCAATTTCCTGCTCGCTCTGCATCCCCGAGCGCAAGACCAGCAAGGACGAGCCCGCTTCAATCGCGATGATGGAAGCGTCGGTGACCGCGAGAAATGGCGGCGTATCGATGATCACCATGTCGTACTGCCCGGCGAGTCGCGCCAATAGCTCTTTAAAATGCGATTTCATGAGCAACGCGGCAGGATTCTCCGGTCGTATGCCGCACGACAGGAACGTCAAACCGTCGATGCCTGTTGAGCGCAATGCCTGACGTACACCTAACCGGCCCGAGAGCACCTCCGAAAGACCGCCACGATTGCTTCCGCCGAACAACGAGGCAAGGTGGCCCCGGCGCATATCGGCGTCTATCAGGAGGACGCGCGAGCCGATCTCCGCGTGCAGGATCGCGAGGTTCGCCGCAACAAAGCTCTTTCCCGCGGAAGGGGTCGGGCCGATAACCATCAGAAGGTTATTGCGCGCGTGGGCAAGGTCGCGCGCCACCGCTGTGCGCACGGCGCGAAGCGCCTCGACCGACGTGTCGTTCGGAAACCGCGCAGCGAGAACTCTGGTGTTGTCGGCCATACGAGATGCGGCGCCCCCCATTCCGGCTGCACCGCCAACAAACTGAATATCGGCTGCACTTCGCGGAATTGGCTCACTAGTACGTCCTCCCGAACCCGGCAATGCTTTGCGCGCTGCGCCGTGGCGGTCAAGCAGCAACTGCTGCTGACTGAACAGGATCTCGCCGAAGACCGGCACGCTCATGCGACTTTCCACGTACCTCGGATCGGTCACGCCGGTCATCACATGGCGGCGCATGAAAACCAGTGCGACACCGGCCAGGAGTCCGAGTACCACGCCCCCAGAAAGCACGATTGCGGGCTGCGGCTTGACCGGACGATGAGGTCTGATCGCGCCGTCGAGGATATGCGCGCCACCGGTCGTGCTGGCGCGCCGAACCTGCAATTGCTCGGCTTTCTGGACCATCCCGAGGTAGATCGTCTCCGCCACTCTCTGCGCGCGGAGCAGATCGACGCTCTGACGTTCGGACGACGGCATACTATTAAAATGGCCGTCGAATTGCGCCTTCGCATCCTGCAATTGCGCGATTTGCCGGTCGGCAGTCTGCACCCAGCGGCTATCCGCCGTGTAGCGATCCAGAAGTTGCGTACGCTGTATCTGCAGCGTCGCGATCTGCTTGTCAATGTCCAAACCGCCCTGGAGATACGCTTGTGCTTCGCTCGTCGGCTGCATGGACTGCGACGCCCCACGGAAACGCTTCAATGCATCCTCAGCCTTTCTGAGGTCTGCCAGCAAACCGGGAAGCTCGCCGTTAATGAAGGCCAGCGTGGTCGTGTCATTGGCTTGCCGGGCGGTAATGGCATAAGTCAGGTACTGCTCTCCCAACGCATTGGCGACTTCAGTGGCCTTGCCCTGACTCTTGTCCGCGTACTCAATCTGAATAAGGCCGGAGTCCTTCACCTTGTCGCCGACCTTCACCAGGTTGCCAAACTGCTTGATTGCGTCGAGCTCGTTCCAGCGAATGACCTGAAATTTCGTGCCTGGTCGCGCGTCTAACTGCTTAACGAGCATGGAAATCCCATTGCTCCGGACGGCCGCGCCCACTGTGCCCGTTATGAGGAGATGATTCGACGGACCTCGCAACTCGTACGCGCCATTTGCGCGGGCGATCAGGGTCAGTTTTTCTTCCTCGATATCCTGCGGCACATCCAGCGAACCGATCTGAACGCGCTCTCCGCCCCATGCATACGACTTCAAACCGAGCCAGGGCGCCGCCGGCTCTCCCGGCGTGGCAAATTTATCCGCGATGTCCCCCAGTAAAGGAATCTTGTGCGGCGTCACCGATACGTCGAAGCGGAATTTCTCAATGACCGGCTCGAGTACCGCGCGGCTGCGTATCACGGCCATTTCAGTCACCGGCGATGGCGAGGGCGGTGGCAGAGATTCCTGATTCTGCAAGGCAAGACCGAGCGCATTAGGTTCCGGTGGGTCGACACGCAACAGCACGTCGGCGGAGTAGATCGGCGTTGCAATGAGTAGATAAGCCACCGCCAGGCCCAGCACGACGACTGCTGTACCCACGATTTCCCAGATGTGATCCCGCATCAGCGTCAGCATTGCACCCGCGCTGAGTTGACCACGCTCCGTGTTGGGAGCGGGAGAGAACGAATTTGCAGGGTAGTAGTCCACCGGCTTGATCCTTGCATGTTCGATGGGCAGAGTAACGACGCGTTGCCGCTCTACTGCACCACCCGTTCGAGATCTGGAACCGCCGCCGAACCTGAATGTGGCATGGCCGGTGGCACCTCGGAGTTACGTGCTGGGTCAGGTTGGCTCGAAGAGCCCGCATTCAGGACTTCGTGGGCGACACAGCGCGGTACGGCCTGTGATCGTTCGTCGGCGGTTGCGCCGATCCGCCCAGAAACACTTCGTTCCTGGCGGCGATGAAATAGTCAGTTCTTTGCATATGAATCTCCTATGCATTCGTACTACTACATGTTTAAAAAATAGATTCAGAATCCGGCCTCACTGCGCATGACGAACAGGCGGTCACGCTGTCTCTCGAACGGACGGATATTTTTTGAGCTACCTGATATCGACGACGTCGGCCCAGTTGCGCGGACATCTCATGAGAAAGCCTTGCTATCGGAGCTGCCCGAGCTTTACCACGGACGGCCGTCTCCTGCCGATCTCGACTTGCAAGGTCAATCTTTTGTAGGCAGGTGTGGCAGGCCCGACACCCGAAGTCATGGGCGTCCAGCGCGATACGACGAACGCAACACCCTTGGAGCCGGGCGAACCAGCGTCACGCAATCGCGCACGCCAGCTCTACGAGGCGTCCAGCGGTCTCGCAAAGCGGTCATGGGTATGTCTTTGCCACAGCGGCCGGACAACATCTTCGAGCCAATTACTCTGTGAACAGATTCACAATTCGCCGAATCACCAGGCGAATTTATCTATTCATGTTGCGGTGAAGCATAGCCCGCAAAAAACGCGTCATATCGTCGACGGCATAAATTCGGGTATTAATGGCCGATTAAGTTGAGCGCATTACCAATACGGTTAATTTAGAAAGCGTTGTTGCCATCTGTAACCGCTGTAACAGAGTTGTACAGTTCGTCGGCGGTGCTGCAACAAAAGCGTAGTGACAGTTCACGCGATGAAAACGCACGTTTGAACAGGAGTGACGGTCAGAACTCCTTACCTGGTGTGACAGGAGCACCATCAACCGGCAATCCAGCCAGGCGCGATCTTGCTCCTTGCATACGGAAAAAGTTTCTGACCAGAATTGATATTTAAACATTTTTCCTTCGAATTTCAAGGTAAGAATTTCCCCGATCATGACAATTACGCCAAAACACCCTGGAATACGGCCAAACCGGTTCTGCAAGTTTCAATGCGTTAATCTCGGTACGTATCGTGATTACGTGTTGGGAGAAGTAAGCGTGATGACTTCCACTGGTTTTCTTACGTCGTGTGTCAATGACCGTCAGAGTGGATGGAAAGAGGTGAAACACATTGGCCTTCTGATTTTCCAGAACTGTTCCATGTTGACCACCGGAGCGGTGGGAGATGCTTTCCGGCTTGCCAACGAGTTTGAAAAAGCAGGGGGCGATGAGCCTCCCTATCGGCTCTCGGTGCTGTCCGACGAAGGCGGCCTGGTGCCAAGCTCATCCAGCATCCTGATCTGGACGCAGAACCTCGAACGATATAGCCTGGCCGATTTCCATGCGTTCTTTGTCGCTTGCCGTGACGGCAATGAAACGATGGGGTCCAACGGCCGCTTTCTCTCGTGGATCTCGCGCCACGGATCGATCGCTTCACGTGGTATTCAGCAAGGAGCGAGTCTGGCCGTCGTATGCAGGAACCCGTTGCAATCGACCGTGCCCATCTTTTTCTTTGACGACGGCGGCGTTGGTGCAAGCGCCAGCAGCAGCGTGACGCCGACCGACCTGGTCCTTGCGCAGATCGAGCGCGACCTGAATTCGGACACTGCGCGAAAGATCGCCCGTGAACTGCAAACGAATTACGTCGAGCAGAACAAGTCGGAATTGGATGACGCGAGCATCGTCACGACGACCGACAAAATCCGCGAGTCGGCACGCTGGATCAGGGAGAACTACAGCAAGGCCATCTCGGTGGCGCAGGCCGCCGAATCCGCCGCGATGAGCAAACGCAATTTTCAGCGGCGCTTCAAATGCGAGTTTGGCATCACTCCGCTCGAGTATCTGCTGCGCACGCGCTTTGAAGTTGTTCGCACGATGCTCAGAAATACCGATCTGCCTGTCGACAAAATCGCGAGACGGTGCGGAATGGGCGACGGCAATCGACTCGGCCGGCTGTTCAAGGAGCGCTACGGCGTGTCGCCCACGCAATACCGTGCGCAGCAGCACATCGAGTCCGAGGAGCGATGGCTGACACCCGAAGAAGCGTGGAATAGCGCGACGGAGAGTCCGCGATAAGCACCCTGATCCCGACTTCAGCTTCGCGACTCCACCCGCCATGGATCGAAATATGCCCACCTCCAAGTCCGCACCGTTCGAGCAGGAGATCGCTACATCTACGCCAGAAGATCCGTGTCGGCCAACGCAGCAGTCAGTTTCCGTAGTCAGGCGGCTCAAGGAGGCGGCAAAGTGCATGCTGCCGGATTCCGTCTTCGTGAGTCTGCTACATCACAAGTGTATTGGCCGCTATCCGAATCTTCTCCGTCCAGCCACCTTCAACGAAAAGATCCTGCAACGAAGCCTCAGCCCGGATCCCCGCTACATTAGCCTGACCGACAAACTTTCGGTACGCGAATATGTTGCGGCCAAGATAGGAGAGAGGCATCTCATCCCGTTGATATCGGCGCCGGATGTGTTGACGCGTGAGGTATTCGACGCGCTGCCTGATTCCTTCGTCATGAAGGCGAATCACGGCAGCAGCTTCGTCGAGGTGGTCAGAAACAAGTCCGAGACCTCGTTCGAGACATTGCAACTCCTCGCCGCGCAGTGGTTGTCCACCGACTTCTACTACATCGCACGCGAGAAGCACTACCGCACTATCAAGCCGCGCATCTTCTTTGAGCAGCTGCTGCTGGACCAATCGGGTCAGATACCCGCCGATTACAAGTTGCATTGCTTTGGCGGCCGTCCGGGACGTCCCATCATCTACATACTGGTGATATCCAACAGGTTCGGGAGCGCGACGCATGGCGATGTGTACGACGTCGACTGGAATCATCTCGATGTGGCCATCGGCCACTACAAGCGGAGTGCCGCACCGGCCCCGCGCCCGAATAACCTGGAATCCGTGTTGGACACCGCAGTCACCCTTTGCGAAGACTTCGACTATGTCCGCGTGGACTTATATGCGCCAGATAACCAGGTTTTCTTCGGCGAGCTGACCTTCACGCCGGGCGCCGGAGTGCTGCCCTTTACGCCTGACAGCATTGACTACGAGTGGGGAAAACTGCTGAGTTGAGCGGGCATTTTCCAACCTCTGTGCGTGGTTCACCCAATGTCTTTGCGCCCCCCCAAACGCGACCGGAGAAGTACCCATGACGCAAGCACCCACGGAGGCACGCAGCACGATCGACGACAAAGCGGCAGAAGGGTCGCGGCCCCGGGTACTGATGTGTCCCTTCACCAACCCCACGAATCGCTACATACAGATTCAGAAAGATCTCTATGCCTCGATCGGCTATGACGTCGTGCCGCTTTCCATCAAGGGCTTACTGAACGGCGGGTTCTCCCAACTGTTCAAACCCGACAACATTCTCGCTTTTCATTGGCTTGAGTACCGGCCATTCAAGCGCGACAAAGGCACTGCCCGGTTGAGCTTGACGGGATCCCTGCTCTTCGCGTTCTACTGTTCGCTCATGTTGATCGGTCGGGCGAAGGTTGTTTATTTCGTACACGATCACGTGGTCCACGATACGATCGGCTTCAACAGACGTCTCTCGATGCGGATCATGGCACTCGTTCGTCGCCTTGCGGACTTCCGCGTGGTTCACGCGCCGGATTTCCAGGCGCAGTACAACGCGCACTATCTGCCGCATCCACTCTATTGGGATGCGCCTGGACAGGCACCCACCACGCCTAAAAAAGATAGCGCGACGCCACTGTATTCGCTGCTCGGCGTGATTCGCCTGTACAAGCAGATCGACGCTTTGCTCAATGTCTGGCCGAACGAGTGCAAGCTGCATATCGCCGGGCACGGCACGGAAGCCTACCTCGCGACGCTAAATGAAATCATCGACAAGCGATCGCTCCGGAACGTTGTGCACCTCGACGCCAAGTTCCTATCCGATGCGGAGTTTGCACAAAGCATTATCGATAGCGACGTGCTGATCCTGCCGCACGCAGCCGATTCAATGCTGGTGAGTGGCGCGTTTTTCGAGGCCATCGGACGCGTGCCGTTGCTGATCGCGCGCGCCACACCATTCATGGTCTGGGCCGCCAGAAAGTTCGACAACGTCATGTTGTTCGACGACATCTCCGAGCTTCCCAAGATCGTTCATTCGATTAACGAATCGTGGCCGACGATTGCTCGTCAGGAGAGCAATCTGGCTATCGATGAATTCGGCTGGAATGCCTGTCGTCGGCGCTACGAGCAGTTCTTTGAAGCCGTTGGGGGCCACCGGAACGCGGTGCAAAAGCCCGTTGTTTAGCGAAGGCGAGGCGGTCTTCGTTCGGTGACCGTTGTTGCCGCAAGGCATTGAAGTTTCCCATTTTAGATTCGGCAAACCCGCCCGCAGGAGAAAGACCCGAATGCTCACGTCACAACTGGTTCCGGGACGGCTCAAGACCCTTCTATACAGGTATGTTACCGAGCGTCCTCAGGAAGAAAGACTGTTCCAAACACTTCGCCCAAAGTTCGTTTCGATGAAGATCCCGGGTGAATACCGCCCCTGCAATCCATCATTGTGTTTTGACGGGAACGGCTATGCCGTGGTTGTTAGATCCGTTAACTATGAATTAATGGAGAGCGGCGGCGTCAGGTTGCATGGTGAAAGCTACGACACCATCAACTACATCGGCAACTTGTCCACGAACCTGAGTGTTCTGAACATGAATGCTCTGGAAGACACGGCTTTCAGGCGCGCATCCGGCAAGTCAGGCGACGGATTTGAAGATTTGCGAACGTTCTTCTGGAGAGAAGATTTGTGGTGCCTGAGTAGCGCGCGCAGCAACTCGGACGACACGAACACGATGGCGCTGCAGAAAGTAGCCGAAAACCGTATTGTAGAAAGTTACCTTATAGAATCGCCGGTTGGTTCGAGTCGTGAGAAGAACTGGATGCCTTTCGTTTCCGATGGGAAGCTCATGGCAATACACACCATGAATCCGTTGACGATTCTCGAGATCAACGAGCGCGGTGCAACCGTGTCGCTCCGGAAGCCATTGAAGGTACCGAAAGATCTACTCGGCTCATCTCAGCTAGTCAAATGGAAGGAGGGTTGGCTGTGCGTCGTACACGAGCGCAGTCGAGGGAAAAAGCATCTTTATAAGCACCGGTTTGTCTATTTTGATCGGAGCTGGGATGTTGTCCTTTCTGAGCCGTTCTACTGGAAAGAATATGGCGTGGAATTCTGCTGCGGGTTGGCGGTTCACGATGGAACCGTAGCGGTCGGGTTCGGCGTCAATGATTCGGAGGCGATCATCGCTCAGTTCAATGCGATCGATATCGATCGACTACTGGAAACGGGTAGAAGTCCTGAGTTGCAGAAAGAACGAAGGTATCTGGTCTCCCCTTAGCCATCCAGGATGGAAGACCAGATCCACGGCACCATTAGATGCTTGCCGGCTTAGTTGTCCGGATTTCCCGAAGTGAAGCTCGTGAATGCACTGTACGACGGGTTGATGGCCGAGCCGTTCATCATAATGCCGAACGTATTGTTTCCGCTATCGAGCACGTAGTACATCACAGACTGGATGTTGTGCGTCTTTCGCGCTTGATAGAACTCGCCCAGTTGCGTGGTGATGTAATTTGCCCGATAAGCCTCGGTTTGTTCCGGTCCTGTGTTCCACTCGGAGATGATGAAAGGCACACCGTATCGGGCCTTGCAATACGTCGGCAGATCGAAGCCCGGACCCGAACCGTCGGTGCCGATGTTGAAGATATCGCCGTAGACTTCGTAATTGTGCCAGGTCGTGATGTCCCAGCGCACCGTTGAATAGCCGCTGCTTCCGTCTGGTTGCGTACCCTCCCACAACGCGTCGGCCGCGCCAACATCGTTCACGCAGAAGTTGATGCCGCATTTCGCGGAAGACTGAACCGATTTCACCCCGTCGATCATGCCGCGCATCACGCCACGCAAGACCGGCCAGTTCGCATTGTTGAAATCGAGAGCCTTCGTCCCTGCGTTGGTGGAATCCAGAATGATGGCGCCGTCGCGTGTCAGCTCATTGCCGCACTCATACATGGTTACGCCATACGACATCAGCGCACGCGCAACCGCTGAGCCTGCTGAGTATCCCGCGCTGTAGGCGGTCGACTCACCGCTGAAGAGTTTGCCGCTGCTGTCGTAGAGACCCTGGTTAATCAATACAAGCAGCTGAATCCCAGCCGATTGGAAAGTTTGCGCCAGTTTGGCTACCGCATTGATCTGGGTCGGATCGGACGTGCAGCCGACGCGATAACTGGTGCAGCCCATCGCCTTCAGAATCGAGACCAGTTGCGTCGGCGAGTAGGTGTAGTCGTAGTGCCCGTTGACACCATAGAAGCTACCCGCGGTCGGAGCGCCGGAGATACGCGGATCTGTGCACGCCAACCATTGAGCGGCCACTTCCGCGTTCGCGTAAAAATGACCACTCGAGTTGCAATGATAGACCTTGCCGCCGTACCAGAGTACGAGCGAGACGTTGAAATTGGTGCCTACGACCGTGCCGTTTTTGTAAATGACGCCGTTAACAAGGGTCCATTTCGCGCCCGACTTATCGAGAATGTACGGTGCGGAAGGCAGAGTAGTACCGTCCGCAGAAACGCTGCCCAGACGCGGATCGATGGCGCTCACCCATGCCGAGCCGGTCCATTGGTAGAAGTTGCCGCTTGTGTTTTCGTGGTAGATGCTTCCGTTGTACCAGAGCGCGAGCGACACATTGTAGTTATTTCCGGCTACCGCACCGTTTTTATAGACCACCCCGCCCGACAGCGTCCATACGGCGCCCGCGCTATCGGTAATCGAGGCGGCAGGCGGCATTGACGTGCCGCTCGCGGATGCGGCACTGGCATGGGCCGTTGCTTTGCTGGCAGCAGATACCGCGGTGCCGCTGCTACCGTCTTGCGAGCCTCCACCGCAGGCGCTCAAAAGATAACTTCCACTGAGGGCTGCTAGCCCACCAATAAATTGACGTCGTTTTACCATGGCTAATTATTTTCCACTGTCGATAAAAAATACAAATATTGGTTCTTAAAGTTTTCAAATGAGTAAATACTTACAGGTAGCTCGCTTTACTTCGTCATCCTAATTACGTAGGAAAGATTTTCTTACGTATCCAGGTTGCAGCTCAAAGCCTGATTAAACGGTCCGAGGTGGAGCTCGATTAGATGCGGCAATCAGCGAACGAGCGTCACCGATCGCCACGCGAGTCGATGTGCGCGTCCGGCTGCTTTTGAAAACGATGGAAGACTACGTAACTACGATACCCACTGCTGCTCAAAATTCTGTCACCACGCGATGCGCAAACGTTTCACCTGACGAATAGCCTTCCTGCTGCCACTCGCAATTTCTTCCGCGCAGTCGTCGTGACCAGGGTAAATCGTACCCGCAATACCTGCTCGATCCCACAAGGAATAGTGCTTTTCGGACAAATAGTAAGAATCTTTCTAATAATTTGTCACATCGCAAACATCTCTGCTTTCTCATGATGATCAGAGGATTGGATGATCGGATCTTTCTGACTTTGACCCCAAGAAAGGCCGCGTGCTTTGCGCAGCGTATTGGAGGGTGGCATCAGGTCAACGGGCGATGCATCGTTCAGGGCCGCGCTTTCGCTTACGCTTCGATAACAACCATGGTCAGAAGCGCGTTAATTTTTTCCAGTTGTGAGTGCCCGCGGTTGCGAGATTCGAGCGATTTTTCCGGTTTCCTGAGAGGCGCCAACGCGATGTCACTTCCCGGTGATTCTCGATGACATCGACAATTCATTCGTCGCGGTGAAAGAGATATTCCAAGAGATATTCAATGCGACTTTGAATAGGCAGCGGATAAATACAGAAATGGAAATCGACTGCCTCAATCGGTTACGGTCGCGAGAAGCTCACCGGCGTGTTGCCTTCGCATGAGATGCGTTCCGCGGTGGAACCAAACGCCAGGTCAGCACCACCACCAGACCGAAAGCGACGTACAGGAGCGTGAATACCCACACGGGGAAATCGTAGTAGAGCAAACGACTCACCCAACGCTGGATAAACCCTTGCGCGAATCCGTTCGTTTCCAGCGAACCCGTGCGCAGCCAGTCCTCCAGCGTCGTCAACGGACACGCGATACCCAGCAGCGAGAGCGCCGACACGATAACAATCAGGAACAGGTGTGTGAGTCGGAAACCCCTATGGCGTATCCACTTCCAGCCGAGAGCGGCACCCACCCAGATCGCGAGGAGTCCGTACACAATGAAAACCGCAAGCAGCGCGTGCACGACAAGCACCGTATTGGCTAGCCAGATCATGATCGGCTTTTTTGTGACCTGCTTCGCTGCGGGTCCGATTGAATCAAACAGGTTTGAACGCGTCAGCCGATCAATCCGGAAGCGCGACTTCAGCGCCTATGGCGCATCACTTCCCAGCACTCGAGATGATCCATCCGCCTGAGTTTCCGCCGCCGCGTCATTTCGCGCCAATAATGAACGGCGACCAGCAGCACGGCAACACTTAGCCCACATAGACCCAAAACGATTCCTGTCCACGATTCGGCCATGGAATACTCCTTGACTGTAAAACCGATCAAGCGATACGTGTCATTCGTCGTTCAGGATACGAGCGGCAGCCTTCAGAAACATCTGTCCGTCATGGGTAATGAGAGGGCGTTGCTGCCCGGAGGGGAGGTTTTCCAGCGTAACGAGCTGGCGATCCAGAAGCGCTTCCAGATCGGCACCGTCCAGACTCAGCAGATCCGGCGCATCCTTGAGCAGCATGAGGGTCGCGAATTCATGTGGACTGAGCATCTCCGTCTCCTGGCTGAGCCTGGTGCTTCGCTGGGAATCCGATCCGTTGACCGCGCTTCGCGAGCAGGATCAATTCGGGGATGGCTGCCGCGAGCTGTCACCTCATTTTCAGGTGGCATATCGCGCGCCAAGGCGCCCATCTTAATGCTGAGGTATCCAATAGATCAATATGTGGGAAAAGCTTTTTTCGATATTTTTACGGCACCACCATGAAGCCGTCGCAGTGCAGCATGAACCGTCGGCCAGTGATTGCGTATCGCGTCGCGCGACGTGTTCGTCAGCGCACATACTTGATGCGTACCAGTCTGATCCTGATGAATATCCTGGCAGCGCTTCCATTAGCCGGCCTGCATACTCGAACCGAAGCCCGGGTGCCGGGCGCCACGATCGAAACCTGAAGGAGACAACCGTTGACCACCTTCCTCCTACGTAACGGCGCGCTTCTCGATCCCACCCGTCCTGATCTGCTAGAAGGCTTCGAAGTCCTCATCGAGGACGGCTTCGTCCGCGAGGTTTCCGATAAGCCGATAAAAAGCGGCATCGCGAACGTCATCGACGTCAAAGGCAAAACGATCATGCCGGGTCTGATCGATCTGCACGTGCATGTCGTTGCGGTCGAGTTCAACCTGCCGCGCGTCGCGACGCTACCCAACGTGCTGGTTACGCTGCGCGCCGTGCCGATCATGCGCGCAATGCTGCGCCGCGGTTTCACCACCGTGCGAGATGCAGGAGGTGCCGGTCATCCATTCAAGCAGGCGGTCGAGTCGGGGCTCGTCGAGGGGCCGCGTCTTTTCGTCTCCGGCCGCGCGTTGAGTCAGACAGGTGGTCATGCCGATTCGCGCGCCCGCACCGACTACATGCCGCCCGATTCACCCTGCGGATGCTGCGTGCGCGTGGGCGCGCTGGGCCGCGTGGCGGACGGCGTCGATGAAGTGCGCCGGGCCGTACGCGAGGAACTGCAGATGGGCGCCGACCAGATCAAGATCATGGCTTCGGGCGGCGTTGCTTCACCAACCGATCCGGTCGGCGCATTCGGCTACTCCGAAGATGAGATCCGCGCGATCGTAGCCGAAGCTCAGGGGCGCGACACCTATGTGCTGGCGCATGCCTATACACCTGCGACGATCGCGCGCGCGGTGCGCTGCGGCGTGCGCACGATCGAACATGGCAATCTGATCGACGATGAGACCGCCCGCCTCGTTGCGGAGCACGGCGCGTATGTCGTGCCAACCCTTGTCACCTACGACGCCCTTGCAAGCGAAGGCGAAAAGTATGGATTGCCGCCTGAAAGCATTGCCAAAGTCGCGGACGTGCATGGCGCCGGTATGCACTCGATCGAAATCATGAAGCGCGCCGGGGTCAAGATGGGCTTCGGCACAGATTTGCTCGGCGAGGCGCAGCGTCTGCAGAGCGACGAATTCCGGCTTCTGGCTGAAGTCATGTCCCCCGCCGAAGTGATCGCGAGCGCGACCCTCGTCGGTGCGGAAGTGTTAGGTAGGCAGGACAAGCTCGGCAGAATCATGCCGGGTGCCCACGCCGACGTACTGGTGGTCGATGGCAATCCGCTGAAGTCCGTCGACTGCCTGTTAGGTCAGGGCGAGCATATTCCGCTCGTGATGAAGGACGGCCGGATCTTCTTCAACGAGCTCTAAAGCTGTTGGCCGCATGACGCTGCATCTTTGGCGCCTCACAGTCCCTACTGGAGCTTGCCCATGTCGATGATCGCCGCTCGCATCGAGCGCTTGCCGTTTTCGGGTTTTCACCGCCGCCTGCTGCTGATGGGCGGCCTCGGCTACACCTTCGATGCGATGGACGCCGCCGTGCTCGCGTTCCTGCTGCCGGTGCTACGCACGCAATGGGGGCTGACGAGTGTTCAGACGGGCGTGCTGGGAAGCGGCACGTTCATGGGCTATTTCTTCGGCGCCATGCTCGCGGGGATGCTCGGCGACATTATCGGCCGACGCAAGGTCATGATGTACGCGCTTGTGATTTACTGTGTAGCGTCTCTTGCCAGCGCGCTGGCGAACGATTGGGGATTTTTTCTTGCGACGCGTATTGTCGCCGGCTTGGGGACGGGAGCGGAAAGCGCCATCGTCGCGCCGTTTCTCTCGGAGTTCGTGGCGCGGCGGTATCGCGGGAGTTTCACTGGCAGCCTTGCGGGGTTCTTCTCCTTTGGCTTTGTGGCGGCCGCACTGCTCGGCTATCTCGTGATCCCGCTCGCGCCCAATGCGTGGCGCGCGGTCATGGTCATCACTGCACTGCCCATTCTGATGCTGCTCTGGTGGCGCCGCGCATTGCCCGAGTCGCCGCGCTGGCTCGAGGCACGCGAGCGGATTGAGGAGGCCGATGCAATCGTGTCGCGGATGGAGGCGGATGTAATCCAGACGGGCATGCAGTTGGAGCCGCTACCTCCCGTGCGCGAAGGCACCGTTCCACTCGCAGCCGGCCGCGCCTCAATCGTCGCGAACGTCAAGGCGTTGTGGGCGGCGAAGCTCGCGCGCATCACGGCAATGACATGGCTCATGTGGCTATCCATCACGTTCAGCTACTACGCTTTTTTCACGTGGATTCCCGGCCTGCTGGTTCAGAACGGCATGACGATCACGCGGAGCTTTTCGTATTCGCTCGTGATTTACATTGCCCAAATCCCGGGATATTTTTCAGGCGCGTGGCTCAATGAAAAGATCGGCCGGCAGGCAACGATCGCGACATACATGATATTGGGCGGCGTATCGGCGCTTGGGCTTGCATTGACGCGCACGGATGCGGGCATCATGGTGTCGGGCATCCTGCTTTCGTTCTTCATGAACGGCACCTATGCCGGCGTTTATGCCTATACCCCGGAGGTTTTCCCCACCGACGTGCGCGCAACGGGCACGGGGCTGGCTTCGTCAATTGGCCGCCTGGGCGCGATTGCCGCGCCTATTCTCGTCGGGTACGTCTATCCGCTGCTGGGCTTTGCAGGCGTGTTCGGTGCTACGACGCTTGTGCTGCTGACCGGCGCGATGGCCGTGGTACTCATGGGGGTGCCGACTCGCGGCAGATCACTCGAGGATATTGCAGCAGGGCAAATCGAATCGTAAGAAACGCAGGCTGCGGACCCCGTCCGGCTATCGCCATCCTGTGACGCCACTGTGTCACATGGCTCGAACCTGTCACGCAACCACGCGGTTTTGGCGAATGGGTATTCTTATGACATTATTTGCCGGCGCATACGTTTTGCGCGTTAATGAGCGAACCGCGTCACGTAGCGATGCATTCAACACGCAGCATGCGCTTCGCGGCAGACACACCTTCGAACGCCAAACCGTTATCGAGTCATTCTCTCTGAGGCAAAGTCATGAAGTTGACAATCGTCGCACCACTTTTGATCATTTCGCTACTCGGTACGTCCACTGCCGTCTTTGCGCAGAAACACGACGACAATCACGGCGGCGGTCAGCCTCCGCACGAAAAACAGAATCCGGGTCACGGTGGCCCGCAGCATGGGTATGGTCACGGGCAGGGGCCGCATGATGCGTCTTTGGGCGGTCCTGGCGGTCCCGTTCCGCACAACGACTGGCACAAGGGCGAGCGGCTTCCGTCGGAATACCGCGATCGTAATTACGTTGTCGACAACTGGCACGAACACGGCCTGCAACCACCGCCGCGCGGGTATCAGTGGGTCGGGGTGAACGGGGACTATGTACTCGCCGCCGTCGCCACTGGTGTCATTGCCAACGTTCTGCTTTCCGGGCACTAACCAGGCAAACGGGAATCGATAGCTTTCCGAACTGAAAACAAGCTTTCATTCTGCAGATGATGAATGCGGTGGCCCGGCGCTACGGGCCACCATCCTGCGCTGTATTGTGTATTAGCGCTCAAGCAGCGCTCATGCAGCGATCAAGCGACACCTTCGTCGTGAAGCGGCACGACGGCGATAACACCACAGCCTTGGTCGAGCGCACGCCCGGGTCATGCCCAATGTCGCGTGCTATGCTTAAATCGGCAACGTCTCTCAACGAAACAAGCCGGTATCCGTGTCGACGCCAAGCTAAGCTTCATCCAGAATGCTGCACCGATCGGCACAGAAACGAGCCCGACGCGACCGCGATCGCTGACCATGGACTACCGTCATCTGCAACAGCGCAAGAGCCTGCACGGCCGCATTGTGCAGGAGCTCGGCATGGATATCGTCGGCGGCAAGGTCCAGCCGGGCCAGCGGTTGCCTGCTGAGGCGGTCCTGTGCGAGCGCTACGGCGTGAGCCGCCCTGTGCTGCGTGAGGCCACCCGGGTGCTCGTGGCAAAAGGGCTGGTCGTGTCGAAACCGCGTGTCGGCAGTGTTGTGAAGCCTCGCGGGGAATGGCACATGCTCGACCCCGACGTCCTGTTCTGGACGATCAACAGTGTTCCGGAAGGCGAGTTCTTCAGTTCGCTCCTGACCGTGCGCCGCGTTATCGAACCCGCGGCGGCCGCACTCGCCGCCACCGCGGCCACAAGCGACGATGTTGCGCGCATTGCATCGGCTTACGACCAGATGGAACGTGCGCAAACCGCAAGCGCGCTACTGGATCCCGACCTCGAGTTTCACCGCGCGATCATGGCGGCCACTCATAACGATCTACTGGCCTATATTGGCAACATGCTCTCGCTTGCCCTGTCGGAATCGATCAAGCTGACGAGTCGCCATCCTGACACGCATGCGCTTTCGTTGCCGCGGCACAAGGCGATTCTCACTGCGATCCAGAGCCGTGACCCGCTGGGCGCGCGGCACGCAAGTCTCGTCCAGCTCGACAATGCGCGCGCGGACGCCGAAAGCGTTCTGGAAGCCGGCAGCCAATTTCAGACACACCCCTAATCCGGGCGTGGCGGATTAGCCGAACCATTGGGCAGCGCATAGCGGGCGCTTACCGCTTTTCACGCCTCTCGTCTTCCAGGCATTGATTCGATAGTCATACTATTCAAGCGGCACATTGTGCAGATCATTTCTTCAGCGGATGACTCATGCCCAATGAGCCAGGTCTATCCCGTCATCGTGTCGCGCCGCACGGTTGGATACGCATAGGGAAAGCTGCGCCGCACCGCAAAAAATTAATTAGTCGGACTAGTTAAGGGTATACATCGATTAGTAGGCAAAAGGGCGTGATATAGCATTTTCTGGAGGGTAGTCATGCGCACGCGCATGCAAGTGGGTTTCATGAAGGAAGTGATGCCCGGCTCCGGTGCTGTTCTTGCCGGGGCTTTTCCTGCTTGCGCCGTTATGGACAGTGAAGTGTTCAACAACAGAGAGACGGGAGATTGACATGGCGCAAGCGAAGGAAGACAAGGACGACGTGCAGGTCGCGCGTCGGGGATTGCTGCAGGGCGCGGGCCTGTCCGCAGCACTGGCGCTAATGGGTGGCATGATCACGCCGGCCCAGGCGGCAGAAGCCGGTTCGTTTCCGGCGCACAAGCGGTGGAAGATCGTATTCGTCAACCATGTCACCACGAATCCGTTCTTCGTTCCGACGCAATACGGCATTCAGGACGCGACCGCGTTGCTGGGCATGGACTATCAATGGACCGGTTCGGCCAATGCCGACATTAGCGAAATGGTGAACGCGGTCAACGCGGCGATTGCCGGGAAAGCCGACGCAATCGCCGTACCGATCGTTGACCCCAAGGCGTTCGACAAACCCATTCAGGCCGCGCTCGACGCCGGCATTCCCGTGTTCGCCTATAACGCCGACGCGCCCTCGGGGTCGACGAATCCGCGCCTTGCCTATATCGGCCAGGATCTTTATCTGTCCGGCTACCAGATGGGCGAGCGAATCGCCAACCTCATCGATAGCGGTCTCGTTGCACTCTTTATCGCGACACCCGGTCAGCTCAACATTCAGCCGCGGCTTGACGGTGCAGCGGCTGCAATCAAGAAATCGGGCAAGAAGATCGACGTGCAGACGATCGCTACCGGCGCGACCGTCAACGAAGAATTATCCAAGATCAAATCCTTCTATCTCGGTCATCAGGATCTCAAAGGCATGTTCGCGGTGGATGCGGGCAGCACCCAGGGCGTCGCCGAGGTGATGAAAGAATCCAACCTGCCGTCTAAAGGTGTCCACGGCGGCGGCTTCGATCTGTTGCCGCGCACGGTCGACCTGATCCACGAAGGTTTCCTGGACTTCACGATCGATCAGCAGCCCTACGTACAGGGTTTCTACACGGTGATTGAGGCCTTCATCTTTCTCGCGTCCGGTGGGCTCGTTGGGCCGGCCAATATCAACACGGGCCTGAAGTTCGTCACCAAGGGCACAGTCGATCCCTATCTGAACACGTCGACACGCTATGAAGGCAAGAGCACGAAAGCCCAGATCGTGCCACGCACAGGCGCAATCAAAGGGTGACCTCTGCCGTGACGGACGTTCGAAAAACCGCTAGACGTCCGAGGCGCTGGTCAGGCGCGCTCGGACGTTCCAGCGAGATCCGCATCCTCGCAGTCGCACTGATCCTTTGCATCTACTTCGAGACGGTCAACCATGACTTTCTGCTGACTGGTGCGAGTCTGCAGAATCTCTCGCAGTTCATCGCCCCGGTGGCGATCATTGCTTTTGGTGAAATCATGCTGATGATCGGTGGAGAGATCGATCTCTCCGCCGGGATGGTGTTTGCGTTTGCGCCTTTCATCATGCATTTTTCTCTCGAAGCCGGCTTGCCAGCCTGGCTCGCGATGCTCATCGGCGTCATTGCGGCAGGCCTCGTTGGGCTCATTAACGGCGCGGTGACGGTCTACCTGCGCATCCCCTCCTTCGTGACGACGCTCGGTACCTTGTTCTTCGTGAACGGCCTTACGCTGACGATCTCGCGCGGCACACCGGTTTCGCCGCCGGAGGACTCGGCATTTTCAGCATTCATGGGGGGATGGGGATATAGCGAAATCATCTGGACGATTGCGATTGCCGCAGTCATGCACGTGCTGCTTCGTCATACACGCTGGGGCTTGCATACGATCGCGTCAGGAGCGAATCCACTGGGCGCGAGCGAAGCGGGGATACAGGTCAGGCGTCTGAAGCTCGGCAACTTTATTCTTGCCGCGGTGCTAGCCGGCTTTACTGGAATCCTGGAGGGCTTTCGTATCACGTCGATCGATCCGCAAGCGGGCGGCAACCAGATCATGTTTCTTGCGGTTGCCGCAGCCGTGATCGGCGGCACGCCGCTCGCCGGTGGATCGGGCACGATCATCGGTGGACTGATCGGTGCGGCGGTGCTTGGCATTCTTAACGACGGCTTCACGCTGATCGGCATCAACGCCTTCACCTTCAACATGATTCTCGGCGCGGCGATCCTCGGGGCCATGATCTTCAACATCCACGTGGTTCGTCTCGCGCGCAAAGGGGAGTTGTGATGTCCGAGGTGCTGGAGGCGCTGCGCGGCGAAGATATAGTCAAGCGTTTCGGCGCGGTCACCGCGCTCGATGGCGTATCACTGACGCTGAGACAGGGTGAGATCCTTGGCATTCTCGGCGACAATGGCGCGGGCAAATCGACGTTGATCAAAATCCTGACCGGATTTCATCAGCAGACCAGCGGCAAGCTTTTTGTCGGTGGCGAGGAAACCATGCTTCGCTCAGTTGACCACGCCCGGTCACTCGGCATTGAATGCGTCTACCAGGATCTGGCGCTCGCCAATTCGCTGAGCATCTATCACAACATGTTCCTGAACCGGGAAATCATCCGTCGGGGGCCATTTCGCCTGTTGAACCATCGCGCAATGCGTGAGCGCGCCGCCGAGTGTCTTGAGGAAATCGGCGTACACGTGCCTTCAGTCGATCTGCCAGTCGAGCAACTTTCCGGCGGACAGCGGCAGGCCATCGCGGTCGCTCGCGCGGTCAATTCGAATTCAAGGATTCTGCTGCTTGACGAACCGCTCGCCGCGATGGGCGCCCGCGAGGCCGGACTGATCATCGACCTGATCCTTCGACTCAAGAATAAAGGGGGGCTGTCCATCGTCATGATCATGCACAACTACGCTCAGACGCTCGACATCGCGGATCGTGTGATGCTGATGCAGCGCGGACGTGTCACCTACCAGCGGGAAGCGGCCAGCACATCGGTCGAAGAGTTGATGGATATCGTGCGACGCGAATATCGGGCAATGCGCACAGCGGCAAACTGATGCCGCGCCGTTGCTTCAGCCCGGCAAACCAGGAATCTCAACGCCGAACGTTTGCAGGATCAGCACGACATTGAACGATAAGACGACGAATGCCGCCAGCGTGGCGAGCACAGCGACGAACGCGCGATTTTTGTATGGGCCCATCACGTCTTCGCGGCAAGTGAACCACAACAACGCCGCCATCGGCAGCGGCAACGCGAGGCTCAATACAACCTGACTGAGGACGAGAGCCTGGGTCGCGTTGACCCCAAGCGCAACCACGACGAAACTCGGCACCATCGTGACGGCCCGGCGCAACCAGAGCGGAATACGAAAGCCCACGAACCCCTGCATGATCATCTGACCCGCCATGGTGCCGACCACGGAACTCGATATGCCCGAAGCAATCAACGACAACAGGAAAATCCCGGCCGCCCCAATCCCCAATAGCGGCGCCAGCGTGTGATAGGCCGTTTCGATTTCCGCTACTTCAGGGTGCCCGTGATGGAATGCACCGGCGGCCATGATAACCATCGCCATATTGATGAGACCGGCAATGGTCAGTGCGATCACGACCTCGATATTCGAGAATTTCAGCAGCTTGGCCCGCTCGGGCTCCGTTCGCGCGGGTGCTCGCTGTTGCGTTAGCCCGGAGTGCAGGAAAAGCGCGTGCGGCATCACGGTTGCCCCCACAATACCGACGGCAATCGTCAGCGCATTCGCGTCGGGTAATTGGGGGGAAAACGTATGGGCGAGGACACTCGGCCACGCAATCGGCGTGATGAACAACTCGGCAAGATAGGACAACCCAATGATGCCGACGAGTGCGCCAATCGCCAGCTCAAGGGGACGAAAACCAGCGCTCTCGAACAACAGCAGGCCGTATGTCACTACCGCGGTGACCATCATGCCCGCGAGCAAGGGCATGTGAAACAGTAACGACAGTCCGATCGCTCCGCCGAGAAATTCGGCCAGATCGGTTGCCATCGCAGCGATTTCGCTGACACCCCACATGCCCAACAGAACGGGTTTCGAAAACCGTTCGCGACACAGCTCCGCGAGGTTCCGCCCGGTGACGATGCCGAGCTTCGCCGAGAGCGCCTGAAACAGCATCGCCACGAGGTTTGCCAACAGCACCACCCAGAGCAATGCGTAACCGTATTTGGCGCCTGCCTGAATATTCGTCGCAAAGTTGCCCGGGTCCATATAGGCAACAGAAACCACCACTGCCGGTCCGGCGAACGGCAGAAGCATCAGCGCGCCGCGGCGGCGGCCTTCCAATACCTCTCTTACCGCAAGCGTTGTGCGCTCGGTTCTCGTCGCCGGTTTGGCCGCCTTATGAACGCGATCGTCCAAGCTCTCGCTCCTTGCACATGAAAATGAAAGGCGTGCCCGATTGACCAGGCAGGCATCGCATTCACGGCATTGCACTGCTGATTGCCCCGAAGACGCCTCGCAACCACGGAGCGGTCGCGAGGCGTCTCTATCGGACATAGTAATCAATGTAGCGCAGAGTGCTCCAGGTCGTGCTCGACGCGTCGCAGGCCGCCGATTCCCACGTAACTGGCCGATCGTCATGCGTCAGTAGTACTCTTCGGTACGGGACGTGAAACAGGGGCAATACGGTCAGCCGACGATACAACCTGAGGAGCCGGGCCAATGGGAAGCATCAACGCAGTTGCGGCGGCGGCAGTCGCCTTCGTGGGTAGTCACTTTCTCCTGTCCCATCCGCTGCGCGGGCGTTTGGTCAGCGCCATCGGCGAAGCGGGGTTCCAGGGCATCTATTCGCTGGTGGCGTTCGTGACGCTCGGCTGGCTGATCTTTTCCTACGGAAAGGCGCCGCTGACGGCGCCACTATGGCCGGTAGGAGATGGGCTCTGGGCGGTGGCGACCGTCGTCATGCTGATTGCGTCAATCCTCCTGCTGGGCTCGCTGATCCGCAACCCGGCGCTCCCCACCGGCGGCCGTCCTGGCGCGTTCCCGGAAACGGCGCGCGGCGTGTACGCGGTGACGCGCCACCCGATGATGTGGTCGTTCGCGCTTTGGGGGCTGTGCCACATCGCGGTGTTTCCGGTGGCCAAGAGCATCATCGTCGCGACGGCTATCGTCATCCTCGCGCTCGTCGGCGCAGCCTTGCAGGATCGGAAGAAGGAGCGGCTCCAGCCCGATCTCTGGCCTGTATGGGAATCGAAGACGAGCTACCTGCCGTTCGCCGCGATCGCCGCCGGCCGCGCGCGGCTGGGTGGGTTCGGCTTACATGCCCTGTTGGGCGGCCTCGTCGTCTGGCTCGTCGCGACCTGGGCTCATATACCACTCACCGGTTGGGCCGCGGGCATCTGGCGCTGGCTGTAGCCGCGGCCCGGTTTTGTCACGCAGAGAGTTGAGGTGCAGCGGGGAAATCCACCGGTACGCGTGTCGGGACATTGATGGTGGTCATGGTGATGCTCCCTGGCAAGAAGACGAATAAAGCTGCGTGGAAAAATCCGTGCGTTATTGCGCCGTGTAAGCGCCGTCGACTGCGATGTTCTGCCCGGTGAGGTAGCGCGCCTTATCGCTCGCAAGGAACAGGATGGTCTGGGCGATCTCGTCCGGAGTCGCGGCGCGGCGCGCCGGTATCGTCGAGAGGAAAGCTGCTTTGCCTTCTTCGCTGCCGCCCGCAAAGCGGTCGAGCATTTCGGTGGCGACAGGACCCGGCGCCACGGCGTTGACGCGCACGCCCGCCGTAGCGCCTTCGAGCGCCGCGCTCTTCGTGAGGCCTTCGACCGCATGCTTGCTGGCGACATAGACCGACGCGCCCGCAATGCCGACCTGTCCCGCGATCGACGAAAGATTGATGATCGAACCCGCGCCCTGCGCCAGCATCACGCGCATCTCATGCTTGAGCGACAGCAGCGTGCCGAGCACGTTGACCGCGAACGTGTCTTCGTAGTTGGCCGCCGTCTGCTCGACGATCGGCGCCAGTTGACCTTCGGTCCCGGCGTTGTTGACCGCCACATCGATACGGCCGAAACGCTCCACGGTCTGCTCGACGACGCTGCGCACTTCGGCTTCGAAGCGCACATCGGCGCGCAGGAATTCGGCTTCGGCGCCAAGGGCGCGCAGTTCGGCGGCAAGCGCCTGGCCGGTCTCCTCGCGACGGCCGCTGACGACCACGCGGTTTCCTTCGCGAGCGAAGGCAAGAGCGGTAGCGCGGCCGATGCCGGTCAGCGCGCCAGTGATCAGAACGACGGGTGAGTTCATGTCCGTACTCCTTGAGTTGGGTTGCATCGAATCGCGTTTGCGATGACTGAACTTTGACTGATTCCAGATCAGCGATATAGACGGTGTATACTCCTATCACTCATTCCACACAGGAATATATCGAGCAAAATGGACAAGCTGCGGGCCATGAAGACTTTCGTGCGCGTGGTGGAAGCGGGCAGTTTTTCCGCGGTCGCGCACGAGACCGACACCACGCAAAGCGCAGTGAGCAAACAGGTCGCGGCGCTCGAGCGCGAGCTGGGCGCGCGGTTGCTGACGCGAACCACGCGTTCGCTTGCGCTGACAGAAGAAGGTGAACACTATTTCGACCAGGCGCGGCGCCTGGTCGCGGAGATCGCGGAGGCCGAAGCCACACTCCGGCGCGGGGAGCAGCAACTGACGGGCTGGCTGCGGATCGCCGCTTCGGTCGGCTTCGGCCGCCTCAAGCTCATGCCCATGGTTCAGTCTTTTCTGGCCGAGCATCCCGATGTGAAGATCGATCTACGCCTGAACGACGGTTTCGTCGATCTCGTGGAACAGGGGATCGACGTCGCGGTGCGGCTCGGCGATCTGCCGGACAGCAGCCTGATCGCGCGTCGCGTAGGAACGGCCCAACGCATGCTGATGGCCCATCGCGATTACCTCCGCTCGCGACTCAAAGGAGCCAGGGCGCCGCGCGTGCCCGACGACCTGGTCGAGCACAACTGTATCGTCTACACCGAACTGGCGATGCGCAACGCGTGGCGTTTTACGGCGGGGCCCGGCGCTTCGGATCCGGTGGGAACCACGCGCATTGTGCGGGTCGAAGGCAATCTGCAAACCAACAGCAGTGAGGTGATGCGAGCGTCGGTCCTCGCGGGCATGGGGATCGGCTATTCGCCGACCTGGCTGTTCGATCACGAACTGGCCAGTGGCGAAGTGCAGCGGATGTTGCCGGACTGGGAAACGATCCCCATCCCGATCCATCTGGTGAGCCCGCTAGAGCGCCGGCATTCGGCCAAGGTCAAAGCTTTCGCCGAACATGTCGGAAAGGCGATGGCGCGTAGCTGAATGCCGAATGTGCTTCTTGGCTTCTTAAGGCGGCGCCCTGAGTTGAAGGCTTAAAGTCCGGCTTTACAGATAGCTGCAGACGTAGTCGAGCGTGTCGATCACGTCGATATCGAAGCGGCTCTTGCCGGGCACCGAGAACGACTCGCCCGCACCATACGTCTTCCACTCGTCACTGCCTTCGAGGCGGATACGGCATTGGCCAGCCTGCACTTCCATGAGTTCCGGCGCGTCAGTGCCGAAGTTGAGCACGCCCGGCAAGATGACGCCAAGCGTCTTGCGCGTGCCGTCGGCAAAAAGAACCGTGTGCGAAACACACTTGCCGTCGAAATAGACGTTGGCGCGTTTGATAACGGAAACCTGATCGAATTGCGTTGCGGCCGTCATGGCGGTCTTCCTCTGGATCATCGTGAATGGATGTTGGCGCCGCGTGGCGGCAGCGGGCGGTGTGCGATCTGCGCGAGCTTTCGGTCTCGCGCCAGCCCGCAATCATACAGGCGGCCGGGGGTGCCAGTCATTGGCCCTCGTCCAATTGCGGCCCTGTCAGAGCACTACCGCAGTGTGATCCCGACGATTAGTCGACTGGGCACCAACGACCAGAATTGGGGCACACAGTGACCAATTCGCCGTTCAGCCGAACTTGCTCTGCATCCTCTGCGTCCGGTTGCAACGAGGCCGTAGGGGCGATGTCGAAAGCGACCTTAAGTGCGTTCCCAACATGGGCGTCTTCAATGGGAAGCTCCCAGGTCAGGAATATCTGGACGTAATCCTGGTCCGGCGTGAAGTCGGCCGCATCAAAACCGCTGCTGTGGCGCTGAATGACGCCATGAGGCTGGCAAGTATCGAATATCACCGCCGTGCCCCGGGTCAGGGGAATGCGAAGGTCCAAAGCGGGGAAATGCACGTCCAACCCCCTATCCTCACTCAGGAAAAGATTACAGAAGGCCGCACCGCCATATTGCGCACCATCATGGTGGTACCTCGCGCCGCGGCAGGCCATCAGGGCTACGTCGCTGGCGGCAAGCACCGCGGGCATTCCAAGCGCGGCCGTCCAATCGGACACCGCCTGCACGCAGCGCGAGTAGTCCGGCCAGCGCGCCCGCGCGCGCGCCAACGGCATTGCCTCGACGTCACCAGGCTCGAGAACCATGCGCGACGAGATCTCCCTTTCCCAATCGGCAAGCAGACGTGCAGGGGGCGCAGGCACGTCGACCGTGCCTGTGAGCACGATGTCGCTTACGCATCGGCTGCGGATGGCATCGCCACTCCAGAAATAGGAGGTCAGCATGTCTGGCACGCGATGCGGTTGAGAGGATTGATTCATCCGGACGATTGTAACGATTCGAAGGGATCGCTTCGGCGCAGATCGGTCAACTCCGGCCGTTCGTCTGGATGACCTGTATTCGCCGAAACTCGATCTGACAGGTCGTCGAGCGGATCGAGATATTCCCTTTCGCTCGTTTCCGATGGGAAAAATTCGTGGGGGGGGTTCCGCCAGCGATGCCTTCCTAACCCGTTCATCGCTATTCAGGCCACCCTCGGCCGAGCGGACAACCCGCCTCAAAGCGGCCATCGGTCCCCCACGGAAGCCTCTCAAGCCTCTGCCCGCTCACTCAAATGTTATGATCGGAAACACCTGACGCCTCGCCAGGGCGCGCATTCGAGCTACACGCTTATGGACACCCACCTCACCAAACCCGCCGACGCATCCACAACCGACCTCGGCCGGCGCGTGCGCGCCGCCCGCCAGGCGCAGGACCTGACGCTCGAAACCGCGAGCCGCCTCTGCGGCGTCTCCCGCTCTACGCTGTCCAAAGTCGAAAACGGCCTGATGTCCCCCACCTTCGACGTCCTGCAGAAAATCGTACTCGGCCTGAAGATCGAAATCGGCGAGCTTTTTGGCTCGACACCCAAAGTCAGCGCCAGCGGCCGCCGCGCGTTGACCCGCAAAAACGAAGGCCAGCGCCACGCCTACCGCGGCTATCAGATGGAGTTACTCGCCACGGATCTGGCGCACAAAGCGATGTTGCCGTTCCGCATCCGCATCTCGGCGCACACGCTGGACGCCTTCGATGACTGGGGCCGTCACGAAGGCGAAGAATTTCTGTACGTGATCAGCGGCAGCGTCTGCCTGTATTCCGAGTTGTACGCGCCGACGCATCTGAACGCCGGCGACAGCCTTTACTTCGACAGCCGCACCGGCCACGCCGCGGTTTCCACGAGCGAAGAAGACGCCGAAGTGTTGTGGATGGCGACCAGCGCCGACATCCCGCAGACATCGGCCGCAGTAGAACCGGCGAAGAAATAACCCAGCCGCTCAAGGCAAAGACGAAAGCCACCGCCGGTGCACACGCTAACGGCGCGCCGCCAACGCCCGCTGCGCCAGTTGCGCGATATGCATCGCGTGTTGCCCTGTCCCCTGCTCGATCTGCTCACGACAACTGAAGCCGTTGGTCAGCACAATCGTTTCCGCGTTTGCAGCGGTCGCAGCACGCACCGCGGGAAACAGGCTGTCTTCACCGATCTTCTCCGAAAGCGCGTAATGCTTGTCGTTAAAGCCGAACGATCCCGCCATCCCGCAGCATCCTGTATCGAGTAGTTTCCAATTCACGCCGAGCTTGTTCAACAGCGCGGTATCGCCTTGCATACCGAACAGCGCCTTCTGATGACAATGCCCATGCACGATCACGTTCGCGGCAAGCGTCGGCCACTCGAACGGCTGACGCGCGACGAAGTCGGAGAACAGAAAAGTTTGTGCCGAGAGCTGCTTCGCTAACGCATGACCGGGGAGCTGCTTCAGCAACTCGTCCTTGAATACCGACAAGCAACCCGGTTCGAGGCCGACCAACGGAACGCCGGCGGCGATATCGTCTCCGAGGCCATCAAGAATGGTGGTCAGCAACTCACGCGCCCGGTCGAGCAAACCGTAGTCATACAGCGGACGCCCGCAACACAATCGCTTCTTCGGCAGCACGACGTGCCAACCCATTTGCGTCAGCACATCGGCAGCGGCCTGCGCGATCTCGGGTGTGAAGTGATCGTTGAACGTATCGACCCACAAGATGACTTTCTTAACCTCACGACGTTGAACGTCACCCTCAGCCATAAGCGATCGCCGCGCAATCTGCCGGTAAGTCCGCGTGGCAAACTTCGGCAATTCCCGTGCTTGCGCCACCCCGGCGGCCCATTTTCCAACCGCCGCCAATCCCGGCGCGGACGTCATAAAATTCGTCAGACGCGGAAATCTTGCCGCCCACGGCGCCCATTCGCCGATTCGCCCCATGAACAGCGCCTGGCGCGGCCGGCGATTCGTCTCATAGTAATGCGAAAGAAATTCCGCCTTGTACGAAGCCATATCCGTATGCGTCGGACAATCGGATTTGCAGCCCTTGCACGCGAGGCAGGTATCGAGCGCCTCTTGCACTTCGCGGCTTTGCCAGCTGTCGGCGATCACGTCGCCTTGCAGCATTTCCCAGAACAGATGCGCGCGGCCACGCGTCGAGTATTTCTCTTCACGTGTCGCGCGATAGCTCGGGCACATCGTGCCGCCTTCGAGCGAACGGCACTTGCCCATGCCGATGCATCGTTCGATCTCGCGCTGAAAGCCGTCACCCTCCTGGCTCGCGAACGTGAGCTTCGTTTGCAGGGTCACCGGTTTGTACGCCGGACCCATGCGCAGATTTTCATCGGCGCGATACGCATGCACGACCTTGCCAGGATTCAATCGATTGGCCGAGTCCCAGATCGCCTTGAACTGCTCCATCGCCTGCATCAGTTCAGGACCGTACATGATCGGCAGGAACTCGGCCTTGGCCTGGCCGTCGCCGTGTTCGCCTGAAAGCGAGCCGCCGAATTCGACCACCAGTTCCGCCGCTTCGCGCAGAAACTTGCGCCACGTCGCGACGCCTTCAACGCTGCGCAGATCGAAGGTAATGCGCGCGTGGACACAGCCGTCGCCAAAATGACCGTACAGGCTCGTCTCGTAGCCGTAGCGATCCACCAGCGCCTGGAACGCACGCAGATAATCGCCGAGGCGCAGCGGATCGACCGCCGCATCTTCCCAGCCGACCACCGGATCGGGCGTGCCCGCCTCCACCGACAACGCCACCGCCGACGCCCCCGTCTCGCGGATCGACCACACCTTCGCCTGCAACGCGCGATCTTCAACGAGCATCGCCGAGACATTCGGACCTCCTTCGCCCGACGAAAAATACGCCGCAGCGGTTTGCGCCTGGCGCACGGCTTCGTCTTGCGTATCCGCGCCGAATTCGAGCACGACCCATGCATCGCCGTCCGGCAGCAAGGCAATCTCGTCCTTCTTCAAACCGCGCGCCTGCAAGCCGCGAATGATCGCGCGGTCGAGTCCCTCGACCGCGATCGGCCCGAAGCGCATGAAATGCGGCACGGCGTCCGCGGCGGTGTAGATATCGGTGAAGCCGACCACGACGATCACGCGTTTCGCAGGACTTTTCACGAGCCGTACTTTCGCTTGCAACGTCACGGCGCACGTGCCCTCGGTGCCGACCAGTGCACGCGCGACATTGAAGCCGTTTTCCGGCAGCAGTTGATCGAGGTTGAAGCCCGACACGCGCCGCTTGATCTGCGGGAATTTCGCGCGGATCTGATCGGCGTAGGTATCGCGCAGTTGCTTGAGCGCGGCGTAGATTTCGCCCTGGCGGCCGCCTGCTGCGACGATGCGCTCGAGTTCGTCGTCCGAAGTCGGCCCGACCCAGAAACGCGCGCCGTCGAAGGTCGCGATTTCCAGCGCCTCGACGTTTTCGACCGTCTTGCCGGCCATCACCGAATGCGCGCCGCACGAGTTGTTGGCGATCATGCCGCCGAGCGTGCAACGGCTGTGCGTTGCGGGATCAGGGGCGAACGTGAGACCGTGCGCTTCGGCGGCGTCACGCAAGGTATCGCACACCACGCCCGGTTCGACGATCGCGACACCCGCTACAGGATCGACCGACACGACGCGGTTCACATACTTGCTCGCGTCGGCCACCACGGCGACGTTCACGCATTGGCCGTTCTGCGAGGTGCCACCGCCGCGCGGCAGGAAGGGCACGTCATTCCGGCGGCAGGCGGCGAGCGTTTCGAGCAGATCGTCGACATCTGACGGCACGATCACGGCGAGCGGGACTTGCCGGTAGTTCGACGCATCCGAGGCATACAGCGCTTTGGATCCCTGATCGAAACGCACTTCGCCGCGCACGTTGCGGCGCAAGTCGGCTTCGAGTGCCTGCATCACGGCGGCGGTGCCAGTAAAGGGCCTGGCAACGCGCGGCGTTTTCAAGGTGTCGTGAGTTGCGCCGCTCACCGAAGCGTTCACGCCCGCGCCCTGCTCTTCATCCAATGACGTTCCCACCGCGCTCCTCACGTCTCGTATCCAACGCCCGCGTGATGGCCTGAATGACGCATCACGCAGCCTGGCTCGCGGTCATCTTGAAGATGCCCTGCGCATTGCCCGCGTCGAAACGCAGGTCCGTTTCCCAGCGGCGCGCGTCCTGATCGAAAGTCCGCTTGCGCGTGATGAACTCGTAGAACGAGCCCGGCACCTCGCGCGTCACGATGCTGCCGTCGGCCGCACGGAACTCGCGCCGCACGATATCCGCGCGGTACGCGGTCTGAAACACGCGGCCCGAACGAGAACGCTCGACTTCGGGCTTCATCGGACGTCCCTTCGCCTTCTCGTCGTCGGACAGCTTGAACACATCCGCGACGCGATCGGTAGCGTGATTGAAGGCGTTGCCTTCAGTTGCGATCCACGCCATTTCCGCCGACTCCTTCAACAATACTGCGTAATCGGCTTCGCGTGGCGTCTCGTGCTGGCGCGCGAACGCACCGACGATTGCCGGCAGCAACGCATGAGCCGCCTCGAGCGGCAGCACGCCTTCGCGTTCGAGCTCCCACAACTGGCCGGCGGCTTGCGGCGTCAACGGATCGCGCGAGGCGCCGATCACGTTCGTCACCGCCTGCTGGAATTCCGCCGAAAACCGTTCAGGGTGCAATTCGCTGACGAAAAACTGTGCGATCTCATCGGGGGCGTCGTCGTGCGCCCAAGCTCGACCTGTCATGCCGAGACGGTCGAGCGGATAGCGGCCGTTGATACTGAAGCCGAGCGGCCGCAGGATGCGCGCGAAAGCCGCTTCGCCCGGCGGCAGCGCGCCGCTTTCTGCCCAGCGCACGGTGCGCAACGCGCCGTGGTCGAAATAGACGCTGCCGCCGGCGGCGATCGTCTCCTCGGTGTACTGGCGGCCATTCGCCGAGCGCGCCAGCAGGTCTTCCAACAGCGCCATGTTCATCGCTTGCGCCAGTTCGGCCCGCGTGACGGTGCCGTCTTCCCATTCGTTGAGAATCCGCGGATGGTTCAACGTGGCGAACAGCCTCGCGGTTTTCTCGGCGCCGAGCAGTTTCAGCAGCAGTTGTTCGACATTCGCATTCTTGATGTTTCGCATATCGGTTCCGGGCGAGGTGCGGTGAGCACGCGTTCGTGTATTGGAAGATGGCCTGCCGGTGCGCCTTCAGGACGCAAACACGGCATCGTTGGATGCGAGATTATTCAAATCCGCGGCGCCGCCGTAAAGCGAGATAAAATCGCCACTTGATGCGTTTTTGGAATTAACGTGCGAAAGTTCAAAATCCCCAGCATGGGTGCGCTACTGGCTTTCGAAGCCGCCGCGCGGCACGAGAGTTTCACGCATGCGGCGCGCGAGCTCTTCCTCACCGAAAGCGCCGTGTCGCGGCAGATCAATACGCTGGAGGGCAATCTTGGCGTGCGGCTGTTCGTGCGCGTCAAGCAGCGGGTGGTGCTGACCAAGGCGGGCAAGGTCTATAGCGCGCAGGTGCGGCGTTCACTGGAACAACTGGACCGCGACACGCTATCGATCATCGCGCATGGCAGCGGCGGCGGTTATCTGGAACTGGCGGTGCTGCCCACTTTCGCCTCGCAATGGTTGATTCCGCGGCTGGCCGCATTCAACGCGCAGTATCCGGACGTGCGGGTCAATATGGGCGTGCGCACCGGCACTTTTCCGTTCGCCGATACGCATTTCGAGGCAGCGATTCACTACGGCAAACCGACATGGCCAGGCACGTCGGCGGATTTTCTGTTTAGCGAGGAAGTCGTGCCGGTGTGCGCGGCGAGTCTGCTGACGCGGCCCGTCGAGACAGCGGCCGATCTGCTGGACTACCCTCTGCTGCATTCCACCACCCGGCCGGACGGCTGGGCGTCGTGGTTCGACACGCTCGGTGTCGACGATAACCGGACGATGCAAGGCGTCCGCTACGAACTCCACACCATGTTGATCAGCGCAGCCGCGGCCGGTCTCGGCATCGCGCTTGTACCGCATTTTTTCGTCGACGCACAGCTCGAACAGCTCGGACTCGTCATGCCGCTCGACGCGCCGGCAGTCGCCGACTCGGCGTATTACCTCGTCTATCCGACCGAGTTGAGCCACGGCAAGCCGCTCACGAGCTTTCGCGAATGGCTGTTGCGGGAAGCGGCCGCATACGGTGCGGTGAATCCGGCGCTGGCCGGAGATCCCGATACCGATTGATTGATTCCGCACTAGGCGCCGGCTTGCTCGCGGGCCTGCGCCAGCGCGCTCAGATTGCCTTCCCCAAAGCCGTGATGGCCTTGCCGCTGCACGATCTCGAAGAAGATCTCGCTGGCACCGCGTCGCGCAAAGGTTTGAAAAAACAGCAACGGCACGCCCTTGGCGTCGATCTCGCCATCCACCAGAACATGCGTGCGCTTGAGCCGCTCGACGTCGAGCCCATGCCCCGGCAGGCGCGCATCGAGTTGTTCGTAATAACGCGGCGGCGGCTCGACGAATTCGACGCCGTTCGCGAGTAGTTGCTCGACACACGCGAAAATATCGTCGGTGGCGAGCGCGATGTGCTGCACGCCTTCGCCCGGATGATCCGGCAAATACTCGTGCATCAGATTCGTGCGGCGCGTGCCCTCTTCATACAAAGGCACGCGGATCGCGCCGCAAGGCGACACCATGACGCGCGATTCCGCCGACACATGCCAGTTCGCGTGCAGCTCGTGAATCTCACGGAAGTTGAGCAGGTCGCGATAGAAGTCGAGCCATTCCTGCATGCGACCCTCACCGACGGTTTGTGTCAGATGATCGACCGCGATGAGGCCGGTGCCGGCATGATTCAAATCGGCTTCTGCGGTATCGATCTCGACCGGACGGAAGTCGATGTCGAAGATCGAGATGTCGCCAAGGCCGCCGCGCTGGCCGCCACGGCCGCGCCACCGGTCGACAAAATAGATGTGCGAATCGCCAATGCCCTGGATCGCCGGAATCAGCAGTTCGCCCGCGCCGATGCGCTCGCCCTCGAACGCCCATGCGCCGAGTTCGATCGCACGGTCGAAAGCGCGCTGCGCGTTGGCCACGCGAATGCCGATCGCGCAAATGCCCGCGCCGTATTCCTCGGCGTAGCGCTCGGCGAACGAATCCGGCTCGGCGTTAATCAGGAAATGCATCTCGCCCTGGCGATACAGCGTGACGTCTTTGCTGATATGGCGCGCGATCGCCTTGAAGCCGAGTTTCGTGAAGGTTTCGCCGAGCGCCTTCGGCTCGCGCGAGGCGAACTCGACGAATTCAAGGCCGGCGGTGCCGAGCGGATTGTGCTCAGGCGCCGACACGGCGCGCAGCGCGGCGTCTGGAGTGGGCAAGTCGCTGGGCATGGCTATCTCCTTGTACAGAACTTTGTACGCTGTTCCGGGTGTTCGTGGTGTTTCCGCCGTTCGGCGCAAGGCGTCGTTCGCTTGTAGTGTGACACCGCGGGCGCGATGTGCCGCGGCGATGCAACCCGCGACGGCTTTCGCACCGTGTTTGTACACCGGCTAGCAGGGCGTTCGCAATCTTCATTTTGTACTGGATGGTTCACGGGTGGTGAGTGGGGATGCTTCCCTTGCGTCTCTTGCCATGCTTGCAACTCTCGAGCCTCTTGCACCGCAGCACCGTTGCATCGGATGCATCAGCTCCTGAGCACCCCGCCGCGGCCGCGTTTGGACGCCCGCTTGACCGCAGGCTTCCCGGCAGCCGCCGCCATGCGCTGCTGCGCGACCTCGCGCACGGCATCGATGAACGCCCGTCCCACCGGCGTGGGCTGCGTATCCGAGCGCCGGATCAGCCCCACGGGCTCGCCGGTGCCCGCGAACGGCAAGGGCAAACGTACCAGCACCTCGTGCGCCAGTTCGTATTCGACAGCGCTCAGCGGCACGAACCACACCGCGTCGTTCTCGAGCGTCAATGCGCGTCCCGTCGACACCGACAGCACTTCGACAAACCCCGACAACGGCGGCACGCCCCACGCGCTCAACAGGCTTTCAGCCGATTGCCGGATCAGTGTGCCGAACGGCGGCAGCACCACCGGAAATTCCTCCAGCGACGTGGCCGGCAAGCCGGCCACGAGCGCCAACGGATGTCCGGCGCGCACGACGGCAATCAACGGCTCACTGAAAAGCTGCTCGAAACTGAGCCCGACCATCCTTTCCGGGTCCGCCAGACGCCCGATCGCGAATTCGATCGTGCCGGCCTTCAGACGTTCGAGCAATTCGGGGTTGGCGCCCGTGGCCAGGCGCACGATCACACGCGGCCAAAGTGCGGCGAAGCGCTTCAGCACCGGCGGCACCAGCGCGGCCGCGACGGTCGGCAGAATACCGATTTCCAGCGTGGCGGCCGCTGCGCCTTCCGCGCACGCCAGCAAATCGACGCCCTGGCGCAACGCACTGACGCAGGCGCTCGCATGCGGCATGAAGAGCTGCCCCTCGCGGGTCGGCACGGCGCCGTGGCGGCCGCGCTCGAACAGCTTCACGCCGAGAATCGCCTCCAGTTCCGCAACCGTCTTGGAGACCGCGGGCTGCGTAATGGACAGGCTTTCGGCGGCCCGCTGCACGCCGCCGAACTGGGCGACGGCCAGAAAGCACTGGAGATGACGGAATTTGACGCGGCTGTCCGCGAGGCTGCGTTGCATAACGAGAGGTTATACGAAATGGGCGAAAACGTCATTTTGCATAACCTCTCAGGTTGGATAAAGTCGCTCCATACGCTGCATCCCACAATTCCCGAAGGAGACACTGATGGACGAGTCCTTTCTCACCGCGCGCGATTTCGCGTCCCACCCTGCCTATGTCTATCCCGGCTACGGTTCATCGGTAAAACGCGGCCCGACGCGTCCGCTGATTCCACTGAAGGAAAAGCTGCGCGACCAGCGCGTGCCAGTCTATGGCACCGAAGACCTCGGCGCGCTCGATCACGATCTGACGCGCAATGCGGTGCGTAACGGCGAGCCCCTAGGCGAACGCATCATCGTGACCGGCCGTGTGCTCGACGAAGGCGGCCGCCCGGTGCGCAATACCCTGGTTGAGATCTGGCAGGCCAATGCAGCCGGCCGCTACGTGCACAAAAACGATCAGCACGACGCGCCGCTCGATCCGAATTTCCTCGGCGCCGGACGCTGTATCACCGACAACGAAGGCCGCTATCGCTTTCTGACGATCAAACCGGGCGCTTACCCGTGGGGCAATCACCCGAACGCGTGGCGTCCGAACCATATTCACTTCTCGCTGTTCGGCGACTATTTCGGCTCGCGCCTCGTCACGCAGATGTATTTCCCCGGCGATCCGCTGCTGGCCTTCGACCCGATTTTCCAGGGCACGCCCGAGCACGCACGCGACCGCCTGATCGCAAAACTTCTCGCTCGATACGACGCAAGAGGCCTATGCGCTCGGCTACGACTTCGACATCGTGCTGCGCGGCCGCAACGAAACTCCGATGGAGCGCTAAGCCATGACGACCCTCAAGCAAACGCCTTCGCAAACGGTTGGACCGTACTTCGCCTATGGCCTGTGCCCGCAGCAATACGACTTCGACTTCAAGAGCCTGTTTACGCCGGTTCTGGCGGACCGTGAAGCGGCCGCCGAGCACATCACGATCGTCGGCCAGGTATTCGACGGCGACGGCAACGTGATCGGCGATGCAATGCTGGAAATGTCGCAGGTGGACGCGCAAGGCCACTATCCGGAGTCACGTGAGGAAACCCTGAAGACGGGCTTCCGCGGCTTCGCCCGCGTCGGTACCGGGACGGATCCGCAGAAGCGTTTTGTCGTTGAAACGGTGAAACCGGGCCGCTCGAGCCCGGATGAAGCGCCGCACGTGAATGTGATCGTGACGATGCGCGGCATGCTGCTGCACACGTTCACGCGCATCTATTTCGAAGACGAAACCGAAGCTAACGAACGGGATGCCGTGCTGGCAGCGGTGCCGGCGGACCGGCGTGGCACGCTGATCGCGCGCCGCGAGCCGAATGCGGCCAATGTGTACCGGTTCGATATCTATATGCAGGGTGACAAGGAAACCGTTTTTTTCGATCTGTGATCGCGGATTTTCTATGCTTTCATATAGCTTTCACCTACACTGGAGATGATCCGTCTAGCGACTGGATCGCGAAACTCCGAGTAGTTAAGCCCGCCCCGCGCGGGCTTTTTTTTGTTTTTACGCCTGAGCGCCCATCAGTATGGATACCGAATCAATGGGATCCACACGATCGAACGCATGATGCCTCTCCCGATCAAAAACAAAACCCCGCCCGCTCATGCTATGTTTCACGGACCCGCATCGCCGACCGTAGGAAACACACAAAAATGCCCGCCTCGACAGCCATCGCCACAATCCTGGCCGCACTGCTACTCGGTGCCATGAGCCCTGGACCGAGCTTCGTCATCGTTGCCCGCAATGCAATCGGACTCTCGCGCGGCGACGGTCTCGCAACAGCGGCGGGCATGGGCATCGGCGGCGTGTTCTTCAGCGGCATCGCGTTGCTCGGCCTGTACACCTTGCTGGCGACCGTAGAGTGGCTGTACGTCGGCTTGAAAGTGGCCGGTGGCTTTTATCTGATCTACCTTGCGTCGAAAATCTGGCGCGGTGCGGCCAAACCTCTCGCGTTCGATGCCGCGCAAGCCGCCACCACCAATGTGCGTAAATCCTTCTGGATCGGTTTGAGCACACAACTCAGCAATCCGAAAACTGCGGTCTACTACGGCAGTATCTTCGCGGCCCTGCTTCCGCAACATCCGCCGCTGTGGTGTTACTTTGCCTTGCCGCCCGCGATCTTCGCTATCGAAGCCGGCTGGTACACCGTGGTTGCGTTGTGCTTTTCAAGCAAACGGCCACGCGAAATCTATCTGCAATGGAAAGCCTGGATCGATCGCGTCGCCGCAACCGCAGTTGCCGCGCTCGGATTACGCCTCATCCTGACAGCGCATAAAGTGGGTATCTGAAACAGAAGCCCCGTTTGAGCGGCTTGCCGTGCCGCGCGACACGGCAAGCTGATAACGAGGGCCGCATCGCCGTGCGCCGGGCATGCGCAAGCCGCGCGTATAACAAAACAGTTACAAGATAAATGTTGACGCTGATATGCCCCGGCGGTTACTGTGGCGTCCGAAGTTCAAGAAGTTCGATTGCTGTTCATCAATGTCTCGCTCCTCAGCGGTATTCGTTGTCCTCTCCCTCCTTGATGCTTCACGCGCTCCTCAACAGAGCAAATTTTTCTATTTTTACTCAAGGATTCTTCATGGATACCGGTACCGTTAAGTGGTTCAACGACAGCAAAGGCTTTGGCTTCATCACCCCGGACAAGGGCGGCGACGACCTGTTCGCGCACTTCTCCGAAATCAGCGGCGACGGCTTCAAGACGCTGGCTGAGAATCAGAAGGTGAGCTTCGAAACGAAGCAAGGCCCGAAGGGTCTGCAAGCGGCTAACATCAAGCCGCTGTAAGTTTGAAGGGCTCGGTGTCCGGCAACGGACATCGGGTTGCAGCGACATCCTCGCGGAGCTTTGTCTCCCACAGTTGGCGCGATCGCTTTTAGCTGCATGCGTTGTTCAGCAGCAAGCCCCAAGCGCCAAACGCCTCGTTGCACCTCATTCTCCCCTCCGGCTTTAACGCCCTTTTTAGCTTTCCGACTGCGTCTGGATTCGGCTCGCAATGGCTTGAATCAGCTCGTCCGCGTGACCCGTATAACGGCTCGCACGGCAGGCGCGCACTCGCACATTATTAAAATATAAAATGCAAAACAAACATATTCATCATTACAACGGCTATGCCGTCAAACCCTCGGCGCATCGTTTGCCCGACGGTAGTTTTTCATCCAACCTGTTGCTCGAACGCGCTGACAGCGCGCGTACCGAAGGGCGCTACCAGTTCTATTCGCTCGACTACTTTCCGAACGAAGAACAGGCACTGCAGCACTCGGCACGCTGGGCACGCCGCTGGGTCGACACGCGCGGTTAAGCGCGAGTCGAATCCGATGCGCGCGGAACCCCGCGCTTGCATCGTTCAGCACCCCATAGCGCGCCATTCGGTGCGCTAGACCATCGCGCGCGGTCTATTCGGTTTGTTCCGCCTTGATCCGCGCGCGCAGTTCGAATTTCTGAATTTTTCCCGTCGACGTCTTCGGCAATTCGCCGAAGCGCACCGCTTTGGGCAACTTGTATCCCGCAAGAAACAGCCGGCAGTGCGCGATGATCTCTGCTTCGCTCACCTGAGCGCCTTCCTTGAGCTCGATAAAGGCGCACGGCACCTCACCCCACTTCGGATCGGCCATCGCCACCACGGCGGCAACCGAGACCGCAGGGTGACGGTACAGCGTGTCTTCGACCTCGATGCTCGAGATGTTCTCGCCGCCCGAAATGATGATGTCCTTGCTGCGATCGCGGATACGGATATAGCCGTCAGGCATCCGCACGCCGAGGTCCCCGGTGTGGAACCAGCCGCCGCGGAAGGTCGCTTCCGTGGCGCGCTCGTTCTTCAGATATCCCTTCATGCAGATGTTGCCGCGGAACATGATCTCGCCGAGCGTTTCGCCGTCGTCAGGCACGGGCGCGAGCGTGTCCGGGTCGAGCACCGTGACGGCTGCCTGCAAGTGATAGCGCACGCCTTGGCGCGCATTCATTTCGGCGCGCGCGTTGTCGTCAAGCGTGTCCCATTCCGACTGTTTTGCGCAGACCGCGGCCGGGCCGTAGGTCTCGGTGAGTCCGTACACGTGCGTCAGATCGAAACCGATCTCCTTCATCTTGGCGATCACCGCCGGCGCGGGCGCTGCGCCCGCCACCATTGTCGACACGCGATGCGTGATGCCTTCGCGCCATTCGACGGGCGCATTCGCCAGCGCGCTTTGCACGATCGGTGCGCCGCAATAATGCGTGACGCCTTCGCGGCGAATCAGTTCGAACACTGTCTTCGCGTCGAATTTTCGAAGGCAGACGTTGACGCCGGCACGCGCGGCGACGGTCCACGGGAAACACCAGCCGTTGCAGTGAAAGAGCGGTAAGGTCCATAGGTAGACCGCATGCTTGGGCATATCCCATTCGAGAATATTGCTGAGCGCATTCAGATAAGCACCACGATGGTGGTAGACCACGCCCTTCGGGTCGCCCGTCGTGCCCGAGGTGTAGTTCAGCGCGATAGCATCCCATTCGTCAGCAGGCAGGGTCCAGGCGAACTCGGGGTCGCCGGTTTGCAGGAACGCTTCATAGTCGGTTGCGCGGATGAACTTGTCCGCGTCGGCGGGCATCGCATCGGCCACGCTGATCACGCGCAACTCGGGGAATTCCAGCGCCGCACGGTGCGCGAATTCGCTGTACTCCGTGTCGACGATCAGCGCCTTCGCCTCGCCATGGCGCAGCATGAACAACAGCGACGACACGTCGAGCCGCGTATTCAGCGTATTGAACACGGCTCCGGCCATCGGCACACCGAAATGCGCTTCTATCATCGGAGGAATGTTTGGCAGCAGCGCGGCAACGGTGTCGCCGCGCTCGATACCGGCCTGCCGCAACGCGCTCGCCAGTCGCCTTGCGCGCTCGTAGGTTTCGCGCCAGTTGCGGCGAATCTCCCCATGGACGACCGCCGGCCGCTCACCGTAGACTTCCGCTGCGCGTACGATGAAATCGATCGGTGTTAGCGGGACATAATTGGCCTCGCGGCGCTGGAGGCCTTCTTCGAACATGTGCTTCATCGCTTTGTCTCCTGAGGCGTCGGCCGCGCCGTCGCTCGTTCTGATTGATGAACTAGCCTAGCAACTGTCATGGTGAACTGTCTGTCATTCAAATGACAGAGTGACACGCCTTGACGCTACTCAACCGGCTTCACCCGCCTACGCGCCGCCAACCGCTTATGGATGACACTTCGTTCACTGCCCTCGCAGACGCCCGCTCGCACCGCCCTGAACGGGTGCCGCGCGCCGATCTGCCGCGACTGTTCGGCACGTGCGCGTGGTTCAGGGCACTCGCCGCCGAACATCAGGCCATGATCCTTGCCAGCGCACACGCGGAGCATCTGGAAGGGGGCGCATGGATCGCGCGCCGCCAGGAGCCGTCGGACTACTGGATCGGCGTGTATTCCGGCCTCATCAAACTCGCCATCTACAACGCCTCGGGCCGCAGTTGCACGCTCTCCGGCGTGCCGCCCGGCGGCTGGTTCGGCGAAGGCAGCGTGATCAAGCGTGAATTGCGCAAATACGACGTGGCCGCCATTCAGCCCTCGCTCGTGATGTTCGTGCCGTCGGAGACATTCCACGCACTCCTGGAGTCGAGTCTGCCATTCACCGGATTCGTGATCCGGCAACTGAACAACCGCATGGGCGAATTCATCGCGACGATCCAGAATAGCCGTCTGCTGGACGTCGAGGCGCGCGTCGCCCAGTCGCTCGCGCAACTGTTCAATCCCGACCTCTATCCCGACACCGGACGCACACTGGCCATTTCGCAGGAAGAAGTCGGCCTGCTAGCAGGCGTGTCGCGGCAACGGATCAACCAGGCGCTGCAAAACCTCGAAAAGCTGCAGATTTTGCGCCTCTCGTACAACCAGATCGACGTGCTGGACCTCGAACGCCTGAGTGCGTTTGGTCAGGAGCAGATCTAGGTCCTCCAGGGCGAAGGCGTGCGCCTGCCATAGCTCGCCTGCGGTTTCCCGCGATTTTCTCCGGACTTGGCGCCACGTTCCCTGATTTTCCTCGACGTTCCCCACGCTTCACCTGCCGCCTCGGTCTGCGCGCTCCCTTGCCAAGCCGGCATTTCGGACGCCGGAATAAAGAATCCTCAGCAACGGCCGTTATGCCGACTATGCAACGCAGATTGCAGCCCCTCCCTATTCCGAGCCCAACGTATAGTCGAAGCCGATAATGAACCGTCTGACACTGAAACAGAAACTGTGGGTGCCGATACTGCTGTGCTGGGCGGCGCTCCTGATCGTTACCGTTGTGAACGCGTTCGATGCGCGAAACGCCCAGATGGACGCACGGCGCGCAGATCTGGCCGACGTCACCGATATGGCGGTGTCGATCGGCGCGGACTATGCGAAGCAGGCCGACGCGGGCAAGCTCCCGGTCGATGAGGCCAAACAACAGGCCATCGCCCGCATCAACGCGCAGCGTTACGGCGCATCGGGCTACGTGACGATCGTGCGCAGCGATTCGGTGATGGTCACTCATCCGATGAGCCCAAAACTGAACGGCAAGGACATGAGCGGTTTCCGCGACGCCAAAGGCAATGCGCTGTACCACGACATCGCGCAGGCAGGCGGCTCCGCGGGCGGCGCGGGCTATCTGCGCTACTGGTGGCCGAAACCCGGCGAGACGGCGCCGAGCGAAAAGATCGGCTATGTGAAACGCTACGGCCCATGGAATTGGGACTTTATCGCCGGTGCCTATATGGACGACATTCAGGCGCAGTTCTACGCAACCCTCGCGCGCTCGGCCGGCATGCTGGTGCTGCTGGGTGTGGTGGTGTCGTTCGTGGCCTCGCGCGTGGTGCGCAACGTATCGCGTTCGATCGGCGGAGAGCCTTCCACTGCGGCGGCGATTGCCATGCAGATCGCACGCGGCGATCTTGCCACTCGCATCGACCTGCGTCGCGACGACACATCAAGCCTGCTGTTCTCGCTGCGCGAGATGCGAAATCAACTGGCCGCAACCATCGCGCGGATCAAGACGTCCGCCGAGACGATCACGGTTGCCTCGAAAGAGATCGCCGCCGGCAACCTGGATTTGTCGAGCCGCACCGAAGAGCAGGCGGCTTCATTGCAGCAAACCGCCGCCAGCATGGACGAGCTCACCAAGACCGTCACGCAGAACGCCGACAATGCTGCGACCGCGTCGGAACTCGCGACCAATGCATCGAACATTGCCGCGCGCGGCGGCGAGGTCGTCAACGACGTGGTCGAGAAAATGGCCGGCATCACCGATAGTTCGCGCAAAATCGGCGAGATCATCAGCGTGATCGAAGGCATCGCATTCCAGACCAATATCCTGGCACTGAACGCAGCGGTGGAAGCGGCGCGCGCCGGTGAAGAAGGCCGCGGCTTCGCGGTCGTTGCGGGCGAAGTGCGCAATCTCGCGCAGCGTAGCGCGACGGCCGCCAAAGAGATCAAGGTATTGATCAATCAGTCCGTCGCGCAGGTTGGCGAAGGCTCGACTCTGGCAGGCAAGGCCGGCAGCACGATCGGCGAAGTGGTCGACGCCGTGCACCGCGTGACCGCGATAATGAACGAGATCTCGGCCGCTTCGAAAGAGCAGAGTTCGGGTATCGGCGAGGTCAATCTCGCGATCCGCCAGATGGACGATGTGACGCAGCGCAATGCCGCGCTGGTCGAGCAGGCAGCGGCCGCGGCAGGTTCACTCGATGAGCAAACCGAACGTTTGCGAAATGCAGTTGCCGTGTTCAAGATCGAACAACATGCTTGATTGAGTAGCGCGCTTATGCGCGCCGGCTATGGTAGCCAGCTGATGCAACCGGTTAGTGCAGCCGATTGAAAAAGGCCGTCATCCGTTAATCGGGTGGACGGCCTTCTGTTTGTCACGCCAGAACAGCCCTGAGCAGGTTACACAGTGCGCGGGTCGCTCCTGCGCGTAATAGGCCGCGCCAGCATGGCATCCGTGTCGAATAGCGTTAAAGCGATGTTTGCCAGCACACCTGAATTCTTCCAGCGCAGATAGTAGCGATGCGCAGTCTGATAAGGCGCATACCGGTCGGGCATCGCGTGCCACGGTTTGCCGGTGTGCAACACCCACAGCACGCTGTTCACCACGCAACGGATGTCGATGCAGGGACGGCCACGCCGAGGTCCGTGGTCCTTCATCTCAGGCAGGAGCGGCACGATGCGATGCCATTGCTCGTCGGTGAGATCCTGAATGGCTGGCGAGCGAGCCCGCGGGTTTGAAAAGGGAGTATCCATGCAGTAAAAACGCGCACCTGCAGCACACGTGCTAGCGTTGCTGCGAAAAGTAGTGTGTATAAATCGATCGTTTTCAGACTACCCCAAGCACGCTTTCAAGAAAGTCAATTATTGTCAGGCGCGTGTGCGCAATTGTCAGAAACCGCAATCCGTTATCGCATCAACGGATGAGTGGCGACGACCACCCAGGTGGCGCGCCCATAAAAAAAGGTGCCGCGAACGGCACCTTTTTATACAACAACCTGCTTCTGCTGAAGCTTAGAAGCGGTGACGCAGACCGACCGTAGCAGCCGTCTGGTTCTTCGACGACGACGGCAGTTGCGTTACGTCGCCGCTGTAGATCGAAGCGACACCGCCGTCGCCCATTGCGTGCTGATACACGGCTTGAGCGTAGACGTCCGTACGACGCGACAGCGCGTAGTCAGCTTGCAGGCCGATCTGGTGGTAGCGAACCGACTCCGAACCACCGTTCGCGCCAACGCCATAGCCCTTGCCGTCGGTGAACGTGTAAGCAACGCCCAGGCCCAGAGCCGGGGTCACGTTGTACTTGCCGTTGACTTCGTAGTTGTTAGCGCGCAGCGATTGCGTGCCACCGACGAAGTTGTCCGAACGCGATTGCGTCCATGCCAGACCGAGGGTAGCCGGGCCGAATGCGTACGAACCAGCAACGCCGAATTCACGTTGACGGAAGCTGCCGACGTTGCCTGCCAGAGCGTTGACGTACGAACCGTCCGAAGCGCCGCCGTTAGCTGCGCCCGGGTTGTTCTGCTGTGCGTAAGCAGCACCCAGGTGCAGGCCTTGCCACTGGTATGCAGCACCAACGCTGTATTCGCGGTTGTTTGCGAATGCACCAGCCTGGTTCGAGAAGCCGTACGTGCCGCCGAACGTGAAGCCAGCGTAGTTAGCGCTCGAGTACTTGATCGAGTTGTTGACTGCGTAGCCGCCGTTCGTGCTCAGGTTGTCATTGTTGAACGGGTGCGCGAAGTACGTACCGCCCCAGCTGCCCGTTGCGGTCAGCGGTGCCAGGTAGTCTTGTGCTGCGTCGTACTGACGACCCAGCGTGACCGTACCGAATTGCGCGCTCGACAGACCGACGAACGCTTGACGGTTGAACATGCCGTTGTTGTTAGCGAACTTGCCGTTGTTGATGTTGAAGCCGCTTTCCAACGTGAAGATTGCCTTCAGACCGCCGCCCAGATCTTCCGAACCGCGCAGACCAAACATGCTTTGGTTGATGCCGCCGCTACCAGCTGCCCACTTTGCGTTGTGGTTGACATTGCTGGTGTACGTCAGGCCTGCGTCCAGCAGACCATACAGGGTCACGCTGCTTTGTGCGTGAGCGACGGAAGCGAACGATGCGGCAACTGCAACGACGATGAGACTCTTTTTCATGCGTGGGACTCCAGTTCGATAAATTTACGCGGGGAGCGGGACCTGCCTCGACAGCGCATGCATCACTCGCTGCCGCCCTGTTCGCCGAACCGTTTCGGATCAGCCGGGCACCCTTTAAACGAAGCGTGAGTGTAGGTGGAGACCCTAGTAGCAACGCCCGCAATTTACGCAACATGATCTTTCGGAATTCGCAATAATCAAATCAAGATAGGCATTAAGTCTTTGTTTTTCAGACGTTTATCGCAAAATGGCAGCACCGACGTGCCTGCTCTGGCCAAAAATTATTTTCAACATTTCAATATTAAAGTTGTGTGAATGCAACAGCATTTAATATGCGTGACGTAATCGGGTCGGAGCGATTGAAAAGTGAAAGACGTCTGATTGCTCGAAAATCGGGCAATTGCGAGAGGCGCAATTCGAAGCACTGTAAATTTATTTCTGAAAAGTGGGAACTTAATTGATTTTATGCGGTCGGCGATTTAGCGCTGAATATACTGAGGGAACAGATAGAAAAGATAAAAACGGGTATTCGCATTAACTGCAATTAAAAAAGCGGGGGGCGGGTCGCGAATCGGTGCTCGGGCGCGTGGCTTGATGAAGCGAAGTGAGTGAAGCCTTCAGCACGGGCGTTGCCCGGAGGTGAGTTGCGGCGCCGGCCGCCGCGTGACAATAACCCGTGCTGAAAGCGGACGGCATACAGCGAACAGCCTTCCGTATTCATTTAACGGCACAGCTGTGCGCATTTTTTACACGGAGTTTCCCTAACTCCCGGTCACCGCTCGCTCCATATGGCTTGCCATGGAACCGGCCAAGCGCAAGAGCGAGAGTCAATCTCAAGCGCATGCTTGCAGCAAGTTCGCTGATCTCATTCCAATGCCACATCCAAATTGCGAACCACGATATTTTGCCGCGAGGGACATACGACGCTTAATAAGCGACATATTGCCGCATCTGATATTGGCTTCTCACCATAAAACAAAAAGGGTTCCGAAAACTCGGAACCCTTCTCTACAACTTTGGTGGGCCGGGTCGGAGTCGAACCGACGGTGTCCTTTCGGAGGCGGATTATGAGTCCGCTGCCTGCAACCAGCACGGCGTCCGGCCCAAGAAAAAGACCCGGTCATGAAGGCCGGGCCAATTCGTTGATTGGCCGACATACTACACGAAAAAAGGGCCTCCGCAACCGCTTCACTCAAGCGAAACAGCCGGGAGGCCCCTTCAAACTGCACCATCTTTTCTCACGTCATTTCCCGCAACCGCCAACCTCGATCAATTCCCTTCGAGGAACGACTTCAGCTTATCCGAGCGGCTCGGGTGACGCAGCTTGCGCAGCGCTTTCGCCTCGATCTGACGGATCCGCTCACGCGTCACGTCGAATTGCTTACCGACTTCTTCGAGCGTGTGATCGGTGCTCATCTCGATACCGAAACGCATACGCAGCACCTTCGCTTCACGCGGCGTCAGCGAGTCGAGCACGTCCTTCACGACGTCGCGCATGCTGGCGTGCAATGCGGCGTCGGCCGGCGCGACCGTGTTCGTATCTTCGATGAAGTCGCCCAGATGCGAATCGTCGTCGTCACCGATCGGCGTTTCCATCGAGATCGGCTCTTTCGCGATCTTCATGATCTTGCGGATCTTGTCTTCCGGCATCTCCATCTTTTCCGCCAGCGTGGCCGGATCCGGCTCGAGACCGGTTTCCTGCAAGATCTGACGCGAGATGCGGTTCATCTTGTTGATCGTTTCGATCATGTGAACCGGAATCCGGATCGTACGCGCCTGGTCAGCAATCGAACGTGTAATGGCCTGACGGATCCACCACGTTGCATACGTGGAGAACTTGTAGCCGCGACGATATTCGAACTTGTCCACCGCCTTCATCAGGCCGATGTTGCCTTCCTGAATCAGGTCGAGGAACTGAAGACCACGGTTCGTGTACTTCTTCGCGATCGAAATCACGAGACGCAAGTTCGCCTCGGTCATTTCGCGTTTCGCCTGACGCGCCTTCAGTTCGCCGGCCGCCATCTGGCGGTTGGTTTCCTTCAGGTCCTTCAGCGGCAGCACAACACGCGCCTGCAAATCGAGCAGGCGTTGCTGCTGTTCCTGAATGGCCGGAATGTTACGCGTGAGAATCGCGCTATACGCGTGGCCTTCGCCAACGATCTTGTCGGCCCATTCCAGATCCGTTTCGCTGCCCGGGAAACGCGCGATAAATTCCGCACGCGGCATGCCGCACTTGTCGACCACGGTATGCAGGATCTGACGCTCGACCTGACGCACTTCGTCTACTTGCGCACGCAACGTGTCGCACAGACGCTCGACGGTACGCGCGGTAAAGCGGATCGTCATCAGTTCGTTCTGGATCGTTTCCTGTGCCTTCAGATACGACCTGGACTTATAGCCTTCCTTTTCGAACGCGCGACGCATCTTGTCGAACCATTCGCTGATCATGGCGAATTTCTCGAGGGACGCACGCTTGAGCGCTTCCATCTGCGCAGCGTTGGCCGTGGCTTGCGCCGTGCCGTCGTCTTCTTCCTCGTCGTCCGCGTCTTCTTCTTCGGCTTCCTCGTCTTCGCTTTCGATCGCTTCCGCTTCCTGCACCGAGAAGCCGTCCGCATCTTCCGCGTTGGCGTCGATCAGGCCGTCGACCAGTTCGTCGATACGGATTTCCTCGTTCGCGACGCGCTCAGCCATCGCCAGAATGTCGGCGATCGTGGTCGGGCAGGCGGAGATGGCCATCACCATGTGCTTGAGGCCGTCTTCGATCCGCTTGGCGATTTCGATTTCGCCTTCGCGCGTAAGCAGCTCGACCGTACCCATTTCACGCATGTACATGCGGACCGGGTCGGTGGTGCGGCCGAATTCGGAGTCGACGGTGGAGAGCGCGACTTCCGCTTCCTCTTCCACTTCGTCGTCCGACGAAGCAGCGGGTGCGTTGTCGTTCAACAGCAGCGTTTCAGCGTCCGGCGCCTGCTCATACACCGCCACGCCCATGTCATTGAACGTGCTGATGATGCCTTCGATCGCCTCGGTCTCGGTGAAGTTGTCCGGGAGGTGGTCGTTGATTTCGGCGTACGTGAGGAAGCCGCGCTCCTTGCCGAGCTTGATCAGCGCGCGCAGTTTGGAGCGGCGCTCTTCGAGTTCCTCGACGGTGCCCGGCTGCGACGACGCGAACGCGTCTTTCAGCAGTGCTTTTTCCTTTGCGCGACGATCGCGAGCCTTGACCTTTTCCACCTTGCCGGGAACGGCCGCAGGGGTTTCCTCGCTTTGGATTGCATCGTCTTCGACGGGTGTTTCGTTCAGCTTTTTCGTCATGGAGTTCGTCGTACCGGCTGTAGTCTCGACTCGCGGCTGTTGGACAACAGCCGGTTGAACCGTGGATACTGGAGTCTCGCGCTCTACCGCTTCATCCCGCACGGCAGGCGCTTCCCTTGCGCTTCTGACACCCGGCCGTTTTGCGGCCGGTGGTGGTACAGCTTTCGCCGCCCTGACCGGCTCCGCTCGCGCAGCGGAAGTGGTCGAGGATTTCTTCCCGGCAGGAGGTGTGACGCTTGCGGCAGACGTTTTCCTTGGGGAAGAAGCTAACTTGGCCTCGGTGACCTTTCGGGTCGGCTCGTTCGAGCCTGTGCCTGTTGCTTTTTTTCCGCCTGGTGTCTTTGCCATCGCAATCGCCTTTTCGCCTTTGCTAGGAAAACCATTGAAAAAACAAACCGCTAGAAACCTTTTATTATAGCATCCAGGTTCCTGCCATCCCGCTTACAGCCCGAGCTGGCGCTTCATCTCAGCCCGCTTCTGATTCAGACCCGTCAGCTCCGCAAACTCCTCCGGCGTGTGCCGGGATTGCCGCGAAAGCTGCTCGAGACGATCACAGTAAGCGTCGTACCGCATCTTCAGAATCGCCGCCTTCAGTTCCTCTCCGACGATCCGTTCCTGCTCGCGCCGCTCCTCGATGACGGTCGCATCCTCCGGGTCCTTCAGCAGCAAATCCCGGACGTTTTCATCATAGTCTAGAATTTTGCGAAAGATTTCCTCGAAAGTTGGGGCATTTGCGCCGTTTCGCAATAGGTCGGACAGCAACTGAAACTCCGCCGAATCGCCCAGCGCGCGCGCATGCGTCGTCACTTCTTCGAACAACTCGCCGTGCCGCGTGACGCTCAGAAGCGCCTGTTCGGCTTCTTCGTCGAGCACCGCCACCGTCCGCGGATACATCACCAGATTGCGCAGCGTCTTTTCTTCGATCCCGGTCACACTGCGCCGGTCCTTGCGGGCGGGCGCCGATCGGGTGGCCGCCGCGATCCGGGCATCGACTTCGCATAAGGCGGCCACTTCGTCGAACGGCACATCGAGCCGGTCGGCGAACATATGCATGATCTGCGCGCGCAGCGCATTGGCCGGCAGTTGCTGCAGCAGTGGTTTCGCGTCGAACAGCGCGCGGGCCCGGCCTTCCGGCTGGTCCAGCTCCTTGCCGGTCAGCACCTCGTTCAGCATGAACTGCGACAGCGGCATGGCGCGCTCGACCTGTTCGGCAAACGCGTCCGTGCCGAATTCGCGCACATAGCTGTCCGGATCGTGCTCGGTCGGCAAAAACAGGAACCGGATGGTTCGGTTGTCCGCCGCATGCGGCAGACAGGCATCCAGCGCCCGGCGCGCCGCGCGGCGGCCCGCCGAATCGCCGTCGAAGCTGAAGATGACCGTATCGGTCTGGCGCATCAGTTTCTGCACATGAATCGGCGTGCAGGCCGTGCCGAGCGTGGCTACCGCGTTCTGGAACCCTAATTGGGCCAGCGCGACCACGTCCATGTAGCCTTCGACCACCAGCACGTAATGCTGTTCGCGAATCGCCAGACGCGCCTCGAACAGCCCGTACAGCTCGCTGCCTTTGTTAAATAGTGGCGTTTCCGGCGAATTCAAATACTTCGGTTCACCGCCGTCCAGCACGCGCCCGCCGAAGCCGATCACCTGCCCCTTCACATTGCGTATCGGGAACATGATCCGCTCGCGAAAGCGGTCGTATCGGCGGTTCTGGCCTTGTGCATCCGCCTTTTCGCTGACGATCACAAGACCCGACTCGACCAGCGAATCGTCCCGATAGTTGGGGAACGCGGGCTCGAGGTTCTGCCAGCCGTCCGGTGCATAGCCGAGGCCGAAGCGCGCGGCAATCTCGCCGGTCAGGCCGCGTTTCTTCAGATACTGGATCGCGACCGGCGCGCCGCGCAGCTGCTTGCGGTAGAAATCGCAGGCGGTTTGCATGACATCGGACAGCGCCGTGGTGACCACCTTGGACGCGGCCGGCGAATACCCGCCGGAACCACCGCCGCCCCCACCGCCATAGCCCGGCGAAGGTTCGTTCGGCACGGTCAACCCGACCGACTGCGCGAGTTCGTTGACCGCCTCCGGAAACGTGGAGCCGACGTGCTCCATCAGGAAGCCGATCGCCGTACCATGGGCGCCGCAGCCGAAGCAGTGATAGAACTGTTTAGTCGGACTAACCGTAAACGAAGGGCTTTTCTCGTTGTGAAACGGGCACAGCCCCATGAAGTTCGCGCCGCCCTTTTTCAACTGCACATACCGGCCGACCACGTCGACGATATCGACGCGGTTGAGCAGGTCCTGCAGGAATGACGGTGGAATCACAGTGAATGACGCTACCTAAAAAAACTCAAGGCTGCGCGCGCCGTCGATCAACAGCGCGCGCAGACCGGAAACACAGGGGTTACTTCGCGAGCGCGGCTTTGACTTGTGCCGAGACAGCGGTCATGTCGGCGCGGCCCGCCAGCTTCGGCTTGAGCACGCCCATCACCTTGCCCATGTCCTGCGGGCCGGCAGCGCCGGTTTGCGCGACCGCGGCCTGAACTTCGGCAACGATCTCCGCTTCGGACATTTGCGCCGGCATATAGGCGGACAGGATAGCCAGTTCGGCCTTTTCCTTGTCGGCGAGATCCGTACGGCCAGCGGCTTCGAACTGGCTGATCGAGTCCTTGCGCTGCTTGATCATCTTGTCGATGACGGCGGTGATCGCCGCGTCGTCCAGGGTGACGCGTTCGTCGACTTCGCGCTGCTTGACCGCGGCGAGCAGCAAACGGATCGTGCCGAGACGTTCGGTCTCACGCGCCCGCATGGCAGCTTTCATATCGTCGTTGATCTGGTCCTTGAGACTCATCACTCACCTGAATGCGTTGAAAATTTAAAAACGGCCGGCTAACTGCACCCAAGCCCTGTATCAACACGCCGCATCCAACACAAACGCCCGCTTGGGACTGCTTCCTCAAGCGGGTTGGCGCGAATTTGCGTAGTGGATGCGACCCTGCCGGCTGGCCCGAAGGGCCGTGTTTTCCGCGACGGCACCTGCTGCGCCGTCACCGTTGGATGTCGCCGCTCCGTTCAACGGGAACCGCGGCAACGCCAGAATCAGTAGAACTTCTTTGGCAGCATCTGGCCACGCAGACGCTTGAAATGACGCTTAACCGCAGCCGCCTTCTTGCGCTTGCGCTCAGCCGTAGGCTTTTCGTAAAACTCGCGGGCGCGAAGTTCCGTCAGCAACCCGTTTTTCTCCATCGTGCGCTTGAAGCGCCGCATGGCAACTTCAAACGGCTCGTTGTCTTTTACGCGGATGATCGTCATTTTTCAATAACGGAACTTTGTAAAGGTTCAGGAGTATAGCAGAGCTTTCTCACAAAGCTAATGCGCCGTCAAGCCCCTAGAAAACGTACTCCGCAGCCGCCTGGCCGGCCGCCACACCGGAGGCCCACGCCCATTGGAAATTGTAGCCGCCGAGCCAGCCGGTCACGTCGACCGCCTCGCCGATGAAGTACAAACCGGGCGCCCGGGCGCTCATCATCGTCGCCGATGACAGGTCGCGCGTATCGATGCCGCCGCGCGTGACTTCGGCCTTGCGGTAGCCTTCGGTGCCGTTCGGGGTGAGCGTCCAGCGCGACAATGCCTCGCCGACGCGGCGCAACGTCTTGTCCGGCAGATCGGCCACGCGCGCTTCGGCGGGAATCTGGTGGGTTTCCAGCCAGACATGGGCGAGCCGTTGCGGCACCCATTCCGAGAGCAGATTGGCGATCTGGCGCCTGGTGCCGGTTTTGGCTTCCAGCAAGGCGCTCGTGGCGTCCTGCTCGGGCAGCAGATTGATGTGAATCGGCTCGCCAGGCTGCCAGTAGCTCGAAATCTGCAGCACGCCCGGGCCCGACAGGCCGCGGTGCGTAAGCAGCAGGTCTTCGTTGAACTCGGCACCGGTCTTTTTGTTGCCGGTCGCCAGTTGCACGTCGAGCGATACGCCGGAGAGCGCCGAGAACGGCTCCCAGTCGGTCGGCGCGAAGGTCAGCGGAACTAGCGCGGGACGCGTGTCGATCAGCTTGTGGCCGAATTGCTTGGCGACGCGGTAGGCGAAATCGGTGGCGCCAATCTTGGGAATCGACAGGCCGCCGGTCGCCACCACGAGCGCGCGGGCCGTGATCGGGCCCGAGTGGGTGTCCAGCGTGAACCATCCTTCGGCATCATGGCGCACCTGTTCGACCGCGAGCGGCGTGCGCCATGCAATACGGCCCGCGTCGCATTCGTTCTTCAGTACGTTGATGACTGCGTCGCTCGACTGATCGCAAAACAACTGCCCCTTATGCTTCTCGTGCCACGTCACGTGATGGCGCTTGAGGAGCGCCATGAAGTCACGCGGCGTATAGCGCGCCAGCGCCGAGCGGCAGAAATGGGGGTTGGCCGAAAGGTAGTTGGCCGGTCCGGCATACAGATTCGTGAAGTTGCACCGGCCGCCGCCGGAAATGCGGATTTTTTCCGCGAGGCGCTGCGAGTGGTCGATCAGCACCACGCGACGGCCAAGTTGCCCGGCCACGGCCGCGCACATCATGCCGGCCGCGCCCGCGCCGATCACTGCGATATCAAAGGATTCCATGGGGCCGCATTGTACCCGCGCGTCTGCGGCGCCCTGTCCGCGCTGCTATACTTTAACGCTCGCCTTTTCACTTTTTGGGCGCTGGAGTGGCTTCACTCGTGCGCCCGTTCAAATCGCCCATCATGCTCGTTCTCGGCATCGAAAGCTCCTGCGACGAAACCGGTCTCGCGCTCTACGACACAGAGCGCGGCCTGCTCGCGCACGCGCTGCATTCGCAAATTGCGATGCACCGGGAATACGGCGGCGTGGTGCCGGAGTTGGCGTCGCGCGACCATATCCGGCGCGCGCTGCCGCTGCTCGAAGAGGTGATGGAACGCACGGGCGCGGTGCGCGGCGACATCGACGCGATCGCCTATACGCAGGGCCCAGGCCTCGCGGGCGCGCTGCTGGTCGGCGCGAGCGTCGCCAATTCGCTAGCCATGGCATGGGACAAGCCGACCATCGGCATCCACCATCTCGAAGGGCACCTGCTGTCGCCGCTGCTGGTGGACGAGCCGCCGCCGTTTCCGTTCGTCGCGCTCCTGGTATCAGGTGGCCATACGCAGTTGATGCGCGTAACGGACGTGGGCGTCTACGAAACGCTCGGCGAAACGCTGGACGACGCCGCTGGCGAAGCTTTCGACAAAACCGCAAAGCTTCTCGGCCTCGGTTATCCGGGCGGCCCGGAAGTGTCGCGAATGGCTGAATTCGGCACCCCGGGCGCAGTCGTCCTGCCGCGCCCGATGCTGCATTCCGGCGACCTCGATTTCAGCTTCAGCGGCCTGAAGACCGCGGTCCTCACGCATGCCAAGAAGCTGGGCGGCACGAATATCTGCGAGCAGGCGAAAGCCGATCTGGCGCGCGGTTTCGTCGACGCGGCCGTGGAAGTGCTGGCGGCGAAATCGCTGGCCGCGCTCAAACGGACCAAGCTCAATCGACTGGTGGTCGCGGGCGGGGTCGGTGCGAACCGGCAACTGCGGGAGGCACTTTCCGCCGCGGCGAAGAAACGCAATTTTTTCGTGCACTACCCGGACCTCTCTCTGTGCACGGACAACGGCGCAATGATCGCGCTGGCCGGCGCATTGCGATTGCAACGCTGGCCCGATCAATCGTGCAAAGACTACGCATTCACGGTGAAGCCGCGCTGGGATCTGACGTCCCTCGCACGCTGAGTCGCGACCTGATGGCGTAAAAAAAGCCGCTCGGAAGAGCGGCTTTTCTATTTGAGCCGTGTCGTGTCAGACAAGCGAATCACGCCGCCCGCTTATCCCGCTCAATCACCGCATACGCGCTGTGATTGTGAATCGATTCGAAGTTCTCAGCTTCAAGCACATAAGCGACGATGCGCTCGTCCGCATTCAGACGCTGCGCGACGTCGCGCACCAGGTCTTCGACGAACTTCGGGTTTTCGTAAGCACGCTCGGTGACGAACTTCTCATCCGGGCGCTTGAGCAAGCCCCACAGTTCGCACGAGGCTTCTTCTTCAGCGATACGAACCAGTTCTTCCACCGCCACGTCGCCCGCCAGCTCGGCGTTGATGGTGACGTGCGAACGCTGGTTGTGCGCGCCGTACTGCGAAATCTTTTTCGAGCACGGGCACAGGCTCGTGACCGGCACCAGCACCTTCAGGAACAAACGCGTCGCGCCGTTGCGAGTCTCGCCTGCCAACGTTACTTCGTAGTCCAGCAGACTTTGCACGCCCGACACCGGCGCGGTCTTATTCATGAAGTACGGGAACGACACTTCGATGCGACCCGCCTCGGCCTCGAGCTTTTCGAGCATCGCGGCGAGCATGGTGCGGAACGTGGCCGCCTCGAGCGGCGCCTTGTTCTCTTCAAGCAGCGCAACGAAGCGAGACATGTGCGTGCCCTTCTGATCGGCAGGCAGATGTACGTCGAGATTCCACGTGCCCACAGAAGGCTGCACTTCGCCGCTTTGCGTGCGCACCGTCAACGGATGACGCACTGCCTTGACGCCGACTCGTTGAATCGGAATCTGACGCGTATCGGGCGTGCTCTGCACGTCGGGCATCACAAAGGCGGGGTTCATCTGGTTCATATTCTTGTCCTTTCAAGAAAACGCCGGGCCGTCCCACGTTTTCCGCTCCGCGGGAAATCCCCCGCCCCGAAGGAAGTCCTTGGAGGATTAGGGGACTGCCCCTTGGGGAAGTGTCGCAAAGCGACAGATTGGGGGGCGCTCAGCGGCCGTGCGAATCAGGGCGCACAACGGCGAACGCCGGCCCCTGCCGGCGTTGGATGATGGACCCGAAGGTCCATCGATTCAAGTTGGAGATTGCTATGACCGCCATAGCCGCGGCACAGCGCACGGCAGAGCGGCTGAACGACTCCGTCAATCGACGCAGCTAATCGACGCCGTTAAGCGACGCGCTTCACCGAGGATTGACCGGCGACCGCGCCGCTCGAAAGAAAGCGTTCGCGAATCGACTTGGCGATGCCTGCGGCGTCGAGACCACACGCGGCGAGCAGCTTGGCCGGATCTCCATGATCGATGAAGCGATCCGGAAGACCCAATTGTAGTACGGGCCGCATAACCCCACTTTCAAGCAGGGCTTCGACGCAAGCCGAACCCGCGCCGCCCATCACACAGCCTTCTTCGACCGTGACGACGGCGTCGTGCGTTTCGGCCAGTTGACGAACCAGCTCGGCGTCCAGCGGCTTCACGAAGCGCATGTTCGCCACTGTGGCGTCCAGTTGCTCAGCAGCGGCCAGCGACGGCGCAACCATCGTGCCGAACGCCAGAATCGCAATCCGCTTGCCGGCCGGTTGCGCGGTTTCGCGACGGATCTCGCCCTTGCCAAGCGGCAGTGCGGTCATCTGCTTGACGGTTGCCACGCCAGTGCCGGCGCCGCGCGGATAGCGCACCGCCGTCGGATTCGGCTGTTGCAACGCCGTGTACAGCATCTGACGACATTCGTTTTCGTCCGATGGCGCCATCACGGTCATGTTCGGAATGCAGCGCATAAACGCCAGATCGTAAGCGCCCGCATGCGTGGCGCCGTCCGCGCCGACCAGACCCGCACGGTCGATGGCGAACACCACCGGCAGGTTTTGCAGCGCGACGTCGTGGATCAGCTGGTCATACGCGCGTTGCAGGAAGGTCGAGTAGATCGCGACCACCGGCTTCATGCCGTCCGCGGCCAGACCGCCGGCGAACGTCACGGCGTGCTGCTCGGCAATGCCGACGTCGAAGTAGCGATCCGGGAAACGCTTCTCGAACTCGACCATGCCCGAGCCTTCACGCATGGCCGGCGTGATACCGATCACGCGCGCGTCCAGTTCCGCCGCGTCGCACAGCCATTCGCCGAACACCTGCGTGTAGGTTTTTTTCGACGGCGTGGTGGCCGGCTTGATGCCTTCAGCCGGGTTGAACTTGCCCGGGCCGTGGTACAGCACCGGATCGGCTTCAGCCAGCTTGTAGCCCTGCCCCTTCTTCGTCACGACGTGCAGGAATTGCGGACCACGCAGTTCCTTGATGTTCTGCAGCGTCGGGATCAGCGAATCGAGGTCGTGACCGTCGATCGGGCCGATGTAGTTGAAACCGAACTCTTCGAAGAGCGTGGCCGGCACGATCATGCCCTTCGCGTGCTCTTCGAGCTTGCGCGCCAGATCGAGCATAGGCGGCGCGACGCGCAGCACGCGTTCGACGCCCGCACGCGCGGCAGCATAGAAGCGGCCCGACATCAGGCGCGCCAGATGGCGATTCAGCGCGCCGACCGGCGGCGAAATCGACATGTCGTTGTCGTTGAGGATGACCAGCAGCGGCACGTCGTCTTCAACGCCTGCGTTGTTCATCGCCTCGAAGGCCATGCCGGCCGTCATCGCGCCGTCGCCGATCACGGCGATGCCCATGCGATTTTCGCCCTGCAGCTTGCTCGCGACCGCCATGCCGAGCGCGGCCGAGATCGAGGTGCTGGAGTGCGCGGTGCCGAAGGTGTCGTATTCCGACTCGTCGCGCTTCGGAAAGCCCGAGATGCCGCCGAGCTGACGCAGCGTGTGCATCTTGTCGCGGCGGCCGGTCAGGATCTTGTGCGGATACGTTTGATGGCCGACGTCCCACACGATCCGGTCGCGTGGCGTATCGAACACGTAGTGCAGAGCAATGGTCAACTCGACCGTGCCGAGATTGGACGAAAGATGGCCGCCCGTCTGCGATACGCTGTCGAGCACAAAAGCACGCAACTCGTCGGCAAGCGGTTGCAATTGGCGGCGATCAAGGCGGCGCAGGGCTGCCGGGTCGTCGATGGTTTTCAGCAAGTCGTACATCGTCGTTCCATTGTAGGAAAACTTACGCGCCCGCACTTCATACATGCACCCCGTAGCAAAAGGTGCGCGGCGGCGGGCTTTCGCGTTCAGCTAACCCGGTTCACCACCAGGTCGGCCAATTCGGCAAGACGCTGCGCACGCGCGCCAAACGGCGCAATCGCAGCATGAGCGTCGCTGCGCAGTTGCGCTGCGAGCGCACGCGACGCATCTAGCCCAATAATCGACACGTAGGTCGGCTTACCGTCCTTCGCATCTTTACCCGCCGTTTTGCCAAGCGTCGCGGAATCGGTCGTGACGTCGAGAATATCGTCGACAACCTGAAACGCGAGGCCGACAGCGGCCGCATACGCGTCGAGCGAACGCATTGCGTCCGCATTCGGCGTTTCGCCCGCCAGCGCGCCCATGCGCACCGCAGCACGCAGCAAGGCGCCGGTTTTCATCCGGTGCATGGTTTCCAGTTGCGGGCGCGTCAGCGTATGGCCGACGCTCGCGAGATCGATGGCCTGGCCGCCGCACATGCCGATCGAGCCGCTCGCCAACGCCAGTTCACGCACGAGCGATGCCTGCTGCTGCGGCGCCAGCACGTCCGATGTCAGCGCGACGAATGCCTGCGCCTGCAGCGCGTCGCCGACCAGCAGTGCGGTGGCTTCGTCATACTTGACGTGTACCGTGGGTTTGCCGCGACGCAGTGCGTCGTCGTCCATGCAGGGCATGTCGTCGTGCACGAGCGAGTACACGTGGATCATTTCCAGCGCCGCTGCTGCTGCGTCGAGGCACTCGGGGCGCGCGCCGGTCAGCTCGCCGGCCGCATGGCACAGCAGCGGGCGCACCCGCTTGCCGCCGCCCAGCACCGCATAGCGCATGGCTTCGTGCAGTTTGGCCGGCTCGGTCGTCTCCGTGGGCAAATAGTGTTCTAGTGCCGATTCGACACGTTCGAGTACCGCGCGTGTCCATTGTTCGAATGTCATAGGTCGTCCCCGCTTTCAGTAGCGGCTGTGCCTGCGGTATTCATGGGCAGCGGCTTGAGCGTCTCGCCATCGAGCACGCGCACCTGCTGCTCGACCTTCTCGAGCTGCTGCTGGCAAAACGCCACAAGAGCCGCACCGCGCCGGTAGGCCGCGAGCGACTCCTCGAGGCTGAGATTGCCGCCTTCCATGCGCGCAACCAGCCCCTCCAGCTCGGCCTGGGCCGCCTCGTAGTTCTCGGGCAGCGGCGGGGTATCGACGCCTTCAGCAGGCGCGGCAGCAGTATCTTTCGACGCGGTCTTCGCCATGAATAGTCGCAAAATTAAAACAAGTCGGACATTCTACGGCAAAAGCGACATTTCCGATCCGGTGGCCAGCCCAGGCCCCGCTATTGCCCTCCGTGTCCGGCCCTCAGTCTCGCAGAAAAAAAACGATTGGTCTGCGGCGAAAACCTTGAACTTCCTTGACATTTTTGACCCAAATCAGGCACTTAAGCGCCCCAAGGAAGGGGAATCGGGTATAATCGCGGGCTCCCTAAATCGAATCTATCGATGGTTGGGTTGTTCACTGCTTTCACGTCTTCACGGGAGTGGGAATGTCCAATCTGAGCAATGCATTGCAGTTGCGGTCTGTCCACAGCCAGCTGCCAGTCACGGCTTACTTTGACGAAGCGCTTCTAACGCGCGAAATCGAAACCCTTTTCAAGAAAGGTCCTCGCTACATCGGCCACGATCTCATGGTGCCCGAAGCGGGGAATTATTTTGCTTTGCCGAGCGAGAGCGAAGGGCGTGTGCTCGTCCGTAACCAGCAGTCGCAAGTCGAGCTGCTGTCGAACGTGTGCCGCCACCGGCAAGCCATCATGCTCAACGGCCGCGGCCAGACGGAGAACATCGTCTGCCCCCTGCACCGCTGGACGTACGACCTGAACGGCCAGCTCCTCGGTGCGCCTCATTTTGCGGATAACCCTTGCCTGAATCTCGGCGCCACGCCGCTGCAGAACTGGCAAGGCCTGCTGTTCGAAGCGCAGGGGCGCGACGTCGCACGGGATCTGGCGCGCCTCGGCACCAAGCAACATTTCGATTTTTCGGGCTTCATGTTCGATCACGTCGAAGTGCACGAGTGCAACTACAACTGGAAGACCTTTATCGAGGTCTATCTGGAGGACTACCACGTCGCGCCGTTCCATCCGGGCCTCGGCAGCTTCGTCAATTGCGACGACCTGACGTGGGAATTCGGCGAGTGGTACAGCGTGCAGACGGTGGGCGTCCACAAGGATCTGGAGCAGCCAGGCAGCCCTACGTACCGTAAATGGCACGACGAGGTTCTGCGCTTCCGCGGCGGCAATCCGCCCGATTTCGGCGCGATCTGGATGGTGTACTACCCCGGCATCATGATCGAGTGGTATCCGCACGTGCTGGTCGTGTCGTGGTTGATTCCGCGCGGTCCGCAGAAAACCACCAATGTGGTGGAGTTCTATTACCCTGAGGAAATCGCGCTGTTCGAACGCGAGTTCGTCGAGGCAGAGCGCGCCGCCTATATGGAAACGGCCCGCGAAGACGACGAGATCGCCGAGCGCATGGACGCAGGCCGCCGCGCGCTGATGCAACGCGGCGAATCCCAGGTCGGCCCGTATCAAAGTCCGATGGAAGACGGCATGCAGCACTTCCATGAATTCTTGCGGCGCGAACTCGGCGCAATCTGATCCGCGCGCTCCGCATTGACCGGCGTTTGAGCCGACCTTTGCTCAAAGCGCATCAAAGCATGGAAAGACGGGCTTCGGCCCGTCTTTTTTTGTTTAGACTATCAGTATCGTTCGGCCATTCGCTAACGGCGCCAAGCCGCCGGGCAAGCGCCGCAATCGCCCGCTTTACAACCATCTTGCATGGGACCGGAGACGTCATGCCGCACACTCACTACACCACTCTCATCTCCGCGACCAACCTCGCGGAACGGCTAACCGCCGCGCCGGGCAGCGTGTTCGTCATTGATTGCCGTTTCGATCTGGCCGACACCGAGGCGGGCGAGAAAGCCTATCTGGCCGGGCATTTGCCGGGCGCGCATTATCTGCACCTCGATCGCGATCTGTCAGGGCCAAAGAACGGCCTCAATGGCCGCCACCCGCTGCCGGACCGCGCGCGGCTAGTGGAGACACTGGAGTCTCGCGGGCTCAAGCAGGGTCAGCAGGTTGTCGCCTATGACGCACAGGGCGGCATGTACGCCGCGCGCGCGTGGTGGCTGCTGCGTTGGCTCGGCCATGACGCGGTTGCGCTGCTCGACGGTGGATTGCAAGCCTGGCAGGCCGCCGGCCACCCGTTGACGCAAGACGCACCGGCGCAGAACACGGGCGACTTCAAAGCGGGCGCACCGCTTTCCGTCACCGTCGACGCGCAGACCGTCGAGCGCAATCTCGGCACGAAAGAACGCGTCGTGGTCGATGCGCGCGCGAACGATCGCTATCGCGGCGAGAACGAAACGCTGGATCGCGTCGGCGGCCATATTCCTGGCGCGCTCAACCGGTTCTTCAAAGACAACCTCACGGCCGACGGCCGCTACAAACCGGCGCACACGCTGCGTGAGGAGTTCCGCGCATTGCTGGGCGACACGTCACCGGAACACGTCGTCCTGCAATGTGGCTCGGGTGTGACAGCATGCGTGAACGCGCTCGCGATGGAGGTCGCCGGCATGCATGGCGCGGCGCTCTATGCGGGATCGTGGAGCGAATGGAGTTCCGATCCGAAGCGGCCGGTTGCAACGGGTCCGAATCCCTAAGCGACCCCGTGCTGCTTGAACCAGAGCAGCGCCCGCCGCCAGCCGTCCTCGGCATCGGCCTTTTTGTAACTCGGCCGGTAGTCGGCGAAAAACGCGTGGCCTGCATCGTCGTACACGACGAATTGTGAGCCGCGGCCCGCTTGAGGACCCTGCGCGATGGCCTGCTTCATCTGCGCAAGCGTGTCTTGCGGAATGCTTTGATCCTGCCGCCCGTATAACCCCAACACCGGCGCATGCAGATCGCCAACACGATCGAGCGGGTTCGCGGGCGTGGTCGCGCTGTGATCTCCGCTCACGCGTCCGTACCAGGCGACCGCGGTCTTGAGCCGCGGATTGTGCTCCGCGTACAGCCACGCAATCCGCCCGCCCCAGCAAAAGCCATTCACGCCCAGCCGGTTCAGGTCGCCGCCGTGCTCGCCCGCCCATGCGACGGTAGCGTCGAGGTCGTCCAGCGCCTGCTCGTCCGGCACCTTGCTGAGAATCTGATTGCTGATCTGCTGGATGGTCGGCAGCATCATCGGATCGCCCTCGCGGACGAACAGGTCCGGTGCGATCGCCAGATATCCGAGCTTGGCAAAGCGCCGGCACACGTCGGCAATATGCTCGTGCACGCCGAACGCCTCATGGATCACGATGATCACCGGCAGATGCGTCTTGCCCTTCGGCTGCGCGCGATAGGCCGGCACGAGCGTATCGCCCGAACGCACGCCGATCTCGCCGGCTTCAAGACCGTCGCTATCGGTATGGATGGTTTGCGCCGACACCGGCAGCACGGCTGCGGCGAATCCGGTGCCGAGTGCGGCCTTGATAAAGGTACGGCGATTGAAGGGAACGTGCGGGACCAGGCTGTCGATGTCAGGTTTCAGCATGCGGCGCTCCTCAGGCAAAGGTTGGATGCAACAGGATACGCTTCACCCGCATCCTGTTGCAGAAGCAACCAACCTTCTCAAGCGCGGCCAGGACGTTAGTGCAGCTTGACCCGCGGCAGCGTAGTGCGCCGCAACCAGTGCGCGAAGGTATCGAGCACCATCCGCGCGTAGCCGTGCAGCGCCGCGATATGCAGCCGGTACAGCGACATGTACATGAAGCGCGCGAACAGCCCTTCGATCAGCATATTGCCGCCGATCACACCGCCCATCAGATTGCCGACCGCGCTGAAGTGCCCGAGCGACACCAGCGAGCCAAAATCGCGGTAGGTAAATTCGGGCAGCGGCTTGTTCTCCAGCCGGGCCGCAAGCGCCTTCATCAGGAAGCTCGCCTGCTGGTGCGCCGCTTGCGCGCGCGGCGGCACGTTGCGCTCGTTGCCCGGCCATGGGCAGGCCGCACAATCGCCGAGCGCGAAGATGTTGTCGTCGACCTCGGTTTGCAGCGTGCGGCGCACGATGAGTTGCCCCAGACGGTTGACCGGCAGGCCGTCGAGCTCACTCAGGATGGCGGGCGCCTTGATGCCCGCCGCCCACACCGTCAGATCGGCACGCACGGTTTTGCCGCTGGCCGTGCGGATCATGCCGGGCGCGACCTCCGCCACGGTCTCGCCGATCATCAGCTTCACGCCGAGCTTGGTGAGCAATTCCGCGGTGGCCGTCGACACACGCTCCTGCAAGGCCGGCAAAATGCGCGGGCCTGCCTCGATCAGCACGATGCCGACGTCGTGCCGCGGATCGAGCTTATGCAGGCCGTACGCGGACAACACCTGAGCCGTATTGCGCAACTCAGCTGAGAGTTCGACGCCCGTCGCACCGCCGCCGACGATCGCCACCTGGATGCGCGGCTCGGAGGAAGGCGTCGTGCCCGGGTTCGATTCGACAGGTTCATGCACCTGATGCTCGGCCCGCATACAGGCCGCGATCAGGCGTTTGCGGAAACGCTCGGCCTGGCTGACCGTATCGAGTGCGAGAGAAAACTCGGGCGCGCCCTTCACGCCGAAGAACGCCGTGGTGCTGCCGATCGCGACGATCAGCGTGTCGTATTCGAGTTGGCGTTCGGGCAGCAGTTCTGCGCCATCGTCGTCGAGCACCGTGCCGAGCGTCAGACGTTTGTTCGCACGGTCCAGACCGGTCAGCTCACCCTGCTGAAACTCGAAACCATGCCAGCGCGCTTGTGCCGCATATTCGAGTTCCTGGGTGAACGGGTCCATGCTGCCGGCTGCCACTTCATGCAGCAGCGGCTTCCAGATATGGGTTGGATTACGGTCGACGAGCGTGACTTGCGCGCGTATACCGCTTTTGTTTTTATTGCGTGCATAGCGGTCGCCTAAGCGCGTCGCCAGCTCCAATCCCCCCGCGCCCCCGCCAACGACGATAAATCGATGCATTGAACTCTCCGTATTTGCCGATGGGTTGTGCGTCTCGACGGCGCGCATGAAGCCGCGCTTGAAACATGAAGCGCGCGCCGTCTGTTCTGGCGATTGTCCGCGAGCGGCACGGGTTGTCACAAGCTATCAAAACGCATATGTGACATGCGCACGACGTTATCGTCTTTCAAGCGCGCCGTCACATTCACGTCAATGCGCTTCTTCCCAGTTCAAACCGGCGCCCACTTCAGCGACCAGTGGCACTTTGAGCGCGGCGACACCGCACATCAGTTCCGGCAAGCGCTTGCGTACATCGGACAATTCCGCGTCCGGCACTTCGAGAATCAGTTCGTCGTGCACCTGCATGATCATGCGCGTACCGACCTTCGACTCTTCGATCCACTTCTGCACCGCGATCATCGACAGCTTGATCAGATCGGCGGCCGTGCCTTGCATGGGCGCGTTGATTGCCGCGCGCTCCGCTGCCTGACGGCGCGGACCGTTGCCGCCGTTGATCTCCGGCAGCCACAGGCGGCGGCCGAACGCTGTTTCCACGTAGCCCTTGGCCTTCGCGCTCAGACGCGTTTCGTCCATATAACGCGCGACGCCCGGATAACGCGCGAAGTAGCGATCGATATACAGCTTGGCCGCATCGCGCGTAATGCCGAGATTGGCGGCCAGGCCGAACGCGCTCATGCCGTAGATCAGGCCGAAGTTGATGACCTTCGCCACACGCCGTTGATCGTTCGACACTTCGAGCGGCGTCACGCTGAAAATTTCCGCCGCCGTGGCGCAGTGAATGTCTTCCCCTTGCGAGAAGGCACGCAGCAGCGATTCGTCGCCGGAAATGTGCGCCATGATGCGCAACTCGATCTGCGAGTAGTCGGCGGAGACGAGCCTGTGGCCCGGAGGCGCGATAAACGCCTCGCGAATGCGGCGGCCTTCGCCGGTGCGCACGGGGATGTTCTGCAGGTTCGGATCGTTCGACGCCAGCCGGCCCGTGACCGCCACGGCCTGCGCATAGTTCGTATGGACACGGCCGGTGGTGGCGTTGACCATGCGCGGCAGCTTGTCCGTGTAGGTCGATTTCAGTTTCGACAAGCCGCGATGTTCGAGCAGGATCTTCGGCAGCGGGTAGTCTTCGGCAAGCTTTTGCAGCACTTCTTCATCGGTGGACGGCGCGCCGCTCGGGGTCTTCTTGATCACCGGCAATTCGAGCTTCTCAAAGAAGATCTGACCGATCTGCTTCGGCGAACCCAGATTGAATTCGCCGCCGGCCAGCACGTACGCTTCGCTCTCCAGTTGAATCAGACGCGCGGCGATTTCAGTGCTTTGCGCGCGCAGCTTCTCGGCGTCGATCAGCACGCCGGTACGCTCCATCTTGCGCAAGACGCGCGAGGTCGGCACTTCGATGTCGCGATACACGTAGTCGAGTGTTTTCTCCGCGGCCACTTGCGGATACAAGGCCTGATGCAAACGCAAGGTGATGTCGGCGTCTTCAGCCGCGTATTCGGCGGCCGTTTCCAGCGCGACTTCGTCGAAGCCGATTTGCGACGCACCTTTACCCGCGACCTCTTCGTACTTGATCGTCTTGATGCCGAGATGGCGCAGCGCGAGGCTGTCCATGTCGTGCGTGCGGTGTGATTCGAGCACGTACGATTCCAGTAGCGTGTCGTGTTCGACGCCGCGCATTTCGATGCCGTAGTTCGCCAGCACCTGTTCGTCGTACTTCATGTGCTGGCCGACCTTCTTGTGCTCGGCGCTTTCCAGCCACGGCTTCAGCTTCGCCAGCACTTCGTCGCGCGGCAGTTGCACGGGCGCGTCCGGACCACGATGCGCAACCGGCACATAAGCGGCATAGCCAGGTTCGACCGAGAACGACAACCCCACGATTTGCGCGGTCATCGGATCGAGCGAGGTGGTTTCGGTATCGAACGCCGTCAACCCGGCGGCATTGATTTTCTCAAGCCAGGAGTCGAACTGCTCCCAGGTTTGCACCGTGTCGTAGTGACGTTCGTGATCCACAGTGAGCGCCGGCGGCACATCGGTCTCGGGACCTTCCACGGCTTCTGCGACTTCCACCTCACGCAGCCAGGTCTTGAAGCCGTTGCGCGTGAAGACGTCGCGTAGTTCTTCGCGCGATTCCGGCCGGCTTTCCAGGCTTTCTTCGATCGACACGATATGGCCGGTCAGATCGCACTGACGCTCGACGGTGACGAGTTTCTTCGCCATCGGCAGAAAATCGAGCGCACGTCGCAGATTGTCTCCTACCGCACCTTTGATTTCGTCCGCATGTGCGACGATGCCATCGAGTGTCTCGTACTGCGTCAGCCATTTGATCGCCGTTTTCGGCCCGCATTTGTCGACGCCTGGCACGTTGTCGACGGTATCGCCGATCAGCGACAGGTAGTCGATGATGCGCTCCGGCGGCACGCCGAATTTGGCGATCACGCCTTCGCGGTCGAGCTTCTCATTAGTCATCGTATTGATGAGGGTGACATGATCCGACACGAGCTGCGCCAGATCCTTGTCCCCAGTCGACACGATCACATTCATGCCGCGTTTTTCCGCCTCGGTGCTGAGCGTGCCGATCACGTCGTCGGCTTCGACGCCTTCGATCATCAGGAGTGGCCAGCCGAGCGCGCGCACGGCGACGTGAATCGGCTCGATCTGACGCGAGAGGTCGTCCGGCATCGACGGGCGGTTCGCCTTATAGTCGGCATACCAGTCGTCACGGAATGTTTTGCCCTTGGCGTCGAACACGCACGCGCTATACTCTGCTGTGACTTCCTTGCGCATGCGCCGCAGCATGTTGATCATTCCATAGAGCGCACCCGTCGGACCACCTTCGGGTCCGCGCAGATCAGGCATCGCATGGTAGGCCCGGTACAGATAACTCGAACCGTCGACCAATAGCAGGGTCTTACCTTCTAGGCTTCGTTCTTCAGGCATTATGACTAAGAGAAAAGTGATTCCGAGTCTGCGATCACTCGCAGATCAAGAGCGCGCAACGGCTAAGAAGGCCCGCGCATCGTGGCAGATGTTCACGATTATGGCAGAGTTTATCGAGGCGACCGAGTACCTCTCGGAGATTCGTCCGGCTGTCAGCATCTATGGTTCAGCGCGCCTGAAACCGAACTCGCCGTATTACAAACTTGCCACGCAAATCGCGCGCAAGCTCTCGGACGCGGGCTTCGCGGTCATCTCGGGCGGCGGCCCCGGCATCATGGAAGCAGCCAACAAGGGCGCCCATGCGGGGAAGGCCCCGTCGGTCGGCCTGAACATCGAACTGCCGCACGAGCAATCGGGCAATCAGTGGCAGGACATCTCGCTGCGTTTCCGCCATTTCTTCACGCGCAAAGTCACGTTCGTGAAGAACTCAGACGCGGTGATCGTGATGCCGGGCGGCTTCGGCACGCTAGACGAACTCGCTGAAGTCCTCACGCTGATTCAAACCAAGAAGTCGCGCCACGTGCCGATCATTCTGGTGGGCGGCGAGTTCTGGGAAGGCCTGCTTGCGTGGTTCAAGAACTCGCTGACGCCAATGGGCCTGATCAATCCGACGGATATGGACTTGATGCAGGTGATCGACGATCCGGACCAGGTACTCGAAGCGGTGTTGAAGTTCTATGAAGACCGCGAAGAAGCCGAACCGCATCCGGTCAAATCGGATGAAGACCGGATGTTCTATCTGTAATGCTGAACCTTCGCGCCCGGTGTGCGAATTAAGTATGCGTTGTTGAATGTGCATTGAACAACGCGCGCGAGTTCTGGCGGGCGGCCCCCAGGTCGCTCGCTTCCGCTACATCGGTCTGATCACCCTGCGCTTGCAGCCATTCGCAGAACTGCGCCACTAGCGGCGCCTGCGCGACCTCCCGCCTCGCCACCCACCAATAGCCGCGTGCATCAATACGCGGTCCGGCCAATGGCACGACGAGCCGTCCCGATGCCAGCTCATCCGCCAGCAAAGGCAACGGGCCGAGCGCCACGCCGAGTCCATCCACCGCGGCTTGCAAGGCCAGATAGAAGTGATCGAACGACTGCTTCTTCCGGCATTTCGCCGTTACGCCCGCGGCGGATAACCAGTTGCCCCACGCATCGGGACGCGTGTCCGAATGCAGCAGCACATGCTTCGCCAGATCGTCGGCTGTGTTGATCGGCGAGCGTTGCAGGAGCGCGGGACTGCACACTGGAGTCTCGCTCTCACCCAGGAAATGACCGCTCACGCAATTAGGCCAATGCGCGGGACCGCGCCGCACCGCGACGTCGAAGCTATCCAGCGTTTCGACCGGTGCGTTAGAAGTCGATAAGCGCAGCTCCGCATTCGGCACCTTGCGCTGGAACTGATGGAGCCGCGGCAGCAGCCATTTCATCGCGAAGGTCGGCAATGCATTCACCCGCAGTACATGAACGACGCCGGTGTCGCGCAATTGGTCCGTGGCAAGCGCGATGCTGTCGAATGCGGCCTGCACGGTAGCCAGATAGCGGCGCCCGTCGTCGGTCAAACGCACGCGCTTGCCGCGGCGATGGAACACCTGCACGCCAAGCCACATTTCAAACGCCGCGACTTGCCGGCTGATTGCACCGTGCGTCACATGCAATTCGTTCGCCGCGGCAGTGAAGCTTTCGTGCCGTGCCGCAGCTTCGAAGGCGCGCAGCGCAGGAAAAGGAGGTAGTTGACGAGCCATGCTTGTGATTCTAGATCACAAAGGCGTGCTCAAAAATCGTTTTGCTCACTACGTATTCGGCGCTAACCTTCTGGGCTTGAACGGGAAGCTTGGCGATATGGATCACGATCTCACCTCGGCCGGGGCCGCCTTGGCGCCCACGCCCACATTGCGGGAAATTTTTGGCGGCTTTCTCGGGCTCGGGCTGATCTCGTTCGGCGGCGCACTGCCGCTGGCGCGCCGCGCCGTGGTCGAACAGCGGCGCTGGCTGACCGGCGCGGAATTCACCGACCTGCTCGGCCTTTGCCAATTCCTGCCAGGCGGCAATGTGATCAATCTTTCTGTGGCGATCGGGATGCGCTTTCGCGGCGTGCCGGGTGCGCTGGCGGGTTTGCTCGGATTGATCGCGGGGCCGTCGATGATAGTAATCGGCCTTGGCGTGCTGTATGAGCACACGCAAAACGACCCGCATGTTCGCCATCTGTTTGCCGGTCTCGCGGCGGCGGCGTCCGGCCTGCTGATCTCGATGGCCGTGAAGATCCTGCTGCCGTTACGCGACAAACCCATGGCCGCGCTCATCGCGGCGCTCGGTTTCATCGCGATCGCCATCATGCGCCTGCCGCTTCTGCCTACGATGCTGGTGCTCACGCCGCTCAGCATCTACATCGCGTCGAGGGCCGCACGATGAACGACACACTCGCTTCCCTTGCGATCATTTTCAGCCAGCTTTCGCTGCTCGCGTTCGGTGGCGGCAACACGATTCTTCCGGAGATGCAGCGTCAGGTGGTGGATGTGCATCACTGGATGCCGGCCAGCGAATTCAGCGCGCTGTTCGCGCTCGCGCAGGCGGCGCCTGGGCCGAATCTGATGATCGTGACGCTGGTCGGCTGGCACGTGGCGGGTTGGGCGGGGATGCTGGTGACTTCGGTGGCGAAGTTCGGACCGTCTTCGCTCGTAACGATTCTTGCGCTGCATGCGTGGGATCGATTCAAGGACCGTCCGTGGCGGCGTTACGCGCAAATGGGGCTGGTGTCGGTGACGGCGGGCATTGTTGCGGCAAGTGCGGCCCTGATCGCCGAAGCGTCGAACCCGACGTCGATTGCATGGGCGATCACCGTTTTTACCGCTGTGCTGGCGTTGAAAACGCGCATTCATCCGCTGTGGCTGCTGGCGGCGGGGAGCTTGATTGGGCTGACGGGGTTTGGGCAGTTTTGAGTCTTGAGGTGGCGGGGCGAGCGAAGCAGACGCTCGCCCTCGCCTTATCGAAAAGCGCTTACTGAAACGCCACTTCCGCGAAGCTGCGCAACTTGCGGCTATGCAAACGATGCAAACCGTTCATGCGCAACAACTCCATCGCCTTCACACCGATCTGCAAATGCTGATCGACTTGCGCGCGATAGAACTGATCCGCCATACCGGGCAGTTTCAATTCGCCATGCAAGGGCTTGTCCGACACGCATAACAACGTGCCGTAAGGCACGCGGAAGCGGAACCCATTGGCGGCGATCGTCGCGCTTTCCATATCGAGTGCGACCGCACGGCTTTGCGACAGCCGCTGCACCGGTTCGCGATGATCGCGCAACTCCCAGTTACGGTTATCCACGCTCGCCACCGTGCCCGTGCGCATCACCCGCTTCAACTCGACACCATCCAGTTGCGTGACCTGAGCAACCGCACGCTCCAACGCCACCTGCACTTCGGCAAGTGCAGGAATCGGCACCCACAGCGGCAAGTCGTCGTCGAGCACGTGATCCTCGCGCACATAGCCGTGCGCCAGCACGTAATCGCCCAAACGCTGCGTGTTACGCAGACCCGCGCAGTGGCCAAGCATGATCCACGCATGCGGACGCAGCACGGCGATGTGGTCCGTGATCGTCTTCGCGTTCGAGGGCCCGACACCGATGTTGACCATCGTGATGCCGCTGCCGTCGGCGCGCTTCAGGTGATACGCGGGCATCTGCGGCAGACGCGGCGGCGCCGTGCCTTCCTGCGCCTGCTCGCCGAGATTTTCGTTGTACGTGATCACGTCGCCCGGTTCGACGAACGACGTATATTCGCTGCGATAGGCGCGCAGTTCTTCGTCGTCGGTATGGGCCATCATCGTGCGGCCGAGTTTGACGAACTCGTCGATATAGAACTGGTAGTTCGTGTACAGCACGTAGTTCTGGCAATGCGTGGGCGAGGTGGCCGTGTAATGCTTCAGCCGATGCAGTGAGAAATCCACCCGCGCCGCCGTGAACAGCGCAAGCGGATGCGGCTCGCCCGGCGGCGGCTCATACGTGCCGTTGACGATGCGGTCATCGAGCAGCGCCAGGTCCGGCGTGTCGAACACGTCGCGCATCAGGAACAGGCGTTCGCGATCGAGATCGCCTTCAAGATGGATGCCTTCGGCAAAGGCAAAGTGAATCGGAATCGGCTGTTCAGACACCCCGACTTCGATCTTCACGTGATGGTTCTTCGCCAGCAGGCGCAGTTGTTCACGATAATAGTTGCCGAACAGATCGGGCCGCGTGACAGTTGTCTCGAACACGCCGGGGCCCGCAACGAAACCGTACGAGCGGCGCGAGTCGATATGCGTGTTGACTTCGGTGCGCACTCTGACGAACGGATAGCAGGCGCGTACCCGTCGCTCGAACAGTTCGTTGCGGCGGTAGCGCGCGAAGGCGTCGCGCAGGAACGAGGTGTTCGCTTCGTAGATCGCCGACAAACGCGTGACGGCCTCGGTCGCGTCGTCAAAGGATTCGGTTGGGAAGCTGTTGGCGGGAATCTGCACCGCGCGTTGATTGGTATCGTAGTTCATCTTCGTTCGCCCCTATTGATGAGATGACATTACCACGGAACCCGGGATCGCCAAATGACCTCGCGGCGCCTACCACAACCGCCTCGACAGCGGCCGCAAGATTGCGCGCACGTGGCGCGAAAGCGGCGCAAAATAAGGCCATCGCGCCCGTAGGCAAGGCTGGATTTGCTAGAATCGGGGCACCATTTTGGAGAATCACCATGAAGCCGCTCCTTCCCGTCGCCGTTGCACTGGCCCTCGCCTTTGGCAACGCCGCGATGGCTGCCCAGCCTGTCGATGACACTCCGCCCCCCGGCGTGCCCCAGTCCGCCAACGAACGGGCCGGCCTGCCTGACCTGGAGAAGATCAATCGTCCGGCCGCCGAGGTCAGCTCGAAGGTCGAAATCAACGTCCCGCGCACGCCAAGCTTTCACGAACGCAGCCCCAACGGGACCGAAATCACCGAATACCGCGACAAAGGCAAGCCCGTTGAAATCAACGTGCGCTCGAATCTCGGCACGCGCTATCAGATGAGCGCGCCGCTCGACACGTCGCCCACCGTGCGCGACAACGGCCGCGCAAGCACGCGTTTGCCGTCGGTGAACCTGACTTATTGATGCATGCTGGGGTGGCGGCGCGGCGTCAGCCGCTCCCCTGGTTCTGTGCGGCCCGCGGGCGTCGCCCGCGGGTTTTCAGCCTGCTTGCCGATTTCCAGCACCCCACATCTCGCACTGGTCGCATCGCGCCAGCCCGACTAACCTGATCCGACGTTTCCCGCATGGCTGTCTTCACCGCTGTCACCGAACCCCAACTAGCAGAATGGATGCGTCACTACGATCTCGGCGAAGTCGTCGAGTTTCGCGGCATCCCGTCCGGTATTGAGAACAGCAACTTCTTTCTGACGACGACGCGCGGCGAATACGTCCTCACGATTTTCGAAAAGCTGACGGCCGAGCAATTGCCGTTCTATCTCGATCTGATGCAGCATTTAGTCGCACACCGCGTGCCGGTGCCGGATCCCATGCTACGCGAAGACGGCGCGCTGTTCGGCACGCTGCACGGCAAGCCCGCAGCCATCGTGACCAAGCTCGAAGGCGGGCCGGAGCTGACGCCGAAAGTCGAACACTGTGTCGAAGTCGGCCAAATGCTCGCGCGCATGCATCTGGCGGGACGCGACTACCCGCGATATCAGCCGAATCTGCGCAGCCTGCCATGGTGGCAAGAGACCGTGCCGACCATCCTGCCGTTCCTCGCCGGCGCGCAGCGCGACCTGCTGTCGTCCGAATTGGCGCATCAGGAGGCGTTCTTCGCGTCGGCGGATTACGCCGCGTTGCCCGAGGGCCCCTGCCACGCCGACCTGTTCCGCGACAACGTGCTGTTCGCGCGTGCCGCGCCGGAAACCGGCCACGAGGTGCGGCTGGGCGGCTTCTTCGACTTCTATTTCGCCGGCTGCGACAAGTGGCTGTTCGACGTCGCGGTAACGGTCAACGACTGGTGCGTCGACCTCGCCACCGGCAAGCTGGATGACGCGCGCACCAAAGCCATGCTGCGCGCCTACCAAACCGTGCGCCCGTTCACCGCTGAAGAAAACCGCCATTGGGGCGACATGCTGCGTGCGGGCGCCTACCGCTTCTGGGTCTCGCGCCTGTATGATTTTCATTTGCCGCGCGCGGCCGAACTGCTCAAACCGCACGACCCCGGCCATTTCGAGCGCATCCTGCGCGAACGCCTGACCGGCGTTGCACTTCCAGGCATTCATACCTCATGCAACTGATCGAAGTCCCCGCGAAAACCGGCTATATCTGGTTCCGGCAGGGTATCTGGCTGTTCCGCAAGAACCCGCTCGCGTTTCTGACGCTGTTCTTTACCTATCTGCTGGTCATGACGCTGGCGGCGCAGATTCCGGTCGTCGGCGGCGTACTGCCGCTGGTCTTCATTCCAGGCGTTGCGGTCGGCTTCATGGCCGCATGCCGCAATACCATCGCGGGCAAGCCGGTGTTCCCGACCATTCTGGTGGACGGCTTTCACTCGTACGGCCCGGCGGTCGCCAAACGTCTGCTGCTGATGGGCGTGCTGTACGTCGTCGCGATGGCGCTGGTGCTGGCCGGCTCGGCGCTCGCCGACGGCGGCATGCTGTTGAAGGTCATGCTCGGCGTGACCACGGTGGATCAGGACGCGATCGCCAACAGCAATATTCCGCTGGCGGTGATCACCGCGCTCGCGCTCTACATTCCGGTCGCGATGATTTTCTGGTTCTCGCCGGTTCTTACCGCGTGGCACGACGTGCCGCCCGTCAAGGCAATGTTCTTCAGCGTGGTCAGTTGCTGGCGCAATCGTGGCGCGTTCATCGTGTTCGGCGCATTGTGGTTCGCGGTGGCGACAACGGTCTCGTTCGGCCTCACCGCGCTGATGCAGGCGCTGGGCGCGGCCGACTTCGCGTTCGCGATTCTGATGCCTGCCACGATGATCGTCACGACCATGCTGTATTGCTCGTTCTACGCGACCTATCGCGGCTGCTTCGGCGTGCAAACGCCCGAAGCGCCGGACCTGCCGACCACCCCGGCGGCCTGAACCCTGTGCAGGCACGGGCGCTCTTCTGGCGCCCGGCCGTAGTTCTGCCGTAGCTTTGTCTTAGGGCGCCACGCCGCCAGTTGCTTCGCCAAATCCCAACCGCACTCGTCAACTTGCCTCGATTTGCGGCACAATAGTTTGCGCGCAATCGATTTGCACGCTCTTTTTATGCGAGATGCACCATGACCCAGCGCCCCGCCTTGCCCTTCACGCTCGACGAACAACTCTGCTTCGCGCTCTATTCGACCTCGCTTGCGATGACGAAAGCGTACAAACCGTTGCTCGACAAGCTCGGCCTCACCTATCCGCAATATCTGGCGATGCTGGTGCTCTGGGAAGCCGACGACGTCGCGGTCAAAGACCTCGCCGCGCGGCTGAATCTCGACTCGGCAACGGTCACGCCGCTGCTCAAACGTCTCGAAGCGCAGGGATACCTGGAACGGGTACGCGGTGTCGAAGATGAGCGGCTCGTCTATATCCGGCTCACCAAAGCGGGCACCGCCCTGAAGCGCCAGGCTCGCGAAGTGCCGGCAGAAATCTTCTGCGCGACCCAGCAGACGCCTGAATTCCTGCTCCGTCTGCGCAACGATCTGACGCGCCTGCGCACCACGCTCAACGATTACATGGACCACTAGCCGGTCTGCCTGAAAAGCGCACTATCGATACGATACAAAAATTCATTTGCACACAAATGATTTGTGTACTATCTTTATCACATGCCGCTTCGATGCGGCTCCGCCGGAAAGGTGGGCAAGCAACGGCAAGCATGCAATCCCTGATAACCGAGACAATGGAGCATCACCATGAACATCCTCTACAAAGCAAGCGCAACCAGCACCGGTGGCCGTGACGGCCGTGCAGTATCGTCGGACAATGCGTTGGACGTGAAGCTGGCGGCACCGCGTGAACTGGGCGGCAACGGCGCAGCGGGCACAAACCCGGAACAGCTGTTTGCAGCCGGCTACTCGGCATGTTTTCTGAGCGCGATGAAATTCGTCGCCAGCCAGCACAAGCAAACTTTGCCGGCTGACACGCAAGTGACGGCAGAAGTGGGTATCGGCCCGAACGACAACGGTGGCTTCGCGCTCGACATCGATCTGCGCGTCTCGTTGCCGGGCCTCGCTGCCGACGCAGCCAAGGAACTGGTCGACGCAGCGCATCAGGTCTGCCCGTACTCGAACGCCACGCGCAACAACGTCGCAGTGCGCCTGCAAATCGCGTAAGCGGTGGCCTGAACGGCTCGCGGATGAATAGTTGACGCCGCGCGGCAGAATCGCGGCACCTGAAACAGCGCCCATGCCCTGCAAAACGGGGATGGGCGCTGCGCCGTTTTACGGGCTCGGCATGCAATGTGGAATTCCGATTAAACGCGTTCAGCGCCTCGTCGACGCCTTCGATATCGGCCTGGCCTGGGTTCGCCATGACCTGTACAGCATGGACAACGCCCCGCTATACCATGCGCTCAAGCAATGCGAGCGCATCTGATGCGGGCGCCGTGGCTGCCGGGTGCGGAACGGGAATCGAGAGGAATGCGGCGGGATATTGGGCAAGGATTGTCCTGCACCAATCGTCGATCCCGACGAAGCGCGGCAGCGTACGTTTGCCCTTTTCGGCAAGTAAGTACCCGCTCACGTTGTTGTGATCGGAGTGTCTGGGAATACTGTAAGAAGCGCTGTAAAAAGCGCCGTTTGCCGTCGCTACTCGTGTTTTAGCGCTGATCGCTTGGGCACGCCGCCCCAAGCACCGGCGTTCTTCAATACCCGCCGATGCTTCAAACTCGCGCAGCTTAGTGCTGGGTCATCCACGACGGATGGCGGGTGGTCGCCTCACGATCCAGCTTGCGCATACGGAATTCCAGATCGTACAGATCGGTTGCCTCTGCGAGGAAAGCGTCAGCGCGTTCTTTCGCGAGTTGATCGGGCGATTTGGTCAAGAACAGAAACAGGCGGCTAAGCAGATACATGGTCAACCTCGACAATGAGTTTAGGCGTTAACGCCTAGGGAATAACCCGTATTATAGGGAAAACCCTAGGATTGCGCCATCACTCATTTCGAGGTGTTGTTCCAAGTTCACCGTTCGTCCGCCGAGGCTTCTGTGACAGTGCTTTCAGCGATACAACCGGTGCCCGTGCGGCGCTGGTGCCGGAAGAATTCCCACACCATAGCGCTTGCGTCGGGACCTTTGGCGGAGTGGAACGGTACCGCGTCGTCGCCGCCGCTCCAGGCGTGCGCGAGACCTTGCACACGGCACAGCCGCACCACACGCCGTCCGCCGCGCAAATAGTCGCGCATCACCACGCCTCCCTTGCGCTCTTCCTTGACCTCACCCGATTTGCGCACGCCTTTCTCGTCGACGATCCGGTTCAGGCGGAGAAACTGCTCCGCCAACTGGTCCGCATTGACCGGCGCGACCACATGATCGGCATCGCCATGGAGAATGATGGCCGGCATGCCAGGGTAATCCGCCACATTAACGAGTTCGTCGACTAACTCGGCGGGCTCGCGTCGCGTGCCGCGCCGCATGACGTCCATGGCGGTAATGCCGGAACGCGCCTCCCCGAAAGCGGGGCCGGAATGCAGCGCGACCGCTGCGAAATGCTCCGGATAGTTGGCGGCCAGAAGCGCGGTCAGCCCGGCGCCTGCGGAGATTCCGGCGACATACACACGCTCGCTGTCAAAGCCATGCTCGGCAACCAGCGAATCCACCAGCGACACAACCGCACGCGTCTCAGCGCCGCCCGCGTTATCGCTGGCGTCGTACCAATGCCAGCAGCGATGCGAATGCACGTGCTTCGACTGTTCCGGATAAACCACGGCGAAGCCGAACCGGTCCGCGAGCACGTTCATCCGCGTGCCTTCCGCGAATTCCTCAATCGACTGGGTGCAGCCGTGCAGCATCACCACCAGTGGCATCGCCTCGTGCGCGTGGCCGGTCGGGATATACAGACCATACTGAAGGTGGTTGACGAGCCGCCCCGGCGAGACAGGCGCCGAATGGAACGAGCGCGTCCATGAACCGCTCGCCCAAGCCGAAGCGCGCGGACGAACCCGCGACTCCCGTGGGGCGGCGCGCGGCGCCTCGCGTTTCGCGGAGGCGCGCAAAGCGGCCACCGGCTTGACAGGACGGACCTTGGCCGAAGGCTTGCTGGTCGGAGCGCGTGCCGGCCGCGTGGGAGCACGCTTGGTGGTTGCGTGGGCATGCTCGGTTTGAATGGCGAGCAACCGCTTGAGACCGCGCAGCCAGATTTTCGAGAGACTTTTTGCCATCGGCGGGTAACCTCGCAAAAAGGGACAGGTGACGCTCGATAGAACGACGCTTTGTTGTGCAATGCACAATAACACCATTCCTCATGCGATGCTGGAAGCCTGAGCCCCTGTCGAGCACCGATTTTTCCGGTCAGCGAACCTTGCAGCAGCAACAACGTCAAATCGTTGCAAAGCTTGTTCGCCAGCCAACGTCCTGCGACAAAAAGCCTGGCGCGCGGCAAGCCTGGCCCGAAGCACCCGTCTATACTGGCGGGTAAATAATGTCGGAACACGCCATTGCGCCGTCGGCGATTCACGCCGTTCGCGCGTTAAACCACTACCAACCCGATTCTACGCGGCCTTGGTCGCGCTTTTTGCCATGCCCGATTTACCTGCCCATCTGTGGTACTCGATCACCAGTTTCGGCGGCGCCGGTATGACGCTGCCGCTCGCGTTCGCCATCGCACTCTGGCTGGCGGTCGGCTACACGTGGCGCATGGCTGCAGGCTGGCTGCTGCTGCTGGGTGCGGCCATCGGCGTTGTGACCGTGACCAAGCTGGCCTTCCTCGGCTGGGGGGTCGGCATACGCGAACTGGATTTCACCGGCGTCAGCGGTCACGCCATGTTGTCTACCGCCGTCTATCCGGTCGCGCTGTTCCTGATGTTGCTACCGGCGCGTCCGGCAATTCGTGTGCTGGGCGTCATGCTGGGTCTGGCCGCGGGCATCGCGGTCGGTTTGTCGCGCGTCGTACTGAGCGCTCACTCACCGTCCGAGGCCGTCACCGGCTGCCTGGTCGGCGCGCTGGCGGCGCTGATTTTCGTGCGCATGGCGTGGAATCTCGAGCCGGGCCGGTTGTCGGCGTTGCCCGTCACCGCGAGTCTCATGATTCTCGCGGTGCTGATGCACGGCGTGCATGTGCCGACACAACGCTGGGTCACGCATATCGCGCTGAAGGTGTCCGGTCATGAGCGACCGTTCATCCGGGCCAAGTGGAGAGCCGTGCGTGACGTCCACCCCGCCACGGCGCCGCTGTCGCAGACACTCAACACGCTTACGCCGCCGCAATCCTCGCGCGTCTGAAGCACGTCCACCGATCGCGGGTCCGGCAACTGAAGCCCTCGCCCGCAGATCCGCGCGCCACGTCATGCGCGCAATTGAATAATCGTCATGGGTACCGTTATAACCTTTCATATATTACGATAGCGTTTTAACCCACCGTTCCGGCGCACGCCGGACATCCCGACCTTCATGACACTGTCCCGCCACCTCGCGAAACATGCGCTGTTCATCGCCAGCGCCCTCTCCGTTGCCGTCAGCGCAAATGCGCGTGCCGACGAACTGGTGGTCTCCGCTGCCGCCAGCCTGACCAACGCGTTCAAAGCAGTGAGCGAGGTGTTCGAACAGCAGCATCCCGGCACCAAGGTCCTGCTGAACTTCGGCGCGTCCGACGTGCTGATGCAGCAAATCGCCAAGGGAGCGCCCGCCGACGTGTTCGCCTCCGCGGATCAGAAAGCGATGGACAAGGCCGTCGCGGAAAAAGTGATCGTTCCCGCCACGCGCCGCGATTTCGCCGCGAATTCGCTGGTGCTGATCGTGCCGGCCGACAGCCATTTCGCACCGGCCTCGCTTACCGATCTGGCCTCGGCGAATGTGAAGCGTGTGGCTTACGGTGATCCGGCTTCGGTGCCGATCGGCCGCTATGCGCAAGGCGCGCTGCAAGCCGCGGGCGTGTGGGACGCGGTCAGCGCGAAGGCTGTGCTGGCATCGAACGTACGCCAGAGCCTGGACTACGTGTCGCGCGGTGAAGTCGACGCCGGCTTCGTGTTCAGCACCGACGCCGCGGTCATGCCGGACAAGGTCAAGGTCGCGATGAACGTGCCGACGCAAACGCCGATCACCTATCCGATCGCGCAGGTCGAAGGCAGCCGTCACGCGGCCGACGCGCAGGCCTTCATGATCTTCGTGCTCTCGCCGGCCGGCCAGGCCGTGCTCGCGAAGTACGGTTTCAAGCCCGCGCATTGATTTAGGACCTGCACGCTCATGCAACAGGCCTGGATTCCGCTCCTGCTGTCGCTGAAAGTGGCAGGCTGGGCCACCGCGCTCAATCTGGTGTTCGGCGTCGCGGCCGGCTTCGGTTTGTCGCGCTGGCGCTCGGGCGCGCGCGACGTGATCGATTCGCTGTTCATGTTGCCGCTCGTGATGCCACCCACCGTGCTCGGCTATTACCTGCTCGTGCTGCTCGGCCGACGCGGCGTGATCGGCGCATGGCTCGACCGCTTCGATATCCAGTTAGTGTTCACCTGGCAGGGCGCCGTGATCGCGTCGACGGTGGTGGCGTTTCCGCTCGTGCTGAAGTCTGCGCGCGCCGCCTTCGAAGCGGTCGATCCGCAGCTCGAGCGGGCCGCGCGCACGCTCGGCGTCAGCGAAACGGCCATCTTCTTTCGCGTGACGCTGCCGCTCGCCGCCCGCGGCATTCTCGCCGGTGGATTGCTGGCCTTTGCGCGAGCGCTCGGCGAATTCGGCGCGACGCTGATGATCGCGGGCAACTTGCCAGGACGCACGCAGACGCTTTCGGTTGCGGTCTATTCGGCCGTGCAGGCCGGCGACGACAGCACCGCCAATTTCCTCGTGCTCGTGACTTCGGTGACGTGTGTCGTGATCCTGTTGCTCGCGGGCCGTCTGGTGCCGCAGCACACGCTTTTGTCGTCCCGCTGATATGCCGCTCGCCGTCGACATCCGCAAGACCTTCGAGAGCGCCGAGCGCCGTTTCACGCTCGACGTCTCGTTCAGGACGACCACGCAGCGCGTCGTGCTGTTCGGGCCATCCGGAGCGGGAAAGAGCTTGACGCTGCAGGCCATCGCGGGTTTGCTGCGCCCCGACGAAGGCGCGATCACGCTGCATGGAAACGCTTTATTCGACAGCGCGCGCGGCGTCGATCAGAAACCGCAGGCGCGCAAGATCGCGTATCTGTTTCAGGACTACGCGCTGTTTCCTCACCTGAATGTGCGGCAGAACATCGGCTTCGGGCTGCAGCAGGGTTGGCTCAATCCGCGCGCGCGGATCTCGCACCCGCAAGTCGACTACTGGCTCGATGCGCTCGAGTTGAAAAGCGTGGCAGGCAATCATCCGGCGCAGCTTTCGGGCGGACAGAAGCAGCGCGTGGCGCTGGCGCGGGCGCTGGTCGCGCAACCCCGGTTGCTCTTGCTCGACGAGCCGTTTTCCGCGCTCGATAGCGCGCTGCGTCAGCGTATGCGGCGCGAGCTGTCAGACCTGCAAACGCGGCTCGATATTCCGATGGTGTTGATCACGCACGATCCCGACGACGTCGCCGCCTTCGGCGATCAGGTCGTGCAGGTCAGCGACGGGTGCGTGCGCGAGAACAGCGGCAAAGTATTCAGTCCTTCACCCCAAGAATCACACTCGACGCCTTGAATGCCGCGACGGCGGTTCCGCCTTCCACAAGGCCGAGCGTATCGACGCTTTCATTCGTGACGACCGCGGTGATCACCGCACCGCCGTCCAGCACCAACGACACCTCCGCGCTGACCGCCCCGCACTTCACGCTCAGCACGGTGCCGCGCAACTGATTGCGCGCGGACAGTTTCAGCGGCGCACCGCTTGCGTTCTCCACGAGCAGCACCACCCACGACGCCTTGATCAACGCGAACGCCGCCTCTCCCTTCGCGAGGCCCAGCGTCTCGGTGCTTTCATGCGTGACGACCGCGACGATCGTATGGCCGCCCGGCAGTGCCAGCGACACTTCGTCATTGACCGTCCCGCGCGTGATCGCGGACACCGTGCCATACAGCTGATTGCGCGCGCTCGTTTTCACGCCGATGCGGCCAATCAGATCCCAGTCTGTCGCGAAACCTTCGATCGCCGCGCCCGCGCGTTCGAGAAAACGCCGATGCTCGCGTTCGACCGCCCGAAACGTCTCGATCAGCTTCACCGCGCGCGGCGTGAGCGTGGTGCCGCCACCGCCTTTGCCGCCGGTCGAGCGCACGACGAGCGGTTCGCCGGCGAGGTTGTTCATCGTATCGACGGCGTCCCACGCGCCCTTGTAGCTCATGCCGACGGCTTTCGCCGCACTGGTAATCGAGCCGGTCTCGCCGATCGCCGCGAGCAGCGCGATGCGCGCCGCGCCGCCGAGCGTTTGCGCGCCCGCCTTAAACCAGAGGGAGCCGCCGAGTTCAAGGGCTTCGTGAGACGGATCGTTGCGGTCGGATGTCATGGCGGCAGGGGTCGATGTGGGAGGAAAGGACAGCGAATCATTATAGCGACGCACCGTCCTTTAACGGCTGCCCACATGGCACGCCGCCAACCTCACAGCGCGTACTGCGCGATCCCGTTTCCGAACGACCAATTCTCCCTCAGTACTTCGACGATATTGACGAGTACGTCCTCTCGTCGCAGCCCCGGCGACTTCGCCAGCTCATCCGCCATGCGCTTGTACAGCGCCTTCTTTTGTTCGAGCGTGCGCGTATTGTTCAACGTGATCTGAATCATCACGAGATCGTCGCTGCGCTCGACGTTCAGATACTGCTTGTCGTACACAAAATTGGCGGCTTCGTGCTCGTTGATCAGCATGAAGATGTCGTCTTTCGGCACATTGAACGTGTCCACCAGCGAACGCTGAATGCTGTCCGTCAGCGCCTTCCGGTATTCCGCCGGCTTGCCGGCGCGCAATGCAATTCGAGTGAGCGGCATGGTGAAACTCCTTGGTTGAAGTGATTGGGTAAACACAGCTTAGGCGCACTCCGTCATAATGAACAGTCATCATTGATTATTTCATCTATATTCACTCGAAATGAAAGTCCTCGATCTCGATGCGGTGCGGGCCTTCGTGCTGGTCGCCGATCTGCACAGCTTCACGCGAGCCGCCGACGCACTCGACACCACGCAATCGGCTGTCAGTCTGAAACTCAAGCGGCTGGAGGCGTACCTCGGCAAGCAGTTGGTGGAACGCACACCGCGCGTCGTGCGTCTTTCCGCGGACGGCAACGCATTCCTTGGCGCGGCCCGCGACCTGCTGAGCGCGCATGAGCGGGCGCTGGGTGCGCTGTCGGTGGAGCGCCGGCGGCTCACGCTGGGGCTGAGCGAGCACGTCGCGGGTACGAACTTGCCGCAGTTGCTTGCGCGTCTCAACGCGCACGATCCGGGTCTGGTGGTCGAACTGCATCTGGGCACGTCAGCGGCGCTGCTCGCGCAATTCGACGAACGGCGCCTCGACGCGGTGATCGTTCGCTATGGCGCCGACGAGCCGCCGCGTGACGACGCGCAGGCGCTGTTCAGCGAGCCGCTTGGCTGGCTCGCGACGCCGGAATGGCTGCCGCGTGTCGGCGAGCCGTTGGCGTTGGCATTGCTGAGTCCGCCGTGCAATGTGCGCGACATCGCGCTGCACACGCTGAATCAGGCGGGGATTGCCTGGCAGGAAGTGTTCGTTGGCGGCGGAGTGGCGGCGGTCGGTGCAGCGGTTGCGGCGGGTCTCGCCGTGTCGCCGCTGGCGCGCAGAGTGGCGCCGCGAGGGTTGGTGGATGTCGGTGCCCGGCTGGGTTTGCCTCAGTTGCCGGAATCGCGCGTAACTTTGCATTCGCGGGTGAGAGATACGCGGTCGATGGAAACGTTGCGGTTGGTGACGAATGGATTGGCAAGCGGCTGAGACATTCAGACGCTTCATTATAAAAACCCAAGCGGCTACGGTATATTCCTGTGCTCCGCATGGAAAGGAATCCACGCATGAACAGCAGCGAAGAATGGCGGCTCGCGCGGGAACGTGGCGCCGAAACCGCCAAGCGTCCCGCCGCGCGCAGCGCATGCTACAAGCCACGCACGAAACGGCTCGAAATCACGCTGACCAATGACATTTCGCTGTTGGTGCCAGCCGCCTATATCGAGGGTTTGCACAACGCGTCGGCAGCGGATTTACGCTCGATCGAGATATTCGGTCTCGGTTCAGCGCTCGTTTTTCCGGCGCTTGACGTGGTCGTGTCGGTGCACGGCCTGATCGACGGTGTATTCGGCTCCAAAGCATGGATGCGCGATATCGGCCGCAGCGGCGGCCGTGCGAAATCCGAGGCGAAATCGGCGGCAGCCCGCGAGAACGGCAAGAAAGGCGGCCGTCCGCGAAAGGCTGCGTGAGGCTTATCACCCCCAAAGGCACTCAGTGGACCTCGACCCCCGACAAACCACCGCCGTCCGCGCGGTCATCGAAACCAGCAGCTTCGAGCAGGCCGCCGCGCGACTGAACATCACGTCCTCGGCGGTATCGCAGCGTGTGCGAGCGCTCGAAACGCGCCTGGGCAATCCGCTGATCGTACGCACGCGCCCGCGCCGCGCGACGCAGATGGGCCAGCGTCTATTGCAGTATTTACGGCGCGCCGCCCTCCTTGAAGACGACTTCGCCAGCGATCTGGCGGGCGCCAACGAAGCGCTGCTGAACGTTGCCGCCGCCGTGAACGCGGATACGCTGTCCACATGGTTTTTCCCCCGCGCTCTCCGAGATTCTGCTGCGGGAAAACGTCCTGCTGGATCTAACCGTCGACGATCAGGACCACACCCACGCGCTCCTCGCCTCAGGCCTCGCGATCGGCTGCATCACCACTGAACCGGCACCGATGCGCGGCTGTTTCGCGGAGCGGCTCGGCGCGATGCGCTACCGGCCGGTGGCTTCGGCAACCTTCGTCGAGCGATGGTTTCCGAATGGATTGACGCGAGAAAGCGCGCGGCGCGCGCCGGTGATCCTGTCCTCACGCAAGGACGCGTTGCAGGCGCGCTTTCTGGAGACGCGCTTCGGGCCTACCGCCGGAAGCCTATCCGTGCCATTACGTGCCCGCGCCGGTGCCGCGCTACATGGCAATCCAGCGCGGCCTGGCGTATGGCATGGTGCCCGAACTGGAATTCGGCGACGCCGTGGAGCGCGGCGAACTGGTCGACCTTGCGCCGAAGCAGCCCACGGATGTCGAGTTGTACTGGCACGCCTGGAAGGTCCAGTCACCCCGGCTCGAAAAGCTCTCGGCACGCATCGTCGAACTGGGCCGCGCGGCCCTGGGTCAGCCGGGCGCCAGGACCAAACGCAAACGCGCCGCCTGAACCCGCGCTTAGTGGAGGATCGGCGGCAACGAGCCGCTGCTGGCGGTAGCAGGATTGGCGGTGGTGGCCGCGGGACTCGCTGTGATGTTTGCGGCCTTGGCAGGCGCGCTCGTGTGGACGACAGCCGGTTTGGCCGCGCCGGTTTTCGCCGCGACCTTGACCACGTGGGGACGCGCTGTATGACCTTGAACCAGGTTGGCGCGCATGATCCTGGCTTGACCCGGTTTCGCCTGAGCAATGTGTGCGGGCGGCTTTTTACCTTGCGCCACCACGGCTGCCTTCGACTTAGGCTTGCCTGCACTCTTGACTACGCCGCCGTGGGTCACATTGCTGGCCGCAACCTTCTTCACGCCGCCGTGCGCCACCGGCTTGCCGCTGTTCTTTGACGCAGAAGCCACCCGCTGCGCGCCATGCTGACCGCTCGTCGCGTGCGTCGAACCCGGCTTCGCGCCAGCCGTGGCCTTGACCTTGGGAGCACCCGTCGTTTTCTTGACATGCTTCGCCGCATGCCCGGAAGACTCGGGCGGATTCCACACTTCCGCATAACCGGCCGCCATTGCCGCACCAGACACACACCACACTGCAACTGCTGTTGCTACTGCTCGAACCCACATCTCCTGCTTCTCCTGATCTTCGGCTTCATAACGAGCCAGGATTATATTCTCTTGCAAAAATCCATTTTTAGACTAATATAAACTTCAAGTACAGATAAGGACTCACCCGATCATGGCTCACGCTGCCCGCGCCACCCAACCCGAACCGCCAATCCGCCGGCCGGTTCCGGAACCCACGCTGACGGACATGTCGGCGGCAGGCCTGCGCGCGTTCTTCAACATCGCGCGAGACTGGGACTTGAGCGCCGAAGAGCAGATCGTGCTGCTTGGCTCGCCGGGCCGCTCCACCTACTTCAAATGGAAATCCGCCCCGGCAACAGCCCGTCTCGGGCGCGACACGCTGGAACGCCTGTCGCTGCTGCTTGGCATCTATAAGGCCCTGCAAATCCTGCTGCCGCAACCCAGCGCCGCCGACGCCTGGATCAAGCGCCCCAACAGCGCGCCGCCGTTCGGCGGCCGCCGCGCGCTGGACCGCATGCTAGCCGGTAATATCAGCGACCTCGTGGCCGTGCGCCAGTATCTCGACGCGATGCGAGGCGGCTGGGCGTGACACAACCGCATTGGCAGGACCGCTGGCGCAGCGCGCCGCTTGACTGGCCGCCCGCGTACCGCGTGATTCCGACGCGCTTTCCGGCCGTCAATCTGTTCGACCGGGTTGCATCACCAGAAGATTTCGACGCCCTCTACGCGCTCGAAGCAATGACCAACGACCGCTTGCGCACCGAAGTCGGCGAGCTCGATCTCGTGCCACGCGAAGAGCGCCGTTTCGGCCCGGGGTACGGACCGATCATGGCGGCGTTGACGCACCTGAATCCGCTCGGCAGCCGCTTCTCGGACGGCACATATGGCGTGTTCTATTGCGCCCGCTCGCGTGCCACCGCGATCGCCGAGACGCGCTATCACACGGGGAAGTTTCTGGAGGCAACCGCCGAGCCGCCCATGCGGCAGCAAATGCGCCTCTACACCGTGGTGGCGCAAGGCAACGTGGTCGATATTCGCGGCGACGTCTCGCTCGATCTCGCGGTGCTGTCGCCCGACGACTATCTCGCCGGACAATCGCTCGGCCGTGCCGTGCGCGAGGCCGGTGCGCCAGGCATCGTGTATCCGTCGGTGCGGGATGACGAAGGCGAGTGCCTTGCCGCGTTCAGAACCACACTGCTGCGCGACTGCCATCACGCGGCGTATCTGGAATACAACTGGAACGGCACGAGCATCGATATCGTGTTCGAACTCAATCAGGTAGGCTAAGCGTCACGAAACGTCACGAAAGAATCAGGGCAAGGCCAGCGCCGCCGCCCCGCTCTCCCGCGCCGCCTCGACCGTGATCGACCAGCGCAGCAATGCCCGCGGCTCCACGATCGTCAGCTTGCCGCCAGGCCCGAATGCGCCGGTGTCGATGAAAATCTGTGAGCCGATCTGCTGGATGTCGCGCATCGGCGTATGGCCGCAATAGGTCAGCGAAAGGCCCTGCTGCCGCTGCGGATCACCATTGCCCAAGGCCAGATCGCGCCCCCACAGCAACCGCTGGCGCGTTTCGTCGGAAAAATTTCCGGCGTCGAGCTCGGCGTCCGTGCCGAAGAATTCGGCATGCAGAATATTGAAGCGCTCCTTACCGCTGCCGACCACACGCACGAGCGGCAGCGTGCGCAGACGTTCAGCGTAGTGCTGCAAGCGTTCGTCGGACACATCCGCCGCCCATATCCCACCGATTCCATACCACCACTGGCGCCGCATGCGCCCATCGGCGACAGCGCACAAGGTGTCTTCGTGATTGCCGAGCACTGCGTGAAACCACGGTTTGTCGAGCAGGGCCAACGCCTGCTCGGAATGCTCGCCGCGGTCCACCAGATCGCCGACCGAAAAGAGCCGGTCGCGCGCGGGCTCAAACGCGATATCGCGCAGCAGATAGCGCAACGCATCGACGCAGCCATGCAAATCGCCGACGACAAAGTCGCGGCCGCTCTGATTGGCCGGGTGATGCTGAACGGAGTTGACGAGTACGGAATCCATTCGCTCATGATAGTTCGGCATCCGCAAACGCGTATGCGCGTTGCCGATCTTTTCCTGGCGCCCCGCGCCGCCGAAATCACGTAAAAACGACGCAAAAATGGTGTATCCCCAGCAGAAGTTACCGGAAAATACCCCATTGACGCGGTCATTATTGCTGTGTGCGCAGCTTGGCGACCTGATCTACCGTCACCGTGGACTGCGGATTGCCGAACTGTCTGGTCACGTAATTGGTGATAGCCGCCACTTGATCGTCGGTGAGCTGGGTGGCGAACGCGGGCATCAGCACGTCAGCCTGTTTCGTCGTACGACTTACGCCGTGCAGGATCACCATCGCCAGATTGTTGGCGTCGCTCGCACCGACCGCCGAGTTGTGGATTAGCGACGGATACGCGCCCGGCGCGCTTGCGCCAACGCCCTGGCCGGTCCAGTTATGGCACGTCGCGCAATTGGCGATAAACAGCTGCGCGCCGTTCACCGCATTGATCGTGGTGCCGCGCATCGCGGTGACGTCGTCGACGGCGGGATTGCCCCACTGATCGCGCGGACGCGATTCTCCACCGTTGATCGGCGGCACCGAGCGCAGGTACGTGACGATCGAGCGGATGTCCTCGTGCGTCAGGTACTGCGTGCTGTCGGTCACCACCTCGGCCATCGGGCCCGCCGCATTGGCGCGGCCCGGCGCCGCGCCGGTCGACAGATACGCGGCCAGTTCGTCGTCGCTCCAGTTGCCCACGCCGCTGTTCTTGTCCGGCGTGATGTTGTACGCATGCCAGCCGGCCTGTACGGCGCCCGAAAAGCGCGAACTCGTCTTCAAACCCTGCGTGAAATTGCGCGGCGTATGGCACTCCTCGCAATGCGCGAGTCCTACGACCAGATACGCGCCGCGATTCCACTCGGCGCTTTGCTTCGGGTCGGGGACGAAACGGCCTTCGTCGAAATTGAACAGATTCCAGAACACCATCAGCCAGCGCAGGTTGAAGGGGAATTTCAGGGTATTGCTGGGCGGCGCGTAGTGGATCGGCGTCAGCGTGTTCAGATACGCGCGAATGGCGAGCACGTCCTGATCGGTGACCTTGGTGTATTCCGCATACGGGAAGGCCGGATACAGCCGCTCGCCGCTCTTGCCGATGCCTTCATGCATCGCCCGCAGAAAATCGGCGTCGCTCCATTGGCCGATGCCGGTATCCGGGTCGGGCGTGATGTTCGGTGTCACGATCGTACCGAACGGCGTGTTGATCGGCAGGCCGCCCGCGAACGGGCGTGTCTTGTCGGCCGTGTGGCAGGCAACACAATCGCCGGCGCGTGCGAGGTATTCACCGCGTTTCACGAGATCGCTGCTGGTCGCCGCCGTCGGTGTGGCCGCTGTTTGGGCCGCTGCATTGGCCGGTTGCGAGGCGTCGTCCGCGCGAGCCTGCGCGATCGGCAGCTCGTCGTTATGCCGCGCGGCCGGCACGTGCGCTTTGTGCCAGGCGACATACAGCGCAAACAGCGAGAAGGCCGCCGCCAGCGTCGCCACCCGGAAGCGGCGGCGACGCGCGCTCTGAACCAGCGCATCGGCCGGCTGCACGCGAGAGGTGTTCTTCGTCATTGTGGCTCTCCGTTCAGGCTCAGATTTCACGCTTGAGCTTGTCCGCCAGCTTCAGCGACAAGGCCGCGATCGTCAGCGTGCAATTCACGGAGGCGGCAGTCGGCATCACGCCGCTGCTGGCGATGAACAGATTCGAGTGATCGTGCGTGCGGCAGTCCGCGTCGACGACCGAATCCCCAGGATCGCTGCCCATGATCGTGGTGCCCATGATGTGATTGTTCGGCGCGAACGTATCGTCGAACGAGACCTCGGCGCCACCGAATAGCGCGGCAATCTGTGCGTACACTTCATGCGTGTTGGCCGCGCTCTTCTTCACATAATCGTTGATCGAGTAGTAGATCTCGGGCTGCGGAATACCGAGCGCGTCCTTGTGATCCGCCGAGGGCACCACGCGGTTCTGCGGCTCCGCGAGATGCTCGTGAAAACTGTTGATGCTTAGCGTGCGTGCCGCGCGATCGCGAATTTGCCGGTCGAGCTCGGCGCCGGTAAGGCCTTGTTTCAGCAAATCGGCGGTCACGCTCATGGTCGGCACGCCATTCGACAGATGCAGCTTTTTTGCGGCGTAATCCGAGCGGAACGCGCCGTCGCGGAAGTTGACGATCGAGGTCATTTCCATGGGCCCGCGTCCGGGCCACAGCGGCTCATTGGCGAGGAAGGTGACGCCCGTGCCCGGATGGTCCATCAGGTTACGGCCCACCTGATCCGAACTGTTGCCGATGCCGTGCGCGAATTTGTCGGTGGTCGACATCAGCATCAGCTTCGGCGTTTCGATACCGTTGGCGGCGAGCACGAACAGCTTGCCGCTCACACGTGTGCTGTTGCCGTTCGGGTCCTTGTAGTGGACGGCCGTGATGAGCCCTTTGTTGTCCGCTTCGACGTGGTAAACAACCGCTTGGGGAATCAGCTTCGCGCCGGCCTGTTCGGCCTTCTCCGCATGCACCACGCCGTTGTACATCGCGGCGATCGGGCAGATCGGCATGCAGTTGTTGTTGCCGCAGCAGGTGGGCCGCGCATCGTACGGGCGGCTGTTACGCGCGACCGGTTCGGGTACCACCTTGAAGCCCTGTGCGTTGAGCACATCGCTAAAGCGCTGATCCATGTACGACAGCGGCAACGCGCTCATCGGATAAGGTCTGGAGCGCGGCGAACCGAGATCGATCGTGCTGTCCGGCCCGGAAACGCCCAATTCCATTTCAGCCGCCAGGTACCACGGCTCCAGTGTTTCGTACGGATAAGGCCAATCACGTCCCACGCCGTACAGCTTGTGCAGCTGAAAATCGGACGGCAACAGCCGCCACGCAGCGGCCGCCCAATGCCACGTCGTGCCGCCGACCAGTCGCACATACTGTGAGTTGTACGGATAGTCGCCTTTCTGGATCAGGTAATTGTTGGCGGGCGCGTACTCGGGATGCGGTGCGTACGGCGTGGAGGGATAGGGCGTCGCGAAGTCGGACTTGACCGGCGAATTGCGGAAATTCTCGACGATCTGCCAGCGCGGAATACGCGGCCCGGCTTCGAGCAGAATCACCGACGCGCCGGCCAGCGCCATCTGATACGCAACCAGCCCACCTGCCACGCCGGACCCGACCACGACGATATCGGCGGAATTTGAGTTTGCCATTGCTGCCCTCTTCTTGCTTATCGTTACTTGCTGGGCTCGCGTCCCGGCGTTTCGTCGAACAGCTCAATCAGGCAATACGACGCTACGACAAACCGGCACGCGCGAGAGGAACGTCGTTCAGGCGCTCACCGGCTTCTGTGTCCAATAGAACGGTACGTCGCGGCAATAGGACGGTATCGTCAGCACGTCTTTGACCGGCTCGAACATCAGCGCTTTTTCATAAGCGACCACCTCCACATGCGGCATGTCGCCCACGAGACCGAGATACCACGCACGCGTGATCGCGCTGACGAACCTGGCGAGCGCCGGCTGATCGACCTGCAATGCCTGCGTGACCGTATCGGACGGTACACCGCCATGACCTTGCAGCCACGTGTTGAGCGCGGCGACGTTCTGGGAGAACTGGCTGTCGGATTTGGCGAGGGCATCGTAGACACGTTTGCCGAGCACGGCGTCGAAGCCCGTGCGGCCGGTCAGACGTTGCGAGAGCGCGAGGAAGGCATCGAGGCCGCCGCCGGCGGGCGCATCGGCGAACGCTGGGGCAATCCACGAGAGCGAGCGGCCCGCGCCGGCAAATGCCAGCGCGGCGGCAGTGGCGCATGCGCCGAGCACCCATGCTCTGCGCGGGGCGGAAATCAAAAACGAACGTGAAGCTTGAAACGAGGGCGACTGCGAAGAGCTCTGAGAAGAACGCAGCGAAGACGAAGTTGACGACGAAAGCCCGGCCGGGTGCGTCTCTTTGCTCTCAGGAACATCTGTCATGGGGACTCCAGATGGTGAGTCGATCGTGGGTCATTTTCAACGCGCACGACAAAAAACACGCCGCCTGCCAATCGCCTTTCAACTGAAAGCGACACGCAAGGCCGTTGCGAAAGACTATAGCCTGTGATTCCCCCATTCGACAAACGGCGCCCGATGCGCGAGTAGAATCCGCGAACAGACGGCCCTCCACTCCTGATCCCATGCTCACAAAAATTTATCCGCAGGTTCTTCGCAATCGACCACGCATGCTGATCGGCCTCGCCGTCGGTCTCGTGGCCGCGCTGGCGCTCCCCGAACACACGCGCCCCATGGTGCGTGTTCTGGCCGGCTGGGATGCCGCCGTGTGGAGCTATCTCGTGCTGATCTGGATACACATGGCCGCCGCCGACGAAGGCCATGTCCGCGAATTCGCGCGGCGCGACGACGAAAACGCGGGCGTGGTGCTGGTCGTGATCTGCGTCGCGACGGTCGCCAGTATTGCGGCGATCGTGCTCGAACTGGCTTCGGCGAAGGGCACCGCCGGTGCCTCGACTGCATGGCACTACCTGCTGACCGGCCTCACGATGTTCGGCGCATGGTTCATGATCCCGACTATTTTCACGTCGCACTACGCGCGGCTTTACTACGACGCCGATGCCACGGAGACCGCCCTGCTGTTTCCCGACCACAAGCTCCAGCCGAACTACTGGGACTTCCTGTACTTCTCGTTCACCATCGCGGTGGCCTCGCAGACCTCGGACGTGGTGCTGCGCTCGCGGTCGATTCGCCGCGCGGCGCTCGCGCAGTCGATCCTGTCGTTCTACTTCAATGTTGCCGTGCTCGGCTTGTGCGTGAACATCGCGGCGGGCTTGCTCGGCTCCTAGCCATGTAAAAACCCGGACGACGCCCGCCCGTTTTACACGCGGGCCGTCCGCGCCCACGGGCTACTCCGCCCTGGGGCCTCCCTCCGCCGTCCTCCCTCCGCCCTTCCTGCTGGGCGCGCCTCCCCCCGTTCCATCGCCTCAATCCAAAGCGCACGGGCACAACTGGCACACCGTTTGCTGCGTCTTGCGAATAGTTCTGGCCGGCCCCGTGCCATCGACGCCTGGCGTCAAAGCACCCGCAACTGGCCAGCGGCGTGACGATCTTTGCACTACATTGACCAGTACGCGCCCTGGCTTCACGCGTCGCGCGGTATCCGGCTCTGGAAGCCCAATGAGCGCTGTGATCGCATGTCAATTGCATCCACACCGCAGCAGGACGAATCTGGAAACGACCGATGGAATCTCCAAACGGGTACGCGCCACGGATTTATTTTCTTCATTCACTTCTCGTCGGGCCGCTCGATGCATGGCCCGCGCAGTTCGCTCACGCAGCCGGACTGGGTTTCGATCACGCGCTGATCGGCGGCGTTTTCGAGCCGGGCCGGGCGGGTCACGCACAGGTGGTCGGCAATCACGGCCGGATGCATCCGGTGTTCGAAACCCGGCAACCGGCTACGGAGGCCATCCGCTCGCTTGCGCACACTGCCCGTCAGAACGGCCTGGCCTTGCTGATCGATCTGGTGATCGACCGGATGGCCGCCGATGGCGCGCTGTACGCCGAACATACCGGCTGGTTCCACCCATTCGAGTCTGAAGAGGCGCGGCTCGATCCGCGCCACGTGCATCACGAGGACAACGTCGCGTATGCCAACTTCAACGACGCCGCCAGCCGCGCCGCGCTAGTCGGCTGGTGGACGCAGCAACTGCTGGCGCTGGCCGACGCGGGGGTTGGCGGCGTCCGGTTCGATTCGCCGCATCGCGTGCCGGCCGCCGTGTGGCGGCAACTCGGCGACGCGGTTCGCGCGAAGCATCCTCACATACGTTTCCTCGCCGCCACGCCGGGTCTCGCCCGTGGCGACCTGCTCGGCCTCGACGGCGCGGGCTTTGACAGCGTGTTCTCGTCGGTGCGCTGGTGGGATTTCCGCGCGAGCTGGATGGTGGAAGAGCATGCCGCTCTCGCCCGGATCGCCGCCCCCATCGCCTTTCCGGAAGCGCCTTACGGCACCCGCCTCGCCGCCGATCTCAGCGATGCGCACGACGCCGCCATCGTCGAGCGGGCCTATCGGCGCGCGCTGCTCGCGTCGGCTTCGACCGGCACGGGCTGGATGATGCCGATGGGCTTCGAGTACGGCGTCCACGAGCCGATGTCGCAGACACGCGGCGATGCCGCGCAGTTCGCTCTCGCCTGCCAGTCGAAGCCCTTCGATCTTTCGGAACGGATCAGCCATGCGAACGAGATGGTGCGCAATACGACGACGCTGCACGCCAACGGCGAATTGCGCCCGCTAAGCGGGCCCGGCGCGCCCGCAGCGGTGTTGCTGCGCGCCGACACGCCTGATCTGCGCGACGCCGGCGAAGCGATCCTGATCGCTATCAATCCTGAACTCGGCGCGCCCGTGCGCGTCGATCCCGCCCGTTTCCTGCCGGGCGTGCCGGGCAACGTCACGCGCTTCGTCCCGCTCGACGCGCCCGGGCATGACACGCCCGCCGGGTTGACGCCCTTCACGCTCGCCCCCGGCGCAGTCCGTTTGTTTCGCGGGGTTGCCGATAAACCGATCCGTCTCGCGCCGCCGATCGACAAGGCGAGCAGCAAGCGCAGCGGCCACAAGACCGTGTTGGAGGCGATCGCCGCGCCGCGCGTGGCGATCGAGAGCGTGACACCCTCGGTCGACAATGGACGCTTCCCCGCCAAGCGCACAGTGGGCGAGCGCGCCGAAATCACCGCCGCAATCTTCGCGGAAGGCCATGACAAGATCGCCGCCGCCGTTGTCTGGCGCGCCGCCGACGAAACCGCCTGGCACGAAGTACCGATGAGCCCCGCCCAGCCGGCCGGCCTCGATATCTGGAAAGCGCGCATTCCGCTGGAGCGCCTTGGCCGTCATGAATTCACGGTCATCGCATGGCGCGACGACTTTGCGTCACTCGTCGAGCATATCGAGAAGAAGCGGAAAGCGGGTCAAACCGTCGAACTCGAACTCGACGAAGCCGCTCATCTGTTCGCTTTGGTGCTCGCCGAAGTGGAAACCGCGGAGGCCTCGGCAGGTACGGTGACGAAGCCGCTCGAAGACATCGTCAAACGCTTCACCAAGGCCGACGCCGAAGCGAAGCTCGCGCTGCTGCTCGAACCGGCCACCGCGGGGGCGATGCGCGCCGCGCGCCACCGCCCGTTCCTGAGCCGCGATCCGATCGTCTACAGGATCGACGCCGAACGAACCGCCGCGCGTTTCGCCAGCTGGTACGAGATCTTCCCGCGTTCGATGAGCGATGACGAATCGCGTCACGGCACCTTCGCCGACGTCGTCACGAAACTGCCACGCATCCGCGACATGGGTTTCGACGTGCTGTACTTCCCGCCAATCCACCCGATCGGCCTCGCGAACCGCAAAGGCCGCAACAACACGCTGAACGCACAACCGGGCGATGTCGGCAGCCCCTATGCGATCGGCGCGGCCGAAGGCGGCCACACCGCCGTGCATCCCGAACTCGGCACGCTCGCCGACTTCAAGCAAATGCTGGCGGCCGCCCACGCGCACGGCCTCGAAATCGCGCTCGACTTCGCGATTCAGTGCTCGCCGGATCACCCGTGGCTAAAGGAGCATCCGACGTGGTTCGCCTGGCGTCCGGACGGCACGTTGCGTTACGCGGAAAATCCACCGAAGAAGTATCAGGACATCGTCAACCCCGACTTCTATGCGCACGACGCCAAGCCCGATTTGTGGCTCGCGCTGCGCGACGTCTTCCTGTTCTGGATCGAAGCCGGCGTGCATATTTTCCGGGTGGACAATCCGCACACCAAGCCGCTGCCGTTCTGGGAATGGGTGATCGACGACGTGCGCTCGCGCTACCCCGACACGATCTTCCTCGCCGAAGCCTTCACGCGGCCGCGCATGATGAACCGCCTCGGCAAGATCGGTTTTTCGCAGTCGTACACGTATTTCACGTGGCGCGAGTCGAAGCGCGATTTCATCGAGTACATGACCGAACTCACGCAAACCGGCGCGCGTGATTTCTACCGGCCGAATTTCTTTGTCAACACGCCGGACATCAACCCGCGGCATTTGCAGTCGTCGGGGCGTTCGGGCTTTCTGATCCGAGCGGCGCTCGCCTCCACGCTCGCCGGTTTATGGGGCGTGTATAGCGGGTTTGAATTGTGCGAGGCCGCCGCGCTGCCGAACAGCGAGGAATATCTCGACTCCGAAAAGTATCAGCTGCGCGCGTGGGACTGGAATCGGCCAGGCAACATCGTCGGCGAAATCAGTGCATTGAACCGGATTCGCCGCGCGAACCCGGCCTTGCAAACGCATCTTGGTCTCACGTTCCTCACCGCGCACAACGACAACATCCTGTTCTTCGAAAAAGCGACCGACTCGCGCGACAACGTCATCCTGGTGGCGATCAATCTCGACCCGTTCAACGAACAGGGCGCGGACATCGAATTGTCGTGGGACACTTTCAGGCGATGGAATCTGCACGACCATGGCGCGCTGGAAGTGACCGATCAGATGACCGGTGCGCGTTTCGAATGGCACGGCCGCTGGCAGCACGTCCGGCTCGGTTCGGGTCAGCCGTTTTCGATCTGGCGCATCGCGCCGCTCGGCGGCCTACCCGCCGACCGCCCGGACGATGCCGATAACGACTATCACGCAGACCACGCCGGCAACCCAATCTTCACTGAAGCGGAAGGTGCGACATGAAGCGTGACGATCCAGCCCAAACCACGTCGCAGGCCCATACGGGCGCGGCCACCGGCAGCGCCGTCAAAGCACGTTCGCATCGGCGCGGCAAGCCCGCCGCCTTGAGCGACGATCCGCTCTGGTACAAAGACGCGATCATTTATCAGGTGCACATCAAGTCGTTCTTCGACGCGAACAATGACGGCGTGGGCGATTTTCCCGGCTTGATCGCGAAGCTCGATTACATCGCCGAGCTCGGTGTGAATGCGATCTGGCTGCTGCCGTTCTATCCCTCGCCGCGTCGCGACGACGGCTACGACATCGCCGACTATCGCAATGTGCATCCGGACTACGGCCAGCTTGCCGACGTGAAGCGCTTCATTCAGGAAGCGCACGCACGCGGCATTCGCGTGATTACGGAGCTAGTGATCAACCACACCTCGGATCAGCACCCGTGGTTTCAACGCGCCCGTCGCGCAAAGCCGGGGTCGAATCATCGCAACTACTATGTGTGGTCCGATACCGATCAGAAGTACCAGGAAACACGCATCATCTTTATCGATTCGGAGCCGTCGAACTGGACGCATGATCCGGTCGCGGGCGCCTACTTCTGGCACCGCTTCTATTCGCATCAGCCCGATCTGAACTTCGACAATCCGGCCGTGCTGAAGGAAGTGCTGCAGGTGATGCGCTTCTGGCTCGACATGGGTATCGACGGGCTGCGGCTCGACGCGGTGCCGTATCTCGTCGAACGCGAAGGCACCAACAACGAGAACCTGCCGGAAACGCACGCAGTACTGAAGAAGATCCGCGCGACCATCGACGCCGAGTATCCGAACCGCATGCTGCTCGCCGAAGCGAACCAGTGGCCGGAAGACGTGAAGGAATACTTCGGCGACGAAGACGAATGCCATATGGCGTTCCACTTCCCGCTGATGCCGCGCATCTATATGTCGATTGCGAGCGAAGACCGCTTCCCGATCACCGACATCATGCGGCAGACGCCGGACCTCGCGGCAACCAACCAGTGGGCGATTTTCCTGCGTAATCACGACGAGCTGACGCTCGAAATGGTGACGGATTCCGAGCGCGATTATCTATGGAACACGTATGCGAGCGATCGCCGCGCGCGCCTGAATCTCGGCATTCGCCGCCGCCTTGCGCCGCTAATGGAGCGCGACCGCCGCCGCATCGAGCTGATCAATTCGCTGCTGCTCTCGATGCCCGGCACACCCGTGATCTATTACGGCGACGAGCTCGGCATGGGCGACAACATCCACCTCGGCGACCGTGACGGCGTACGCACGCCGATGCAATGGTCGTCGGACCGCAACGGCGGTTTCTCGCGCGCCGATCCGGAACAACTGGTGCTGCCGCCGGTGATGGGCTCGTTATACGGCTTCGACGCCGTCAATGTCGAAGCGCAAAGCCGCGACCCGCATTCGCTGTTGAACTGGACCCGGCGCATGCTCTCCACGCGCCGCGCGAAACAAACCTTCGGACGCGGCACCATCCGTTTCCTGAAGCCGGAAAACCGCAAGATTCTTGCGTATCTGCGCGAAATCCCGGACGAACCGCCGATCCTGTGCGTGGCGAATCTGTCGCGCGCGCCGCAAGCGGTTGAACTCGATCTCTCCGAGTTCAACGGCTCTGTGCCAATCGAAATGACCGCGGATTCCGTGTTCCCCGCGATCGGTCAACTCACTTATCTGCTGACCTTCCCGCCGTACGGTTTCCTGTGGTTCATGCTGTGCTCGGGCGACCAGCGCCCGACATGGGCGCAGGCGCATTCCGAACCGCTGCCCGAATTCGTCACGATCGTGATTCGCGAGGGTCAGGTCGGCCCGACGCCGGAAAACGTCCGGCTGCTCGAATCCGAAGTGCTGCCGTCATGGCTGAGCCGGCGCCGCTGGTTTGCCTCGAAGGATCAGAAGATGCATGCTGTGCGCCTCGCCGCGCTGACCACGATCCCGAATGGCGGCTTCGCGTTCACCGAAATCGAAGCAGACGTCGGCAATCACACCGAACGCTACGTGGTGCCGATCGCCATCACGTGGGGCGGCGAAACCACCACGCCGCTGTTCCTTCAGCTGGCGCTGGCACGCGTTCGCCGCGGTCGCAACGTCGGTCACCTGACCGACGCGTTCGCCCTGCCGATCTTCGCTCACGGCGTTCTGCGCAAGCTGCGCGAGCGCGCCGTTTTTCCAACCGTGCAGAAGAGCGAAATCAGGTTCATCCCGACCGAGCGTTTCTCCGAACTCGACCATCTCGATGAGCGGCCCGAGATCCGCTGGCTGGCGGCCGAGCAAAGCAACAGCTCGCTGATCATCGCCGACGCCGCCGTGCTGAAGCTGGTGCGACGTCTGGTGAGCGGTATTCATCCGGAAGCGGAAATCAGCCGCTATTTGACCCAGCTCGGCTACGCGAACACCGCGCCGCTATATGGTGAAGTGGTGCGCGTCGATCCCGAAGGCGTGCCGCATACACTCGCGATCTTGCAAGGCTATATCGACAATCAGGGCGACGCCTGGAACTGGTCGCTCGACTACCTGCGCCGCTCAGTGGACGAGCTCGCCATCGCCGTCGATACGGATGCGCAATCGCTGGACCGCGATAACGAAGCGATTCTCATGGAAGGCTACAGTACGCTCGCCGGCATCATCGGCAAGCGGCTAGGCGAATTGCACGTGGTGCTCGCGTCGCCTTCCGACGACCCGGCGTTCGCACCGGAACCCGCCAGCGCCGAACAGGTGAAGGCGTGGGTCGACGGCACGCAATCCGTGCTCGCCAGCGCGCTCGATCTGCTCGCGCCGCGCATCGAGCAGATGAGCGACCCGGACACCAAGGCATTGGCGCAAAGCCTGATCGACCGTCGCGCCGCGCTCGTTCAAGCCGTCGACAAGCTGGTCACGCGCAATGCGGGGGCGTTGCGCTCGCGCATTCACGGCGACTTCCATCTGGGTCAGGTGCTGGTCGCGCAAGGCGACGCGTATCTGATCGACTTCGAAGGCGAGCCCGCGCGCACGTTGGAGGAACGGCGCCAGAAGTCGAGCCCGTTGCGCGACGTGGCCGGTTTGATGCGCTCACTGTCGTATGCGAGCGCCGCGGCGCAGTCCACCATGGAAAGCGCGCCGCAACAAACCGCCGATCGCAAGCGCATCCTCTTCGAGCGTTTCCGCGCACACGCCACCGAAACGTTCCTGACGGAATACCGCGCGGCCGTCGCGGATTCGCCTGTGCCGCTGGCGGCGCCCGAAGCCGAACAGGCCTTGCTCGATCTGTTCCTGATCGAGAAAGCCGCGTACGAAATCCGTTACGAAGCGGCCAACCGTCCGACGTGGCTCAGTTTGCCCGTACGCGGCCTTGCCGCGCTCACCAGCCGGTTGCTCGGCGACACCGGTAACCCACAGCACGATCCATCCACTGAGGCGCCAGACGCCTCCGCATCGCCTAACCCGGCCGAGGGCGACTATGAGTGAGCATGATCCGGCCGCCGGCCTCCAACCGCTCGATATCGACGCGCTCGTTGAAGCGCGACACCCCGATCCTTTCTCGCAGCTCGGCATGCATCCGACGGACTCCGGTCCGGTGGTGCGCGCGCTGTTGCCCAACGCCTCGCACGTCACCGTGATTTCCCGCGCGGATGGCTCCACGCTCGGCGAGCTCCAGCCACTCAGGCCGGGGCTGTTTGCCGGTCGCGTCACGTCTGTGGTGCCCTATCGCCTGCGCATCGACTGGCACGGCACCGTGCAGGAAATCGAGGACACGTACTCGTTCGGCCCCGTACTCGGCGACGAGCCATTGGGCCGTCTCGCCGGAGGCGACCCGTACGCCGTACTCGAATGCCTCGGTTCACGCCCGATGGAAATAGCCGGTGTGCCAGGCGTGCGTTTTGCCTTATGGGCGCCGAATGCGCGGCGCGTGTCGGTGGTCGGCGACTTCAATTCGTGGGACGGGCGCCGTCATCCGATGCGGCTGCGTCATCAGGCCGGTGTATGGGAACTGTTCGTGCCACGCGTGGGGCACGGCACGCGCTACAAGTACGAATTACTCTCGCGCGACGGCCATCCGTTGCCGCTAAAAGCCGATCCGTGCGCCATGGAAACGGAACGGCCGCCGGGCACCGCGTCGGTGGTCGCGCATGTCGACGAGATTGAACAGTTTGCATGGACCGACCATGACTGGATTCAGTCGCGCGCCGCCAGACAAACCCCGCGCGCGCCGATCTCAATCTACGAAGTGCATGCCGAGTCGTGGCTGCGCGTCGCCGAAGAAGGTCAGCGCGGCCTCGTCTGGGAAGAGCTCGCCGAACGGCTGATTCCTTACGTGAAAGGCATGGGCTTCACGCATGTGGAGTTCATGCCGATTGCCGAGCATCCGTTCGGCGGTTCGTGGGGCTATCAGCCGCTCGGACAGTTCGCGCCGTCCGCGCGCTTCGGCAAACCCGAGCAGTTCGCCAGCTTCGTCGATAAGGCGCACGCGGCCGGCCTCGGCGTGATTCTCGACTGGGTGCCCGCGCACTTTCCGAACGACGCGCATGGCCTCGTCGACTTCGACGGCACGCCGCTCTACGAGCACGCCGATCCGCGCGAAGGCTATCACCAGGACTGGAACACGATGATCTACAACCTCGGCCGCAACGAGGTGAGCGCGTTCCTGGTGGCATCGGGTCTGGCATGGTTGAAGCGTTATCACGTCGACGGCCTGCGCGTGGATGCGGTCGCCTCGATGCTGTATCGCGACTATTCGCGCGAGCCCGGTGAGTGGGTGCCAAATATCTACGGCGGGCGCGAAAACCTCGAATCGATCGCGTTTCTGAAACGGTTGAATCATGAAGTCGGCTATGTGCCGGGCGTGCCGGGCGCGATCACGATCGCCGAGGAATCGACCGCGTGGCCCGGCGTGACGGCGCGCGTCGAAGACGGCGGCCTCGGCTTCCAGTTCAAATGGAACATGGGCTGGATGCACGACACGCTGCACTACATGACGGAGAACCCGGTCTACCGCCAATACCATCACCACATGATGACCTTCGGGATGGTGTACGCGTATTCCGAGCGCTTCGTGCTGCCGCTCTCGCACGACGAGGTGGTGCACGGCAAAGGCTCGCTGCTCGGCAAGATGCCCGGCGACCGCTGGCAGAAGTTCGCCAACCTGCGCGCGTACTTCGGCTTCATGTGGACGCATCCGGGCAAGAAGCTGCTGTTCATGGGCGGCGAATTTGGCCAGATGGCCGAATTCGATCACGACACGTCGCCGCACTGGCATCTGCTCGACGATCCGGACCATCACGGCGTGCAGAAGCTGGTGCGCGATCTGAACCGTCTGTACAACGAGGAGCCCGCACTCCATCGGCTCGATAGCGAGCCGGGCGGCTTCCAATGGCTGATCGGCGACGACAGCGGCAACAGCGTGTACGCCTACCGCCGCGCCGATGCCGAGGGCCGCGAAATCGTCGTCGTGTGCAATATGACGCCGGTGCCGCGGGTCGGATACCGGATCGGCGTGCCGCGCGGCGGCCGCTGGGTGGAAGTGCTGAATACCGATGCCGGCGTGTATGGCGGCTCGAACATGGGCAACGGCGGGCTGATTCATACCGACACCATCTCGAGCCACGGCTGGCCGCATTCCGCTGCGCTGACGCTGCCGCCTTTGGCGACGATCGTTTTACGCGCGGATTGATGGATGGGTTGTAAGGCGAGCGCGCGGCCTGGCGACCGCGCGCTCGTCGCATGAAGTCCCACGATAGCGCTCATAAAACAGAACAAGGAAGGGGAATCATGTCGCATGCACTGCCCGACCGGCTTCTGCCCGGCTCGCCCTATCCGCTCGGCGCCAGCTGGGATGGCCTCGGTGTCAACTTTGCGGTGTTCTCGGCAAATGCGCAGAAAATCGAGCTTTGCCTGTTCGATCCCACCGGCCGCAAGGAGATGAGACGCTTCACGTTGCCCGAATGTACCGACGAAGTCTGGCACGGCTATTTGCCCAACGCGCACCCCGGCACGGCCTACGGCTTTCGCGCGCACGGGTCCTATCAGCCGCAGCATGGGCATCGCTTCAATCCGCACAAGCTCCTGCTCGATCCGTATGCACGCAAACTGGTCGGGCAATTTCGCTGGTCCGACGCGCTGTTCAGCTATCGCGTGCATTCGAATCGTGCCGACCTGTCGATCGACCGCCGCGATTCGGCGCCGGCCATGCCGAAGTGCGTCGTGATCGACGAAGCCTTCGACTGGTCGCACGATAAACGCCCGAATGTGCCGTGGGGCGAAACCGTCATCTACGAGGCGCATGTGCGCGGCGTATCGATGTTGCGTGCCGATTTGCGCCAGCACGAACGCGGCACGTTCGCCGCGCTGGCTTCGCCGGAATTCATCGAGCATTTGCTGAAGCTCGGCGTGACCGCTGTCGAATTGCTGCCCGTGCACGCGTTTCTGAACGACCGCTTTCTGGTGGAACGCGGCCTGCGCAATTACTGGGGTTACAACACTGCGGCATTTTTTGCCCCGGAACCGTCGTATCTGAGCACACACCGGCTCGACGAAATGCGCATCGCCGTGCGTCAGTTGCACGCGGCCGGCATCGAAGTGATTCTCGACGTGGTCTACAACCACACCTGCGAGGGCAACGAGATGGGGCCGACCGTCTCATGGCGCGGCCTCGACAACGCGAGCTACTACCGTCTGATTCCCGGCGACGAACGCCACCAGATCAACGACACCGGCTGCGGTAATACTGTGAACCTGCAGCATCCCCGTGTCCTGCAGATGGTGATGGATTCGCTGCGTTACTGGTCGACGAAATTCAATATCGACGGCTTCCGTTTCGATCTCGGCGTGACGCTCGGCCGCGAGCAACACGGGTTCGATCCCGGCTCCGGTTTCTTCGACGCATTACGCCAGGACCCGCTCCTGTCGCAACGCAAGCTGATTTCCGAACCGTGGGACATCGGCCCGGGCGGCTATCAACTCGGCAATCATCCGCCGGGGTTCGCCGAATGGAACGACCGTTTCCGCGACACGGTGCGCCGCTTCTGGCGCGGTGACGCGGGCCTGCGCCCCGACCTCGCCGCGCGTCTGACCGGTTCCGCCGATCTGTTCAACCGGCGTTTCAGGAAACCGTGGGCATCGGTCAATTTTGTAACGTCGCACGACGGTTTTACGCTCATCGATACGACCGCGTACGAGCACAAGCACAACGAGGCAAATCGCGAAGACAACAACGACGGCCACAACGAAAACTGCAGCCGCAATTGGGGCGTGGAAGGCCCCACCGACGATCCGGCCATTCTCGACACCCGCAAGCGCGTGGCCCGCTCGCTGATCGCCACGCTGCTGATGGCGCTCGGCACACCCATGATGCTGGCGGGCGACGAAGCGCTGCGCACGCAGAATGGCAACAACAATGCGTACTGCCAGGATAACGAACTATCATGGCTCGACTGGGAGCGCGCGGAATCGCGCGACGGCCGCCAGATGACCGCGTTCGTCGCGCGCGTGATCGCGCTGCGCAAACAGCATCCGCTGCTACGCGAAACGCGTTTTCTGTTCGGCGACCGCGAAGTGTTGCCGGGCCTGTTCGACGTCGGCTGGTTCGATGAGCACGGCGATCCGCTGACCATCGAAGCCTGGCAGGACCCCCAAGGCCGCGCGTTCACGCTGCGTCGCGCGGGTCCCGGCTTGAACGGCGAAACCGAAGTATTGTTGATGATGCTCAACGCCGCGGCGGAAACGCTGCGTTTCACGCCGCCCGCGCCCCATCTGGAATGGCATGTGCTGCTCGACACGGCTGAGCCGGAAAGCGCGCCGCACCGGTTGGCGCTGCCCGAGGTCGAAGTGGCCGCGCATAGCCTCGTGATGCTGGCGGCGCAACCCGTCGGCGAAGCGGATTGGCAGGCGGGTTGGAAGGCCGGTGCGCAGTATGGGCCGCGGCTGTTGACCGCCCTGCCGCCCGATCCGGGCGCGCATCCGCCGGGCAGCGATACGTCGCCGACCACGTAGGCGGAAAGCAAAACCGAATGGTGATGAATCATGTCCGAAAGTCCGATTGATCCTCACGCGCATCATCACGCGCATTGCCTGCCGTTCAGCGCGCAATTACTGGGCGCTACGGGCGCGAAGCCGCGCACGCGCTTCCGTTTCTGGGCGCCTTCGTGCAAGACGGTACAGGTGGACATCGAAAACGGACCGGCCCAGGGCGCGCATGACATGACATTCACCGGCAACGGCTGGTTCGACGCAACCGTCGACTGCGGCGCCGGCACGCTGTATCGCTTCCGGCTCGACGGCGAACATGCGGTACCCGATCCCGCGTCGCGCTTCCAACCGCAAGACGTGCACGGCCCGAGCGAGGTGATCGACCCGCGCGCGTATCACTGGGAACATACGAACTGGCACGGCCGCCCGTGGGAAGAAACGGTCTTGTACGAGTTGCACGTCGGCGCGTTGGGCGGCTACGCGGGCGTGCAGAAACGTCTGCCCGCGCTGGTCGCGCTCGGCGTCACGGCCATCGAATTGATGCCGTTGAACGACTTTCCCGGCAAGCACAATTGGGGCTACGACGGCGTGCTGCCGTACGCACCCGATTCCGCGTACGGCCGCCCCGAAGAACTGAAAGCGCTGATCGACGCCGCGCACGGTCTCGGCCTGATGGTGTTTCTCGACGTGGTCTACAACCACTTCGGCCCGGACGGCAATTATCTGCACGAGTACGCCCGCTCGTTTTTCCGCGAGGACACGCCCACGCCCTGGGGCCCCGCGATCGATTTTAGCCGCAGTGAAGTGAGCGACTTCTTCACGGACAACGCCGTCTACTGGATCAACGAATATCGGCTCGACGGCCTGCGCTTCGACGCGGTGCATGCCATTGACAATCCTGCGTGGCTGCGCGAATTGTCCGACCATATCCGCGCGAAAGTGCAGCATGGGCGGCATGTGCATCTGGTGCTGGAAAACGAGCACAACAGTGCGAGCCTGCTGGAAACGCATTTCGACGCGCAATGGAACGACGATGCGCACAACACGCTGCATGTTTTGCTGACGGGCGAAACCGAAGGCTATTACCACGCCTACGAAGATCAGCCGATCCGCCGTCTCGCGCGCGTGTTGTCGGAGGGCTTTGCGTATCAGGGCGACCCGTCGCCGATTCACGACGGCGCGCCGCGCGGCGAACCGAGCCGGCACCTGCCGACGACGTCATTCGTGATGTTCTTGCAGAATCACGATCAGATCGGCAATCGCGCATTGGGAGAGCGTCTGCGCAAACTGACCTCGGACGATGCCTTGCGCGCCGTCACCGGTTTGCTGCTGCTCTCGCCGCAAATACCCCTGCTGTTCATGGACGAGGAATACGGCTCGACCCAGCCGTTCCTGTTTTTCACCGACTACACCGGCGAACTGGCGGACGCCGTGCGCGAAGGACGGCGCCGCGAATTCGCACGCTTTTCTGCATTCAGCGACGAAAAGCGTCGCGCGCAGATTCCCGATCCGAACGACGCGAAAACCTTCGCGGCCTCGTCGCCGCCCGAGCCTGTTCAAGGCACCGCCGCGGATGACAACGCGAAAGACCGCCTCGACTGGATGCACTTCTACATGTCCGCGCTCGCCGTGCGGGCGAAGCTGATCACGCCGCGCCTGAAGCATTCCAAGGCGCTCGGTTCGACCGTGTTAGCCGCTGCAAACGGCGGCGATGCCAACGCGCTGATCGGCCGCTGGAAACTCGGCGACGGCGAAACCTTGTCGATCGCGTTGAATCTCTCGAAGGAAAACGTGGCGTTCCCCGATCTGCCTGCGGGCAAAGTTATTTTTGAAACGCCCCCGCGCGTGCGCGAGCAGGTCGACGCCAAAGTGTTGCCGTCGTACGCGTTTGTCGCATGGGTGACCGGAGACGTCAGCGACTATGCGATCGGCCACGATGCGCGCATCGCGAGCCAACAGGAGCACCACGCGTGAGTACCCGACGCCCGACCGATACGATCGATATCCTTGCCACTCGCGCCGGCTTCGAGGTCGAGTGGCGCGATGCGCACCATACGACGCAGCATGTGCCGGAAAGCACGCTCGCCGTGCTGCTTGACCGAATGGGTTTGCCTTGCGGAAACGCCACGCAAATCCGCCACAGTTCGGCCACGCTCGAAGCCGAACTGTCCGGCCGCAAACTGCCTTTGCTGATGACCGCGGAGGTCGAGCGCGGCATCGCGCTGCCGGCCGCGGCGATCAAATCCGGCAGTCACTACCGGATCGAACTCGAAAGCGGCTCGATCATCGACGGGCGCTTCACCGCGCCTAAAGGCGAGGAAGCATTGCTCACCCCAATCGACGAACCCGGCTATCACACGCTGGTGATCAACGAGCAACGCGTGACCTTGGCCGTGGCGCCGTCGAGTTGCTACACCATCGCCGATGCATGGCACACGCTGCACGACGGCGCCACGGCACACACGACACATGCGCCGCCGCTGTGGGGCATTGCCGCGCAGTTATACGGCTTGCGCCGCACGGGCGATGGCGGCATCGGCGACTATACGGCCCTCGCGCAAATGGCGATTGAAAGCGCGAAACGTGGCGCGCATGCGCTCGCGGTGAGCCCGACGCACGCGATGTTCAGCGCCGAGCCGAATCGCTTCAGTCCGTATTCGCCGTCGTCGCGTTTGTGGCTGAACGTCACGCATATCGATCCCGCCGCGGTGTTCGGCGCGGATGCCGCGCGCGCCGCGCTCGAGACCGTTCAGGCTACCGAAGCATGGTCGATACTCGAAGACTTGCCGCTGATCGATTGGCCGAACGCGGTCGTGCTGAAGCTGAAGGTTTTACGCGCGCTATACGAGAATTTCTGCACACAGGAACGCACGCGAGACACGCCGTGCGCACTCGAATTTCATGGTTTCTGCGAACGTGCCGGCCGTGCGCTCGAAGATCACGCACGTTTCGAAGCGCTGCAAGCCGTGCAGTTGGCTCAAAAGGACGGTCATGGCCACTGGCGCGATTGGCCTGAAGCGTTGCGCGATCCGCGCAGCCCTGAAGTTGAAGCCTTTGCCGAAGCGCATCGCCATGAAGTCGATTTTCATCTGTTTTTGCAGTGGCTTGCCGCCAAGGGTTTGTCGCACGCGCAACATGCCGCGACCGACGCCGGGATGGCCGTCGGCCTGATCGCCGACCTCGCCGTCGGGTGCGATAGCGCCGGCAGTCATGCATGGTCGTATCGCGAAGACATGCTGCAAGGTATTTCGGTGGGCGCACCGCCCGATCTGTTCAACCAGGCCGGTCAGGCGTGGGGGCTCACTACCTTCTCGCCGCGTGCAATGCGCACGCAGGGCTTCTCCGCTTTCATCGACATGTTGCGCGCGGCGTTCGCGCATGCGGGCGGCATCCGCATCGACCACATTCTTGGTTTGCGGCGCCTGTGGCTCGTGCCCGAAGGCGAGAGCGCGCGCCACGGTGCCTATCTGCGCTATCCGCTCGAAGACCTGCTGCGGCTGATCGCGCTCGAATCGTGGCGGCATCGCGCGATCGTGATCGGCGAAGACCTTGGCACCGTGCCGCACGGTTTTCGCGAGCGGCTCGATGAGCACGGTCTCGCCGGCATTCGCGTGCTGTGGTTCGAAGGCGCGGAAGATGGCAACGGTTTCAGGCCACCGTCCGCGTGGGACCGTAACGCGGTCGGCACCACGACCACCCATGATTTGCCGACCGTGGCGGGCTGGTGGCGCGGCAGCGACATCACGTGGCGCAACCGGATCGGTCAGACGATGGCGCGCGCCGACGGCCGCGACGCGGAGGAAGTGGCGCAGGCAGAACGCGCTGCCGATCGCGCGCTGTTATGGCGCGCGTTCCAGGACGCCGGCGTCGCCGTGCCGGACGTGGCCGCGCCGCCGCCCGACGAAGCGCCCGTGGACGAAGCGCTTGCCTTCGTCGCCGCCACGCCCGGGCCGCTCGTCACGTTCCCGCTCGAAGATTTGCTCGCGCTCGTCGAGCAGCCGAATCTGCCCGGCTCGATCGACGAGCATCCGAACTGGCGCCGCCGTGTGACCTTGCCCGTCGACGCATTGTTCCAGGACGACACCTTCAGCGACCGTCTGCTGGCCGTCGATCGCGCGCGCCGCGGTGCAACAGCCGCTCCTGCTTCCTCTGCCAGCGCTTCTTCGGAGCCTGATACGCCATGACCGTTCCGCGCTCCACGCTTCGCCTCCAGTTCCATCGAGGCTTTACCTTCGACGATGCCGCAAAGCATGTCGACTACTTCGCCGGGCTCGGCATCAGCCACCTGTACGCGTCGCCGATCACCACCGCCGAGCCAGGCTCGTTGCACGGCTACGACACCGTCGACTACACCCCGGTCAGCGCCGAATGCGGCGGCGAGGCGGGCCTGAAACGCCTCGCCGATCAACTGCACGCGCACAGCATGGGGCTGATCGTCGACGTGGTGCCGAACCATATGGGCGTTGGCGGCTCGAGCAACGCGTGGTGGCTCGATATCCTCGAATGGGGCCGGCACAGCACGTACGCGCGCCATTTCGATGTCGACTGGCACTCGCCCGATCCGGCGCTGCGCGGCAAGGTGCTGGTGCCGACACTCGGCGCGCCGTACGGAGATGAACTCGCGGCGTCCCGGATTGCGCTGCATTTTGCGGCTGACAGCGGGCGCTTTTATATCGGCTATGGGCCGCATGTGCTACCGGTGTGCCCAATCGACTACGCGACGATTCTGCAAAGCGGCGACCGTGCCGATCTCAGCGCACTGGCCGAACGTTTCCAGGGCCTGACGACGCAACCGGCCGATCAGCCGCGCGCCGCCGAAGGACGCGACATGCTGCGCGAGTTCGTCGCGCAGACCGGAGCCGCAGCGATCGAATCGGTGCTGGAAGCGTATGCGCCCGCGGATCCGGTAGCGCGTGACCGTTTGCATCGGCTGATCGAACGGCAGCACTTCCGCCTCGCATGGTGGCGCACCGCGTCGGACGAAGTGAACTGGCGGCGTTTCTTCGACATCTCCACGCTGGCCGGTGTGCGCGTGGAGCGGCCCGAAGTGTTCGAGGCCGTGCATGCGCTGATTTTCCGTCTGTATCAGGAAGGCGTAGTGGACGGTTTGCGGATCGACCACATAGATGGTCTCGCCGAACCGCGTGAGTACTGTCAGCGTCTACGGCAACGCCTCACCGAATTGCGCGACACCGCGCCGTATGTGGTCGTCGAAAAAATTCTCGGCCGCGACGAACCGCTGCGCGACGATTGGCCCATTGACGGCACCACCGGCTACGATTTCATGAACGACGTGGGCGCGCTGCTGCACGATCCGGCCGGCGCCGAGCCGCTCGCGGAGACGTGGGCCGAACTCACCGGCCGCAGCCCGCGCTTCGCCCACGAAGCCCTGGCCGCGCGCCGCAAGATTCTCGCGGAGAATCTCGCGGCGGAACTGGACCGCGCAGCGCGCGCGTTGCATCGTATTGCCCGCGATTCGCTGACAACGCGCGATTTCACCTTCACCGCGCTGCGGCGCGTGCTGACCGAACTGGTCGTGCATTTTCCGGTGTATCGGATCTATCCACAGAACGGGCTGCGCAGCGCTGCCGATAACGTGTATTTCGAACAGGCGCTGGCAGGGGCGAGACAGACGCTTTCGCGCGCGGACTATGAGGTGCTCGACCGCGCGGATGCGTGGCTGGGCGGCAGCGCCGAAGACGTGCCGAATGCACGGGGCAATGCCCCTTCGCAACAGCAGGGCCCGAATGGTGCAGCGCCGAGTCATGCAGGTTCCGCGCGACGCACCGCGCAGACGCTGTTTGCGCAATTGACCGCGCCGGTCGCGGCGAAAGCGATTGAAGATACAGCGTGCTATCGCTATGGGCGTTTGCTGTCGCGCAACGAAGTCGGCTCGGACCCGGGCGAGTTTGCGTTGTCGGTCGAACATTTTCATGCGGCGAATCTCGCGCGCTCGCAACGCTTTCCTCACGCGATGCTCGCCACGGCGACCCATGATCACAAGCGTGGCGAAGACGTGCGCGCGCGGCTTGCCGTGTTGAGCGAAATCCCGGATGAATGGAGCGCGAGGTTGCGCGCGTGGTCGACACTGAACGCGCCGCTTCGCCGTGCCGTCGACGGTAAGCCGATCAGCAGTGCCGGCGAGGATACAAGCTACGATTGGGCGCCGGGCTCCGCCGCCGAGGCGATGCTGTATCAGACGCTGGTGGGCTGCTGGCCGCCTGATTTAAAGCCGGACGATGCAACCGGCGTCAAGGCACTGGCCGAGCGGGTCGCGCAATGGCAGTTGAAGGCGCTGCGGGAAGCCAAGCTGCAAACCAACTGGCTCGCACCGGACGAAGCCTATGAGGCCGGCTGCCGCGATTTCCTGTTCGACATCCTGGCGCCGCAGCGGCGCGACGGTTTCTTGCGCGAGTTGTCCGCGTTCGTCGCGCGGATTGGGCGTGCCGGTGCGCTCAATAGCTTGCAGCAAACGGTGTTGCGCCTGACATCGCCTGGGATTCCCGATCTTTATCAGGGCACTGAGTTGTGGGATTTCAGTCTGGTCGATCCTGACAATCGCCGGCCCGTCGATTTTGCCAAACGTGAGGCGTGGCTGGCACAGACACCGCCTTCGGAATTCCTGGCGAGCTGGCGCGACGGCCGAGTGAAGCTCGCGATGGTGCAACGCGTGCTGGCGTTGCGCGCGCATTTGCCGGAGTTACTGAGTCAGAGTGAATATCTGCCGCTTGAGGTGCGGGGTGCGCATGCGTCGAATGTGATCGCGTTTGCACGGCGGCACGGGAATGCATGGGCCGTGGTGGTGGCGAGCCGGCTTGCTGCCGGCTTGCTCGGTGAAAGCGGTGATCTGCCGATGGTCGATCCAGCTAAATGGGGCGATACGGCAATCGAGATGCCTGCGGATCTGGCCGCGCGGGCGCTGTTCGACTGGTTGAGCCCGGCGGCGCCTAAGGTCGATGAAGACGGCTTGCTTTATCTGCGCGATGCGTTGGGTGCAATGCCTATCGCAGTGTTGGTGGAAGACGGTGTGCCACGCAGTTGATCGAGATTTTTAGTGGGTCGTGGTCGATTTAAGCACCTGTGCTTTAACCGCCTTCGTCGTCGAAGACCTTCGGATAAACGCGCACAAGAACGATGCGAGGGCCCTTCATTTTCTTGACCACCACGTCGAAGCGATCGAACTCAATGCGCTGCCCTTCGTTCGGCAGATCGTTGAGCGCCTGAATCACTAGGCCGCCGACCGATTCCGCGTTGCCTTCGTCAATGTCGATCCCGAGCGCGCGTTCCAACGACACCACGGGCAAGCTGCCCTTGCCCATCAACGTGCCGTCGTCCATGCGCGTCCAGTCGGCGTCGCCCTGACGGAATTCGTCGTGGATCTGCCCCACCAGTGCGCCGAGCAGGTTGTCCAGCGTCAGAAAGCCGATCGGCTTCGAGTTCTTATGGCCCACTAGCGCGAAATGCGGCGCGCCCTTGCGGAAGCGGCGAAACAGTTCGAGCGCCGGCATGTCCGGCTTCACATACTGCACGGGCCGCGCATATTTGGAGAGGTCGTCGAGCGTGCTGCCCGCGTGCCGCGCCAGCAGCAAATCCTTCAGATGGATCATGCCGGCCACGCGCTCGCCGGACGCATCTTCGAACAACGGATAGCGGCTGAAACGGTGCCGCGCCACCACTTGCATGTTTTCGCGCAACGGCAAATCGCGCCGCATCCCGACCATTTCATACGACGGACGCATCAGGTCCGAGACGGTCATGCGCGAAAAATCCAGCGAATGCGCAATCGTGTTCCATTCGTCCTGGCTGTAGGCGCCGTCCGTCGCGCCGACACCGAGCCCAGTCGCGACATTGGCGTGGCGGCCGCGCAGGATCAGCTTGAGTTCGTCGGTCGAGTAATGCGAATCGTGGCCGTGGTCCGCGTCGAGGCCTGCGAGTTTCAACACGGCATTGGCGCTCGTGTTGAGCACCCAGATCGCTGGATACATCGCCCAGTAGAAACCGTACAGCGGCGTGGCGGCCCACAACGAAACCTTTTCCGCTTCACGAATCGCCAGCGACTTCGGCGCCAGTTCGCCCACCACGATATGCAGGAACGAAATGCACGAGAACGCGAAGAACAACGAGATGCCGTGAATCAGCTTCTCCGATTCCACGCCAAGCAGGCTGAAGACCGGGTTGAGCAGTTCCGCGAACGCCGGCTCGCCGATCCAGCCGAGTCCGAGCGACGCCAGCGTAATGCCGAGCTGGCAGGCGGACAGATACGCGTCGAGCCGCCCGTGCACCTTCGCCAGCAAACGCCCGCGCATGCCGTGTTTGGCGGCAAGGCTCTGCACGCGGGTTTGCCGCAGCTTCACCAGACCGAATTCGGCGGCGACAAAAAAACCGTTGAGGGCAACGAGAAACATTGCACCGATGAGGGCGACAACCTGGATCAAAGCGAAGGGCTCCGGCAACAAAAGTTGTCAGTATAGAGGGCGAAAGCGAGATGAAAGTTAATCGAATACAGGAACGCGTGCCGGAAGCCGCCGCTCACGTTGACGTCGACGCGGCCAGCGGCACATGCAGCGCGAGCGTAACAGTTTCACTTTCGGGTGCGTCGCTTTGCTCGAAACTGCCGCCGTGTGCTTCGGCAACGCGCTTGCACAGCGCGAACACCCACGCGATCCGTTTGGCTTCGCGCGGTTCGCGCGCCTGTTTGCGGGCAAAAGCTTCCAGCAAATGCGGCACCGAAGGGTTGTCTAGTGCAGCGGCGCTCTGCTTGAAGGTGGCGGTGGCGTACCACCTGGTGGCGTCCGCACGTGTGGCCAGCGTGACGACGGCGCCCTCCGTGCTCGCTTCGACAGCAAACGTGAGCATCACCCAAAGCGCGGCGGCCAGGCGCTCACGATCACCGTTGAGCTGCTCGGTAGCGAGTTGCGACTCGACCGCGACCTCGACGCCACGCGCGCGCGCCAACCCGGAGCGGACCTCGTCAACGGTTTCATCAAGTAGCGGATGCAGCGGAAACGACGCCAAAGCCAGCGGCAGCGATTTGGTCTCGGCACGCGTGGCATCGACAATCGTCTCCAGCAACTTCACCTGCTGGTCCACGCCATTGCGAATCCCGGTGACGGCGCGCTGCGAGTTAGGGTCGTTCGCATCGAGCTTGCGCTCGAGCACGTACGCCCAGCTATGGATGGCGTTGAGCGGCCCCCGCAGGTCATGCGACACCAGCGACAGCACGTGGTCGCGCATGAACAGCGCGGTCTCCGCGCGCAGATGGGCGGTGCGTTCGGAGACGGCGAAGCCGGAAAGAACCGGATTTGCACCGACGGTTCCGGTGGAAGACGTTGTCACGATCGAGCCCTCTCAGGCAGTACATGAAATAGTGAGCGAAACCCCATTATAGGCATGCTGCCCGGCGCCACCAGCCTGGCCGAACGGCTAACGTGGACGCAAACGGGATGCCACCTGGGAATCCTCGGCGATGCGGCGCCAACACGCCTACAATGTCGGTTTTTACGACGTGACCTAAGGAGCAACACATGTCGACTGTGACTACCGAATCCGGCCTGAAATACGAAGATATCGTTGAAGGCAGCGGCGCCGAAGCGGTTGCCGGCAAGACCGTCAGCGTGCACTACACGGGCTGGCTGACCGATGGCCAGAAGTTTGACTCGAGCAAGGACCGCAACGACCCGTTCGCGTTCGTGCTGGGCGGCGGCATGGTCATCAAGGGCTGGGACGAAGGCGTGCAAGGCATGAAGGTTGGCGGCACGCGCAAGCTGACGATTCCGCCGCAACTCGGCTACGGCGTGCGTGGCGCAGGCGGCGTGATTCCGCCGAATGCAACGCTCGTGTTCGAAGTCGAACTGCTCGACGTCTAAGTTTTTACTGTTTCGCCATCGCGCTGCGCCAATGAGTCACCCCGCCGTCATCGCACCTAGCGTTTCGTTGCGCCGCTACGGCGCGATCGAGGCGTCGGACGTGCACGACTTTCACCAGGTCGTGCTCGGGCTCGACGGCGCGATGGTGATGGCGGTAGACGGCGTTGCGCATCAGATCGACGCCGGCTCCGCCTGGCTCATCCCGGCCGGGGCGCGGCACGATTACGCGGGCATCGGCGAGAACCGGCAATTGGTGCTGGATTTGCCGGCCGCCTCGCTGGCCGTGCCGGAGCGTCTGTTCGACCGCGCACGGGCAGTGACGGTGGATGTCTCACTCACGCAACTCGTGCATCGGATTGCCGCGCGCGCCACAGGCGGTGCGCAAGCCGACGATCTGGACACCCGGCGTTTTCAATGGGACGCTGCCGCACGATTGGGCGCGGCGTTGGTGGCCGATACCGGCACGGTGGCCGGAGCGCAGGCGTACGGCGCCGGCTTGGACTTCGCGCGCATCGACCGCTGGCTGCGCGCGCATCTGTCGGAACCGCTGCGTATCGCCGACCTTGCCGCGCACTGCGGCTTCGGCATGCGCCGCTTTCATCAGCTTTTTATCGACGCCTTCGGCGAAACACCACATCGCTATTTGCAGCGCCTGCGGCTCGATACGTCTCTTGACTTGCTGTCCGATCCACGTCTATCGCTCAGCGACATCGCGCTGGAAATCGGCTTTGGCGATCAGAGCGCCTTCACTCACGCATTTACGCGGCGTTTCGGGCTGGCGCCCGGTCAATGGCGCGCGTTGCGCCATTGAGTTCGTGCAGTCCGCGAGCCACCTGAAAGGCGGCCCGCGCTTCTTGGTGCTCTCCTGCTGCACGTGCCCGGCGTGATCAACCTACCAGACCGCGCTCCAGATCGCCGCGGATATCGCCGGCGTTTTCCAGACCCACCGCAAGCCGGATCAGGCCTTCGCTAATGCCCGCAGCCGCGCGCGCTTCCGGCGTCACGCGAGCATGCGTGGTGGTCGCCGGATGCGTGATGGTGGTACGCGTATCGCCAAGGTTGCCGGTGATCGAGCAGATCTTCGTGCTGTCGATCACGCGCCAGGCGTTCGCGCGCATCTGCTCAGGCGTATCGCCCTTCAGTTCGAACGACAGGATCGCGCCACCCGCCTTCTGCTGACGCATGGCCAGCGCATGCTGCGGATGCGATTCGAGCCCCGGATAGAACACGCGGTTCACCGCCGGATGCGTTTCCAGCCAGCGCGCGATGTCGAGCGCATTCGCCGACTGCTTTTCAACCCGCAGCGACAACGTTTCCATGCCCTTGAGCAGCACCCAGGCATTGAACGCGGATAGCGTCGGCCCGGCACTGCGCACGAACGGAAACACCTTTTCCATGATGAATTGCTTCGAGCCGACCAGCGCGCCGCCAAGCACACGCCCCTGGCCGTCGAGGAACTTGGTGGCCGAATGCATCACGACGTCCGCGCCGAGCTTCAGCGGCTGCTGCAACGCCGGGCTACAGAAGCAGTTGTCGACCACGAATATCGCATTGGCCGCCTTCGCGATCTTGCTGATCGCTTCGATATCGGCGACTTCGGTCAGTGGGTTCGACGGCGTTTCGAGGAAGAACATCTTCGTCTCCGGGCGCACGGCGTTTTTCCACGCATCCAGATCGGTCGGATCGACAAAGGTTGTCGTGATGCCGAACTTGCTGAAGATCTGCGAGAACATGCCGAGCGTCGAACCGAACAGCGCCTGCGAGCTGACCAGATGGTCGCCGGCCTGCAGCGTGCACATCACCACCGACATGATCGCGGCCATCCCCGAAGCCGTCGCCATGCACGCTTCGCCGCCTTCGAGCACCGCCAGACGGTCCTGGAACATCGAAACGGTCGGGTTCGTGAAGCGCGAATAGGTGTAGTTGTCTTCGGAATTCTTGAATTTTTCGGCGGCGTCCGCGGCACTCGCGAAGACGAAGCTCGACGTCAGGAAAATCGCTTCCGAATGTTCGTTGAAGTCGCTGCGCACTGTGCCCGAGCGGACTGCCAGCGTGTCGAAGTTCAGGGAGTCGTCCATGTTAGTTCTGGTTTCCAATGTTCCATGGCTGGGTTCGGCGTCTACGGCTCACGTGATTCACGTGAAAAGCGCGCATCACGCCAAACGGCAACAACAAAAAAGCCCGCTTTTGCGTCGGCATAAGCGGGCTTCATGTGCGGGGAAAGCTGGAGCGGAGGCGGATGACTGCGGCTTTTCCACCATTCGCTTTAGCTGTTTTGGGTTGCCCCGCGTCCGCAAGCTGAGATCAAATCGACGCAAGCCGTCATGCTAACACGCTCGCGGCGTGGCGTGCAGCGGGCCACGCCGTGAGCGTTATCACTCAACCGACCGACAATTGCAGATGCAGTTGCGAACGTGCCGGGCCGCCTTCGGCCGCTTCGCTCGCGGCGTCGCGGTCCGATTGCGAGGACGGTGCGAGGCGCGCGGTTTCAATGCGGTCGAGATACTCGGTGGTCACGTCGCCGGTCACATAGTTGCCGTCGAAGCACGAGGCTTCGAATTCCTTCAGCGCCGGGTTGATGTCGCGCACCGCCTGCTTGAGCGCGTCGACGTCCTGATAAACGAGATGGTCGGCGCCGATCATGCGCGCGACTTCATCATCCGTGCGGCCATGGGCGACGAGTTCACCGCGGGTCGGCATGTCGATACCGTAGACGTTCGGGTACTTCACCGGCGGCGCCGCCGAAGCGAAGATCACCTTGTTCGCGCCGGCGTCGCGCGCCATCTGCACGATTTCGTGCGAAGTGGTGCCGCGCACGATCGAATCGTCGACGATCAGCACGTTCTTGCCCTTGAACTCGATGCCCATTGCGTTCAGCTTCTGGCGCACCGACTTCTTGCGCATCGCCTGGCCCGGCATGATGAAGGTGCGGCCCACGTAACGGTTCTTGAAGAAGCCTTCGCGATACTCCACACCCAGTTTCTTCGCGACCTGCATCGCGGCCGGACGGGACGAATCGGGAATCGGCATCACGACGTCGATTGGGACGTCGGGCAATTCGCGCTTGATCTTCTCGGCGAGGTAATCGCCCATGCGCAAACGCACGTTGTAGACCGGCACGCCGTCGAGCACCGAGTCCGGACGCGCGAGGTACACGAGTTCGAAAATGCACGGGTTCAGGCTCGGATTCGTCGCACATTGCTGCGAGTGCAGATTGCCTTCGAGGTCGATGAAAATCGCTTCGCCCGGCGCAATGTCGCGCACAAATTCGAAACCGATACCTTCAATCGCGACCGATTCCGACGCCAGGATCCACTCAACGCCTTCCGATGTTTCCTGCTTGCCGAGGCACAGCGGGCGAATGCCGAACGGGTCGCGGAAACCGAGCAAACCGTAGCCGGCGATCAGCGACACGATCGCGTACGAACCTCGCACCCGGCGATGCACGCCCGACACCGCCTTGAACAGCGCGGCCGGATCGAGTTGCAGACTCGAACTGGAGAGCTGCAATTCGTGCGCGAGCACGTTGAGCATTACTTCAGTGTCGGAGTTGGTGTTGATATGGCGGCGATCGATGCGGAACATCTCATCTTTCAGTTGCTGCCAGTTGGTCAGATTGCCGTTGTGCGCGAGGATGATGCCGAACGGCGCGTTCACGTAGAACGGCTGGGCTTCTTCTTCGCTCGAGGCCGAACCGGCGGTCGGGTAACGGACCTGGCCGATCCCGGTGGTGCCGGGCAGACTGCGCATGTTGCGCGTGCGGAACACGTCGCGCACCATGCCGTTGGCCTTGTGCATGTGGAAGTTGCTGCCGTTCGCTGTCGCGATACCGGCGGCGTCCTGACCGCGGTGCTGCAGAAGCAGCAGGCTGTCATAGATCAGCTGATTGACCGGAGAGTGGGAAACTACGCCTACGATGCCGCACATGGCATGTCCTTCAAAGGTACGAAATTCGTAACGGCGGCCGGTGCCTGCGATGCAGCGCGTGGGTACGCGACGGTATGTAGAGGCAACCGGATTGCGCCGGAGTCCTGCGAACTTCCCGTGGCCACCCGCCTGATCGTCACACGCGGACGTAGGCAGCGAGCGTCTCGGGAAGCAGCGGTTTCATTACGTGCACGCCCTCGACCGCATAGGGCCGAAGCAAGGCGTTGCGCCAGAATTCCTGTTGGGGCAGTTCAGTCAAGCCTGCGAGGGCGACCAGAATCAGCACCAGAATGACCCCGCGCACGAGGCCAAACATCAAACCGAGCGAGCGGTCCACGCCGCTCAAGCCGGTTGCCTGCACAACGCGGCTCAGCAACGCGTTCAGCACGCTTGCCACCAGCACCACGCCGATCACCACCAGCGCGAACGCCAGGAGCCACTGGGTCAGCGCGCCACCCGGCCACATGGCGGGAATCAACGGCACAACATAACCGACGAAGCGGCACGCAATGAAAAACGCCGCGATCCAGCCGATCAGCCCAAATATCTCGGACAAAAACCCGCGCCATGTGCCACGCAAGGCCGACAAACCGATCACCGCCATTACAGCGTAGTCGAAGGCAGTGAACATCGCTCGCTTACTGTGCAGCGCCGCCGTTCGCGCCCGACGTCAAGCCGGCCTCACGAACCTTCGCAATCGCGGCGCTGGCCGCTGCACGGTCGGCGAACGGGCCGGCGCGCAATAGGGTGAGTGTCGAGCCGTCGGCCTGCTTCCGATGTTCGGTATATGCGGGCACTCCCGCCGCTTTCAACTTGGCGGCCCAATTACGTGCGTTGGCGTCGTTCGCAAATGCGCCCAGCTGGACGGCGAAACGGCTGCCCGGGGGCGATGCTGGCGTGCCGGAATTGCCATCCGCGCTTGCGGCGGCAGTATTCGCGCTGTCTTCGCTCGGTGCTGGAGCGTTCGCCACGCTTTGCGTGGCGGGTGCGTTGGTCGGTTTGGCCGTGTTTGTTGGCTTGGCCGGTTTGGCGGCCGTTACAGGCGCTGCAGGTGCCGTATTGGCGGCAATGGCGGGCGCTTGCGGTTTCACAGCCGGCTTGGCTGCGGGTGCTGTGTCCGTAGCCGCGCTCTGCTGCTGAGCGGCGCCGGACTGGCCTTGCGTGGCTGCCGTTGTCGGCGCAAGGCCGGAAGCGGCAAGTGCCGCGTCGGGCGCTGGGTTATCCGGTGCTACGCCGGCCTGCGTGTCTTCGTCGGTCTTGGCGAGCTTCGGTGCGGGACGGCTCGGAATGTCGATCGAGATGTCGTCTGTGACCGGCTTCGGGTGTGAATCCAGCACCATGGGCAGGATCACCACCGCCGCGACGACCAGCGCGACCGCGCCGACGAGCCTGCGCCGCGCACGCTGCTTTTCAGGCAACGTAGGGTCGAGCAGCATCGCATCGGCATCCACGGTGCGCTCCGTGCGGCGGGTTCGCCGCTCCACGCGCTCGCCACGGGCGGCCCGGGTGGAACTGGTGTTTGCGCCGCGCCGGCTGGGCGCGTCGTCTTTCTTGCCGAACGAGAAAATTCCCATGAATCGCTTGGTTCGAGCCTGGTGCCCGTTCAGTGTTGCTGCGATTTACGGTAGGCGATAACGCCTGCTACCGTATAGAAACTGCCGAAAACCACAATTCTATCATTCTCTGACGCCCGTTTTAGCGCGTCTTGGAATGCTTCTGCCGGTGTTGCGTAACGCGTCACGCTGCTGTCGTTGCCGTCACTTACGCCCTGCTCGCGTAAAGCCGCTTCGAGTTCTTCCGCCGAAGCCGCACGCGGGGTCGGCAAATCGGTCACGCACCAGTGGTCGATTTCGCCTTTCAGGTGCGTCAGCACGCCGGCAATGTCCTTGTCGCGCATCGCGCCGAACACGGCGTAGGTGTACGGGAAAAAGCCCATGTTGCCGAGGTTTTGCGTCAACACCGCTGCGGCATGCGGGTTATGGCCGACGTCGAGCACGATGGCCGGCTTGCCGGGCAACACCTGAAAGCGCCCCGGCAATTCGACGTTGGCGAGACCAAGCCGTATGTCTTGCGCCGACACAGGCAAACGGTCGCGCAGCGCTTCAAGACCGGCCAGTGCCGCCGACGTGTTGATCAACTGATTCGCGCCGCGCAACGCCGGATAGGCGAGCGCGGAACGGCGCATGGTCGGGCCCACGTAGCTCCACTGCTGGCGCTCGCTGCCTGCCTGCCCCTCATAGCGGAAATCGCGCCCGAATAGCCACAGTTCGGCGCCGATCTTTTCGGCGTAATCGATCAGGCTTTGCGGCGGCACCGGATCGGCGCAGATCGCCGGCTTGCCCGGACGGAAAATGCCGGCTTTTTCGAAGCCGATTTTCTCCCGGGTATCGCCGAGATATTCCGTGTGGTCGATATCGATGCTGGTGATGATCGCGCAGTCCGCGTCGAGGATGTTGACCGCGTCGAGACGACCGCCCAGGCCGACCTCGAAGATCACCGCGTCCAGTCCGCGCGAGGCGAACAGGCTCATGATCGCCAGCGTCGTGAATTCGAAGTAGGTCAGCGTGACCGGTTCGGCGAGGCTCAGGCGAGCGGCTTCGACGGCTTCGAAATGCGGCAGCAGATCGGTGTCGCTCGCCATTTCACCGTTCACGCGCGCCCGCTCATTGAACGACAGCAGATGCGGCGACGTGTGGCAGCCGACCGTGAAACCCGCGCGCAGCAAAATCGATTCGAGAATCGCGCAGGTCGAACCCTTGCCGTTCGTGCCGCCGACCGTGATGATCGGGCACGCGAACGACAATTGCATCGCGTCACGTACCTGGCTGATACGGCCCAATCCCATGTCGATGCCGACCGGATGCGCGGATTCAAGATGCGTGAGCCACGCGTCGAGGGTGGGGAATGTGGTCATCGAGTGAATCTGTGCTGCGTTGCGAGACCGTGATTATCCCGGAAATGACAGCGCGCCGCTTGATGACTCTCGCGGCGCGCTATTTTTTTGACTGCTTTATTGGCTGGTTTTTGCCGACTGCCACGCCCGACGGGGTGTGCGGCGGCAGTAACGCGAAGGCTTACGCCACTGCGTCCGCCGGCTGATGGCTCAGCAGCGCCATCAATTGCGCAATCTCTTCACGCAGCTTGCGACGGTCGACGATCATGTCGACCGCGCCCTTCGTCAGCAGGAACTCGGCGCGCTGGAAGCCTTCCGGCAGCTTTTCACGCACGGTTTGTTCGATCACGCGCGGGCCGGCAAAGCCGATCAACGCCTTCGGCTCGGCAATCACGACGTCGCCGAGGAACGCGAAACTCGCCGACACGCCGCCCATGGTCGGATCGGTCAGCACGGAAATGAACGGCAGCTTGGCTTCGGCGAGCTTGGTCAGCATGGCGGTGGTCTTCGCCATTTGCATTAGCGAGAGCAGGCTTTCCTGCATCCGCGCGCCGCCCGAAGCGGTGAAGCAGATAAACGGCACTTTCTGTTCGAGCGCGTTCTGTGCGCCGCGCGCGAAACGCTCGCCGACCACCGAACCCATCGAGCCGCCCATGAACGAGAACTCGAAGCACGCGACCACCACCGGCAGCGTGTGGATGGCGCCGCCCATCACGACCATCGCGTCGGTTTCGTCGGTCTCGTCCATCGCCTCTTTCAGGCGATCCGGGTACTTGCGGCTGTCTTTGAACTTGAGCGCGTCGACCGGCACGATTTCCTGGCCGATTTCATAGCGGCCTTCCGGATCGAGCAGGCCGTCGAGCCGCTCACGCGCGCCGATGCGCATGTGATGGTCGCACTTCGGACAAACGTGCAGATTGGCCTCGACGTCATTGCGGTACAGCACGGCTTCGCACGACGGGCACTTGATCCACAGGCCTTCCGGAATCCCCTTGCGGCTCTTCGGGTCGGTTTGTTTGATTTTCGGCGGCAGCAGCTTATCGAGCCAGCTCATATTGAATCCTTCTGGGGTCAGCGGTTGCGCAAACGGCGGGGATGAACCCGCCGTTCACACTACAGACGACATAAATAACTGTTATCGGGCACTCGCGACGCTATCGAGCGCCTCGCGCACTTCAGCAATGAAGCGCGTGAGCGTCTCGGCGGCGGTTTCGGGGGCCGCTTGTTCGAGCAATTGCACGATACGGCTGCCGATCACGACGGCATCGGAAACTTCCGCCACCGAACGCGCCGTTTGCGCGTCACGGATGCCGAAACCGACGCCCACCGGCAGGGGTACGCGCGACTTGATGGCCGGGATTTTACTCGCGATGCTGGAAACGTCCAGATTTGCCGCGCCGGTCACGCCTTTCAACGACACATAATAGACGTAGCCGCTGGCAATTTTGCCGACTTCCGCGATGCGCTCGTCCGTGGACGTGGGCGCAAGCAAAAAGATCGGATCGATGCCGGCGGATCGCATCTGTTCGGCGAAGTTAACACACTCTTCAGGCGGGTAGTCGACAACCAACACGCCGTCCACTCCGGCTTCCTTGGCCGCTTTGGCGAACGCTTCAGTGCCCATGCGCTCGATCGGATTGGCGTAGCCCATCAGCACCACCGGCGTCTTGTCGTCGGTTTCGCGGAAGCGCTTCACATCGGCCAGCACGTGACGCAGCGACACACCATGCGCCAACGCGCGTTCGGACGATTGCTGGATCACCGGGCCATCGGCCATCGGGTCGGAAAACGGCACGCCGAGTTCGATCACATCGGCACCGCCCGCGGCGAGCGCGTGCATGAATTCGACCGTGCGCGCCGGATCCGGGTCGCCGGCCGTCATGAACGGAATCAGGCCTTTCTTACCCTGGGCAGACAACGCGGCAAACGTGTTCTTGATACGGGACATGGAATATTCTCGGATTTTTAAGCTACTGCGCGCTTATTGCGTCTCGGTTTGCTGCTCGGCTTTGGCCGCAACTTTGCGGGTTTTGCGAGCAGCAGTGGGCGCCGACGCGGCCGCGCTAACGCGTTCGCGCGCTATTGCGCAGTAACTTTCATTGATCTCATAGCCGACGAATTCGCGCTGCTGCCGGGCGCAAGCGACTGCGGTGGTGCCGCTGCCCATGAACGGGTCGAGCACGCGCCCGCCCTTTGGACAACTTGCCAGCACCATCCGCTCGACGATTTCCAGAGGCTTCTGGGTCGGGTGATCGACGCGTTCGGCGTGTTGCCGATGCAGTCGCGATACCGACCAGACGTCTTTCGGATTATAGCCAAGCTCCAGCCACTTGCTCCCTTCGAACAATTTACGCGATCGCGCCTTCTTCGTGACGGCATCGTACGGGATGCGGACGGGATCGAGATCGAAAAAATAATCTTTCGACACCGCGAAAAAGCCGATGTTGTCATGCACCGAGGTGAAACGGCGCACCGTTCCGCCCATGCTCGGCACGCGCCGGTCCCAGATGATTTCGTTGATCATCGTGAGTTTTGTCTTCAGGAAGCTGAATATTTCCGGTGCGTACTGCCACGTGCAGAAGATATAGAGCGAACCCGACGGCTTGAGCTTCGGAATAGCCAGTTCGAGCCAGCCACGCGTCCAGGCGAGGAAATCCTCACCGGAGCGCATGTCGGAGTCGTTGCCGTAATCCTTGCCGAGCCCGTAAGGCGGATCGCAAAGGATCAGGTCGATCGACCCGTCGGGGATGTTCGCCACATCGGACAGAAAATCGCGGTTCAACAGCCGGATACCGGCGGGCACCTGCGGCAACAGGAGTGCAGGCGCCTCGGCCGCCGGTACTTCGGCGACCGGGCTGGCTTCAAGCGCCGGTTGCGGCTCGTCGAACTCGTCGCGCATCGTCGCGGCGCTCAGAACTGGATACCCGATCGCTCAGCGACCGTGTGCATGTCCTTGTCGCCTCGACCCGACAGATTGACCAGAAGGACTTTGTCCTTGGGCAGCGTCGGCGCGAGTTTCGCGGCATAGGCCAGCGCGTGGCTGGATTCCAGCGCCGGAATAATGCCTTCGATACGGCAGCAATCGTGGAACCCCTTGAGCGCTTCTCCGTCGTCGATGCTGACGTATTGCGCGCGATTGCTGTCTTTTAGCCACGCATGCTCGGGACCCACGCCCGGATAGTCCAAGCCGGCCGAGATCGAATGTGTCTCGATGATCTGACCGTTTTCGTCCTGCAGGAGATACGTGCGGTTGCCGTGCAGCACACCCGGCGTGCCGGCGATCAGCGAGGCTGCGTGCCGGCCGGTTTCGATCCCGTCGCCCGCTGGCTCGACACCGATCAGCTGCACCGAAGTGTCGTCAATGTATGGGTAAAAGATCCCCATTGCGTTCGAGCCGCCGCCAACGCACGCAATCACGGCGTCCGGCTGGCGACCGACCAGTTCAGGCATCTGCACCTTGCACTCGTCGCCGATCACGCGCTGGAAGTCCCGCACCATCATCGGATACGGATGCGGTCCCGCCACCGTGCCGATGATGTAGAAGGTGTTTTCGACATTGGTCACCCAGTCGCGCATCGCTTCATTGAGCGCGTCCTTCAGCGTGCGCGAGCCAGACTGCACGGGTACGACAGTCGCGCCGAGCAGCTTCATCCGGTACACGTTCGCGGCCTGGCGACGCACGTCTTCTTCGCCCATGTAGACCACGCATTCCATGCCGAAGCGCGCCGCGATGGTTGCGGTCGCCACGCCGTGCTGTCCCGCGCCGGTTTCCGCGATCACGCGCGGCTTGCCCATGCGCTTGGCGAGCAGCGCCTGTCCGATCACGTTATTGATCTTGTGCGCGCCGGTGTGATTCAGGTCTTCGCGCTTGAGGAAAATCTGCGCGCCGCCGAGCATTTCGCTCCAGCGCTGGGCGTGATAAATCGGCGACGGACGACCCACGAAATGCTTCAGTTCGCGCTCGTATTCGGCGACGAATTCCGGGTCTTTCTGATATTTCTCATACGCGGCACGCAGCTCGTTGAGTGCGTGAACCAGCGTTTCAGCGACAAACACGCCGCCATATGGGCCGAAATGGCCTCTTTCGTCAGGCAAGTTATACATGGTGATCGCTCTTCTCAGTGTGGCGCACGGCTTCCATATGAGAAAACCGTGCCGCCTGAATCATTCAGCGTCCGCTGCGCGCACCGCGCGTACGAACGCCGCCATCCGGGCGTGATCTTTCACGCCCCTGGCGCCCGGCACTTCGATGCCGCTCGAGACATCGACCGCGTACGGGCGCACGCGATGGATCGCATCACTGACGTTTTGCGCGTTCAACCCACCACTCAAAACGGCCCGACGCGCGAGCTCTGCTGGAATAAGTGACCAATCGAAAACCTTCCCGCCGCCGCCATAGCCTTCGACATGGGTGTCGAACAGAAGGGCGCTGGCTGCTGAATAGTTAAGCGCTGATTTTACCAAATCTGCCGGTTGAGTATCCGCCGCGATTCGCAAGGCGCGCAACCAAGGCAAACCCGCAATGCCGGCAAGGGATTCGCACTGCTCCGGGGTCTCGTCGCCGTGGAACTGCAGCAGCGTAAGCCCGACATTGCTGACGACTTCGCGAATCCAGTCCTGCGTTGCGTTCACGAACAAGCCGACGACCGACACGAACGGCGGCACATCGTGCACCAGCTCGACGGCCTGCGCGACGCTCACCGAGCGCGGGCTCGGCGGATAGAACACGAGGCCGATCGCGTCGGCGCCGAGGTCGATCGCCTGAGCCACGTCTTCCGGTTTCGACAGGCCGCACAGTTTGATCCGCGTGCGATGCGGCACGGCGTGCTGCGATGCGTCCGCGTGAGCTTCGGTTGCCAGATTTTCGGTTGATTTCATGTTTGCGCTTGCTCGGTCCATACGGTACTCCACGGCACGCTGCCTGTTTGCGGCGCGGGCACGGCGAATTGCTCAGGATAGCCCACCTGCGCCAGGTACAGGCCATCAGGCATGAAAGTCGGCGCGGCACAGTCGCGATCGCGGCTCGCGAGAACCTCGGCCATCCATTCGGCCGGATGGCGTCCCTGGCCGATATTGACGAGACATCCCATCAGATTACGCACCATATGGTGCAGGAACGCGTTCGCCCTAAAGCGGAAATGAATGAAGTCGCCCTGTTGCAGTATGTCGATCTGATAGAGGTGCTTGACCGGTGTTTTCGCCTGGCATTGCGACGAACGAAACGCCGAAAAATCGTGCGCGCCGATCAGGTGAGCGGCGGCGGTCCGCATCGCGTCGACGTCGAGCGGTGTGTGCACCCAGCCGGCCCGCGCAGCCTGCATCGGCGAGCGGAACGGATGGACGTACAGAACGTAGTAATAGGTTCGCTCGAACGCCGAGAAACGCGCGTGAAACTCATCGGGCATCGGCTTGGCCCATTGCACGGCGATTGTCTTCGGCAGGAAGGCGTTGGTGCCGCGAATCCACGAAAAATCCGTGCGATCGAGTTCGGTGTCGAAGTGCACGACCTGGCCGAGGCCGTGCACGCCGGTATCCGTACGGCCCGCCACAACGGTTTGCACGGGCGTTTGCGCGAACTCGCGCAACGCCCGTTCGAGCTCGTCCTGTACGGTCTTGCCGTGCGTCTGCGACTGCCAGCCGCAGAACGCCGAACCGTCGTACTGGACGCCCAGCGCAATACGCTTCACGACAACGGCGCGAGCGTCGAAAGCAGCGCGCGGGCTTCGGTGCGCGTGGCCGGATCGTTCGCTTCGATCACTTCGTTAATGAGCACGCGCGCGCCGGACAGATCGCCGAGGTCGATATATTCCGCGGCCAGATCGAGCTTGTTGCGGGCGATGCGGGTGAGATCGGCGCGCGTGAAGGCGGGCAACGGCTGAGCCGGACTCGGCGGCAATTCGAGGTCGAAATCGAGCTTCAACGCGCCGAAGCCCGCCGCGCCCAGGCCCGCGACGGCTGCATGGCCTGCGGTGCCGCTGGCGATTTCATCGGCGATGTGCGGGAAGTCATCCGGATCGTGCGGCGCAACGGCTTGCTGCGCGGTGCTTTCCGGGGAGGCAACCGGTTGTGTCGCCAGTGATCCTGGTGCGCTCGCCGCTGCTGCTGCGTCAGTCGATTCGAGGCGCGGCGGCAAAGGCATGTCCAGACTGCTGAATGCATCGACAGCATCGCGCGGGAACTCGGTCGGGACGGACAGTGCCGGCTGGATTGGCGCAGCGGGGGCGACCGGCTCGAGATTCGGCGCGCCGCCGGGCGTCGCGGTTTCGGCTTGCTGATGTGACTGCGGTTGCGGCTCATAGGACGGCTGGTACGTCGGCTCGATGTGAGCCGTGTCCTGCTGGGCCGTGGGCACTGGGGTTTCGCTGTGCGGTTGACCGAACGGCGAAGTCGTGTGCGGCTCGACCCGCTGCTGCGTGAAATCGATAACCGGCGACGGGGTGTCGAGATGGCTCTGCGGCTCAGCGAAAGATTCGTTCGTCGGTGCTGCCAACGGCGCGGTCGGAGCCGGTTCGTCGTCCCATTGCAGACGATGCGGAGGCACCTCTTCCGGCAAGCTCTCGTTGACCGGTTCAAGCGACGTGCGCGGCAATGCCTCGGCGCCGAGTTCCGCCGCGGCAGCAAGGCTTGCAGCCGTGGTCGCTCCGTCGAGGTTTTCGTGATGAGCGGCGGGAAGAGGTTCCGACGCGAATCCGCTTTGGGCGGCCGGCTCGACCTCCGGGCTCAGTTGCACGGGTTCGAACGGTGCGGGTGCCGGATGGCTTCCCTGCCCGGCGTGCTGTGACGCGTCGTGATCCTGAGCGGGCAAGTCTGCGTGCGGTTGGCGGGCAGCGGCTTCATGTTCAGCCGCGGCTTGTTCTGCTGCCTCACGTTCCGCCTGTTCACGTTCTGCGGCTTCGCGTGCCGTTGCTGCCTGTTCCGGCGCTACGTGCTCTGTACCTTCTGCTGCTTCACGCTCCGCCGCCCGGCGAATTTCCGCTTCACGTTCCGCCGCCACGCGTTCGGCCACTTCCCGCGCCGCCGCGTCACCCTCTACGGCCTCGCGGTCAGCCGCCGCATGCCGCGCTGCCGCTTCGTCGCTCACGTCGGACGCTTCACGCACAGATACAGCTTCCGGCGTCGAATCGATATCCTGCGTCCCGGCCGCTCGCGCGGCGGCTGCTGCTGCGTCCCTTGCCAGCGAGCCTTCAGCCGCGGCAACACCGGCGCGCTTGCGCCGACGCAGACGCCAAGCGCCCAGCAGCACGACCAACGCCGCACCGATCGCCGCCGCAATGCTCAAATTCGTCTGCGAGATGCCGATGTCATTCGACGTGGAATTTGCAGCGCCGCCATGACCGGCAACGGTCGCTGCAGACGAAGCGCTGGCAGCCGGCTGCGCGCCGTTCGTCGAAGGCTTGACCGTCGCGGCCGGCGAACCGCCGATGCCATGTTTCTGCAACTCCATCAGCACGCGGTTTTTCAGCGCAAGCAATTGCTGCAAACTGGATACCTGCGCACGCGGTTGCGATGCCGGCTGTGCGGTGACAGCTCCCGACGCACCTTCGGCAGACTCGCTGGCCGAAGGCTGGATCGCGCCCGACCAGACGTGGGCCTCGCTGCCCGACAATGCGCCTGCAGCCTGTGAGCCCGCTACGGGCGCCGTCGCAACCGCGCCGGCGGCTGCCGAGCTACCCGGCATCGCCGCACTTGCTTCAGCCGTTGAACTGGCCGCCCCCGACACCGCAGGCGTGGCCGGCGCTGCGGCACTCGCAGCAGCGGCATTGACCTGCGCCACGGCGCTCGCGGCAACGACTGCCGCCGCGGCCGGCGCGGAGGCAGGTGCGGCAGTAGCTGTAGCCGCAGCGGCCGATGACGCGGTAGGCGCAGACCCCGCAACCGGCGCAGAAGCCGCCGGCGCACCCGACGCATCCAGTGCCGGAACCGTCAACAGCGCGCCTACGCGCATCCGGCTCGGGTCATGACTCATGAACGCATTCGGATTCGCATCGAACAGCGCGCGCGATGCGCGGGCGAGCGTCCCCCGGTCGTGCGATTGCGTGACGGCAATCGCCACGTCGTTCAACGATTGCCCGGGCCGCACCGTATATTGACTCCCGGCAGCGTAAGAAACGGAGGCGCCTTCCGGCGCGCTCGCGGCGTCGCCCGGCGCGGCCACCGCGCTGCCAACGCCGGCGCCGGCCAGCGCGAGCGCCAAAACGGCTGCGGCCATCAGCCGGCCCGTACCTTGATGCATAGACATAGCCCGAAGGGATGAGAGTCGAAGGTTCATCGGGACCCCTGGCGCGTCAGCGCGCAGCCCTTTTTTGCGGTTGGAAAGAGACAAGATAATCGGAGCACACAATGAAAAAAGCGCCGCGCAAGCGCGACGCTTCTTGAGTTTTCTACGCGTCGTGAGCGCGTAGTTTACTTTACTTGTCGAGCACAATGCGAAGCATGCGACGCAGCGGTTCCGCCGCGCCCCACAGCAACTGATCGCCGACCGTGAAGGCCGACAGATATTCGCCGCCCATCGCCAGTTTGCGTACACGGCCGACCGGCACGGTCAACGTGCCCGTCACCACCGCCGGGGACAGATCGCGCATCGACGCTTCGCGTTCGTTCGGCACAACCTTCACCCAGTCGTTGCCCGATGCGAGGATGCTGTTCACTTCGTCCAGCGGCACGTCCTTGTTCAGCTTGATGGTCAACGCCTGCGAGTGGCAGCGCATTGCGCCGATCCGCACGCATAGACCATCTACCGGGATCGAACCCGGCGTGCCCATGGCCGGCTTGCCGAGAATCTTGTTGGTTTCCGCGCCGCCCTTCCACTCTTCCTTCGACATGCCGTTACCGAGATCCTTGTCGATCCACGGAATCAGCGAGCCGGCGAGCGGCACGCCGAAGTTGTCGGTCGGCATGCGGTCGCTGTTCATTGCGCTCAGCACGCGGCGGTCGATGTCGAGAATCGCCGACGACGGATCCGCCAGGTCTTCCTTGGCCGCGCCGTACAGCGTGCCCATTTGCTGCAGCAGTTCGCGCATGTTTTGCGCGCCCGCGCCCGAAGCGGCCTGATACGTCATGGCCGTCATCCAGTCGACGAGGTTTTCGCGGAGCAGACCGCCCAGCGCCATCAGCATCAGGCTGACCGTGCAGTTGCCGCCGATGAAATTCTTCTGGCCCTTGACCAGCGCGTTCTTGATCACGTCGAGGTTGACCGGATCGAGAATGATGACCGCGTCGTCTTTCATGCGCAGCGACGAAGCCGCGTCGATCCAGTAGCCGTTCCAGCCCGCTGCGCGCAGCTTCGGGAACACTTCATTCGTGTAATCGCCGCCCTGGCAGGAGATGATCGCTTCGCACTTCTTCAGGTCTTCGATGCTTGTCGCATCTTTGAGCTTGGTCTCGTTTTTGGCGAACGACGGCGCGTTGCCGCCCGCGTTGCTGGTGCTGAAAAACACCGGTTCGATCAAGTCGAAATCGCCTTCCTGCTGCATACGTTGCATCAGGACGCTGCCGACCATACCGCGCCAACCTACGAGACCTACGTTCATGACTTCATACCCTTCGAATGGAAACTTCCCCGCATCTTTGCCCGCAGTGACCGCGCGGGGAAGATGAGCGGGCACGACGGACGATCAGCGTTTCGTGATCGTTTTCGGGGTAATCGTTTTGGTGGTAGTAATGGCGAGCTCAACCACACGGGCCGTTTTGCCGTGCAGTTTCGAAATCGAGGAGATTTGAGCTGTCTGCGCCATTGCTACAATATACACGAAAACCGGAATCTGGCGACGTCATCCGCCGCTATCGCCCGTATTACGCGCGAAATGGCCTGTTTCGAGGCTATTTCGCGTTTTAAAGGCCGCTTTGAAGACCTAACTACTGCTTAACTTCTCGGTACTTTACAGCGCGGCGACAACAGCATCGCCCATTGCCACGGTGCCAACCTGCTTGCAACCCGGCGTCAGAATGTCGCCGGTGCGGAAGCCCTGTTCCAGCACCTTCTTGACCGCGCTTTCGATACGATCCGCCTGTTCCGCCTTGTTCAGCGAATAACGCAACATCATCGCGGCCGACAGGATCGTTGCCAGCGGATTGGCCACGCCCTTGCCGGCGATATCCGGCGCCGAACCGTGCGACGGCTCGTACAGGCCCTTGTTGTTCTTGTCGAGCGAAGCCGACGGCAGCATGCCAATCGAACCCGTGAGCATGGCGGCTTCGTCAGAGAGGATGTCGCCGAACATGTTGCCGGTCACCACCACGTCGAACGCCTTCGGCGCCTTCACCAACTGCATCGCCGCGTTATCCACATACATGTGCGACAGCTCGACGTCCGCGTATTCCTTCGACACGTCGATCATCACGTCGCGCCAGAACTGCGACGTTTCGAGCACATTGGCCTTATCCACGCTCGTCAGCTTCTTCTGCCGCTTTTGCGCGGCCTGAAACGCGACATGCGCAATGCGGCGCACTTCGGGTTCCGAATAACGCATCGTGTCGAAGCCTTCTTTCGCGCCTTCGAACAGGCCATCCGGTGACGAACGCACGCCGCGCGGCGCACCGAAATAAATATCGCCGTTCAACTCGCGCACGATCAGGATGTTGAGACCCGAAACGATCTCTTCCTTCAACGACGAAGCGCCCGTCAGTTGCGGATAGCAGATTGCCGGACGGAAGTTCGCGAACAATTGCAGGTGCTTGCGCAGACCGAGAATGGCCTGCTCCGGGCGCAGCGCGCGTTCGAGCGAGTCGTACTTCCAGTCGCCGACGGCGCCGAACAGGATTGCATCGGCTTCTTTCGCCAGCGCCAGCGTCGAATCGGGCAGCGGATGACCCTTCGCTTCGTAGCCCGCGCCGCCAACCGGCGCTTCTTCGAGTTCGAACTTTTCGCCGAGCACGTTCAGGACCTTGACGGCCTCCTTGACGATTTCGGGACCGATGCCGTCGCCCGGCAAGACTGCGATCTTCATGCGAATTTCCTTGATGATTTTCTTCGAGATGATTCAGCGAGCCATCGGGCTCTCAGGCCTGTCAGCCTTTATCCAACGATGCGGTGATTCAGCCACGGCTGCTTTGCGATCCGCTCGGCTTCGAACTGGCGAATCTTGTCAGCGTGACGCAGCGTGAGGCCGATATCGTCGAAGCCATTCAACAGGCAGTACTTGCGGAACGCAGCCACTTCGAACGGATATTCGGCACCACCGTCCGACGTGCGGACAACTTGCGCATCCAGGTCGACGGTCAGCTTGAAGCCGTTGAACGCGTAGGTTTCGTTGAACAAATGATCGACTTGCTGTTCGGTCAGCACGATCGGCAGCAGGCCGTTCTTGAAACAGTTGTTGTAGAAGATATCGGCGAAGCTCGGCGCGATAATCGCGCGGAAGCCGTATTGCTCCAACGCCCATGGCGCGTGCTCACGCGAGCTGCCGCAACCGAAGTTCTTGCGCGCCAACAGCACCGACGCGCCCTGATAGCGCGGCTGATTCAGCACGAAATCCGGATTCAGCGGACGCTTCGAGTTGTCTTGACCCGGCTCGCCGTGGTCGAGGTATCGCCATTCGTCGAACGCGTTCGGACCGAAACCCGTGCGCTTGATCGACTTCAGGAATTGCTTCGGAATGATCGCGTCCGTGTCGACGTTCTCGCGATCGAGCGGCGCCACGACGCCGGTATGTACGATGAATTTATCCATGACGCTTGCGCCTGTTTCAAGACCGGGCGATGCGCGTGGCGGCCGGAAAGCCGCTCGCTGCATTGCCGGCAAAAATCAAAAACCGCTTATTTGTCAGCGTGATTGCTGATCGAATTGCCGAGGTGCGACATGTCCTCGCCAAATCCGTGCACCGTATTGCAGCCGGTCAGACCGAGCAGTAGCGCGGCCAGGGTACCGAGTGCGAAGCGGCGCAATAGAGTGGTGCGATTCATGTTCTTCATCATGCGTGTTTATCCAAGCTTGCGAATATCGACGAAATGCCCTTCGATGGCCGCGGCGGCAGCCATCGCGGGGCTCACGAGGTGGGTACGGCCACCGGCGCCCTGACGACCTTCGAAATTACGATTCGACGTGGACGCGCAACGCTCGCCCGGATCCAACCGGTCGGCGTTCATCGCGAGACACATCGAGCAACCGGGCTCACGCCATTCGAAACCGGCATCGGTAAAGACCTTGTCGAGGCCTTCGCGTTCCGCTTGCGCCTTCACCAGACCCGAACCCGGCACGACCATGGCCAGACGGATGCTCGGGGCGACGCGGCGGCCGAGCTTCTTCACGACGTATGCCGCAGCGCGAATGTCTTCAATGCGCGCGTTGGTGCACGACCCGATGAAGATTTTATCCGGCTTGATGGATTCGATCGGCGCATTCGGTTCAAGCGCCATATACTTCAGCGCGCGCTCCATTGCATCGCGCTTGACCGGGTCTTTTTCGCGCTCCGGATCCGGCACGCGGCCGTCGACGGCCGTAACCATTTCCGGCGACGTGCCCCATGTGACTTGCGGCACGATTTCCGCGGCGTTCAGCTCGACCACGCGATCGAATTGCGCGCCTTCGTCCGACTTGAACTGCTTCCAGTACTCAACCGCGTGATCCCACTCGATGCCCGAGGGCGAGAACGGACGGCCCTTCAGGTATTCGATGGTGGTGTCGTCCACGGCGACCATGCCGGCGCGCGCGCCTGCTTCGATCGCCATGTTGCAGACCGTCATACGGCCTTCCATGGACAGCGCGCGAATCGTCGAACCGCCGAATTCGATTGCGTAGCCGGTGCCGCCTGCCGTGCCGATCTTGCCGATGATGGCGAGCACGATGTCTTTCGCGGTGCAGCCGCGCGGCAACGGGCCTTCGACCTTCACCAGCATGTTCTTGCTCTTCTTCTGCAAGAGCGTTTGCGTGGCCAGCACGTGTTCGACTTCCGACGTGCCGATGCCGTGCGCCAGCGCACCGAACGCGCCGTGCGTGGACGTGTGCGAGTCGCCGCAGACGATGGTCATGCCCGGCAGCGTGGCGCCCTGCTCCGGCCCGATGATGTGCACGATGCCCTGGCGCAGATCGTTCATCTTGAACTGCGTGATGCCGTACGTGTCGCAGTTGCTGTCGAGCGTATCGACCTGCAGCTTCGAGATGGGATCGGCGATGCCGTGGCTGCGATCCGTGGTGGGGACGTTGTGGTCCGACACCGCCAGATTCGCGCTGATACGCCACACCGGGCGTTCAGCCAGTTTCAGGCCTTCGAACGCCTGAGGGCTGGTGACTTCGTGCAGCAGGTGACGGTCGATATAGAGAATCGTCGTACCGTCTTCTTCCGTGTGGATCACGTGTGTGTTCCACAATTTGTCGTAGAGAGTCTGTGCCATGGTATGCGGGGTAGTAATGACTGCGGGCTGACTGTGTCGGTCGATTATGCCACGCTGAACCCCGCTTAGGGTCCATGAATCAGGGGAAAAACCGATAAAAAACAGGGAGTTGGGTGGTAGTGGCGATACCTGTATGGGTGTTACCCGGCAAGTCCGCACGCGCTTGCCACTTGCTGCACCGCCGCGTGACTGCATGCTCGGCGCACGCGATCGAAGCCAAAAACAAAATGCCCCGACGGAGAACCCGTTGGGGCATTTCTTACCAGTCAGACTCCGCGCTAGCCCGCAACGTAACCAGCTATTGCGAACAACTCGGACTCAAACCCAATCAACGTTGCCCAATCGGCTTCGCATCACGCGGCGTATCGCCAACAAACAGCTGACGCGGACGGCCAATCTTCTGTTCCGGATCCGCAATCATTTCGTTCCACTGTGCAATCCAGCCGACCGTACGTGCCATCGCGAAGATACACGTGAACATCGACGTCGGGATGCCCAGCGCGCGCTGCACGATGCCCGAGTAGAAGTCGACATTCGGGTACAGCTTGCGCGACACGAAGTACTCGTCTTCCAGCGCGATCTTTTCCAGTGCCATGGCCAGCTTGAACAGCGGGTCGTCGTGCAGGCCCAGCTCTTCCAGCACTTCGTGGCAGGTTTCGCGCATCAGCTTCGCACGCGGATCGTAGTTCTTGTAGACGCGGTGACCGAAGCCCATCAGCTTCACGCCCGAGTTCTTGTCCTTCACCTGCTTGATGAACTCAGGAATGTTGTCGACCGAGCCGATTTCTTCCAGCATGTTCAGCGCGGCTTCGTTCGCACCACCGTGCGCCGGGCCCCACAAGCAAGCGATACCAGCCGCGATACATGCGAACGGGTTAGCGCCCGACGAACCCGCCAGACGAACCGTCGAGGTCGAGGCATTCTGCTCGTGGTCAGCATGCAGGATCAGGATACGGTCGAGTGCGCGAACCAGCACGTCGTTGACCTTGTACTCTTCGCACGGGTTCGAGAACATCATGCGCATGAAGTTCGCGCTGTACGACAGGTCGTTCTTCGGGTAAGCAAACGGCTGGCCGATGCTGTACTTGTACGCCATCGCGACCAGCGTGGGCAGCTTCGCGATCATGCGAATGGCCGACACTTCACGGTGACGCGGATTGTTGATGTCGAGCGAGTCGTGATAGAACGCCGACAGAGCGCCGACCGCCGCGACCAGAATCGCCATCGGGTGCGCGTCACGGCGGAAGCCACGGAAGAAGAAGTGCATTTGCTCATGCACCATCGTGTGCTTCGTGACGGTGTTCACGAACTCTTCGTTCTGCTGTGCGTTCGGCAGTTCGCCCTTCAGCAGCAGATAGCAGGTTTCGAGGAAGTCGGCGTTTTGCGCGAGGTCGTCGATCGGGTAGCCGCGATACAGCAACTCGCCCTTGTCGCCGTCGATGTAGGTGATCGCCGAATTGCACGCCGCCGTCGACATGAAGCCCGGGTCGTACGTGAACTTGCCAGTCTGGCCGTACAGTTTGCGGATGTCGATCACGTCCGGGCCGAGAGTGCCCTTGTAAATCGGCATTTCAACGCTCGGCGAATTGTCGCTGAACGATAGCGTGGCTTTAACATCTGACGGGGTCATAGCACATCCTCAATCGAAGTATGGAAACAGGGTTTCGATAATTTGCACGCCTGGGAGCAACGGACAAGCGGCGCCGCAAAGCGTTTGCGACGCTCAAGCGTTGCGCAACAGCTCCAGCACCCGGATCACATCCGGGTCGGCAAGGTCGCCTGCTGGTTCCTTGCGGACAAGCAGCAAGTCCATCAGGTCGTTATCGCTCAGCTCGAGCAGGCGCGTGAGAGCGCCCACATCGGCATCGCTGAGGTCATGCTCATATCGGCTGAAAAAACGTTCAAAGATCAGATCGTTTTCCAGCAAGCCGCGCCGCGCGCGCCAGCGAAGGCGCGCGCGGCGAAGAGGGTCGGACTGATGCAGTGTTGCGTCCATCTCAAACCGCGCGGCGAACCATCAATTCCTTGATCTTGCCAATCGCCTTGGTCGGGTTCAAGCCCTTCGGGCAGACGTCGACGCAATTCATGATGGTATGGCAACGGAACAGACGGTACGGATCTTCCAGGTTGTCGAGGCGTTCACCCGTCGCTTCATCACGGCTGTCCGCGATGAAACGATAGGCTTGCAACAGGCCAGCCGGGCCGACGAACTTGTCCGGATTCCACCAGAAGCTCGGGCACGACGTGGAGCAGCTAGCGCACAGAATACATTCGTACAGGCCGTCGAGCTCGTCGCGTTCTTCCGGCGACTGCAGACGTTCCTTTTCCGGCGGCGGCGTATCGTTGATCAGGTACGGCTTGATCGAGTGATACTGGTTGAAGAACTGCGTGAAGTCGCAGATCAGGTCGCGCACGACCGGCAGGCCCGGCAGCGGACGCAGCACGATCTTTTGCGGCAGGTCGTTCATGTTCTGCAAGCAGGCCAGACCGTTCTTGCCGTTGATGTTCATGGCGTCCGAACCGCACACGCCTTCGCGGCACGAACGGCGGAACGACAAGGTTTCGTCCATCGCTTTCAGCTTGAGCAGCGCGTCGAGCAGCATGCGTTCGTGCGAGTCGATTTCGATCTCGTACGTTTGCATGCGCGGTGCCGCGTCCTTATCCGGGTCGTAGCGGTAAATTTCAAATGTACGCTTGGCCATTTCTGAATTCCTTTGACTTGTGCCTTAGAAGGTACGCGCTTTCGGCGGCACCGATTCGACGGTCAGCGGTTGCATCTGAACCGGCTTGTAGTCGAGGCGATCGCCTTCGCTGAACCACAGCGTATGGCGCAGCCAGTTTTCGTCGTCGCGATGTTCGAAGTCGTTTTGCGCATGCGCGCCGCGGCTTTCCTTGCGCGCTTCAGCGGAAATCATCGTGGCGCGTGCCACTTCGATCAGGTTCTCCACTTCCAGCGCTTCAATACGTGCCGTGTTGAACACCTTCGACTTGTCTTTCAGGTAGATGTTGCCGACCCGTTCGGCCACTTCGCGAATCCGCTCGACGCCTTCTGCCAGCAGCTTCGACGTGCGGAACACGCCGGCGTGGGCCTGCATCGTGGAGCGGATGTCGCCCGCGACGGTTTGCGAATATTCGCCCGAGGTGGATTTGTCCAGCTTGTTCAGACGAGCCAGCGAGAAATCACCCGCGTCGGCCGGCAGCGGCTTGTGTTCCTTGACTTCCTTCACGTGCTTGACGATGTGGTTACCGGCCGCGCGGCCGAACACCACCAGGTCGAGCAGCGAGTTCGTGCCGAGACGGTTTGCGCCGTGCACCGACACGCACGAGCATTCGCCCACTGCGTAGAAACCGTTGACGGCTTCCTTGTGATCCCTCGACGTGCCAACGACCTGGCCGTTGATGTTCGTCGGGATGCCACCCATCTGGTAGTGGATGGTCGGCACAACCGGAATCGGCTCTTTAATGCAATCGACGTTCGCGAACTTCATTGCGATTTCGCGGATCGACGGCAGACGCTTCATGATCGTCTCGGCGCCGATGTGCGACAGGTCGAGCAGCACGTGATCCTTGTTCGGACCCACGCCGCGGCCTTCCTTGATTTCCTGGTCCATCGAACGCGAAACGAAGTCGCGCGGCGCCAGATCCTTCAGCGTCGGCGCGTAGCGTTCCATGAAACGCTCGCCGTTCGAGTTACGCAGAATACCGCCTTCGCCGCGCACGCCTTCGGTAATCAGCACGCCCGCGCCGGCCACGCCGGTGGGGTGGAATTGCCAGAATTCCATGTCTTGCAGCGCGATACCCGAACGCGCCGCCATGCCCAGGCCGTCACCGGTGTTGATGAACGCGTTCGTGGATGCCGCGAAGATCCGGCCCGCGCCGCCCGTAGCGAACAGCGTGGTCTTGCCTTCGAGGATATAAACGTCGCCGGTTTCCATTTCCAGCGCGGTCACGCCGAGCACGTCGCCGTCGGCGTCGCGGATCAGATCCAGCGCCATCCATTCGACGAAGAACTGCGTCTTGGCCGCCACGTTTTGCTGGTACAGCGTGTGCAGCAGCGCGTGACCGGTACGGTCAGCCGCCGCGCAAGCGCGTTGCACCGGCTTCTCGCCGTAGTTGGCCGTGTGGCCGCCGAACGGGCGTTGGTAAATCGTGCCGTCAGCGTTACGGTCGAACGGCATGCCCATGTGTTCGAGTTCGTAGACAGCATGTGGTGCTTCACGGCACATGAATTCGATCGCATCCTGGTCGCCGAGCCAGTCGGAACCCTTGATCGTGTCGTAGAAGTGATAGTGCCAATTGTCTTCGCTCATGTTACCGAGCGATGCGCCGATGCCGCCCTGGGCAGCAACCGTGTGCGAACGCGTCGGGAACACCTTGGACAGCACGCAAACCGACAGACCGGCGCGCGCGAGTTGCAGCGAAGCGCGCATCCCCGAGCCGCCTGCGCCGACGATAACCACGTCAAATTTGCGACGCGGCAGAGAATTCTTGATTGCAGCCATTCTTTTACACTCTCCAGAGAATCTGCGCAGCGTAGCCCGCACATGCGAGCAGCCAGACGATCGTCAGTGCCTGAAGAAACAGGCGCATGCCAACGGGCTTCACATAGTCCATCCAGATATCGCGGATACCAACCCACGCGTGATAGAACAGCGAGAGCAGCGTGACAAACGTGGCGAGCTTCATCCATTGCGTGGCGAAGATCGAGGCCCAGCCGTCATACGAGAAATCGCGCGCGCCGAAGAACCAGGCGAGCAGGATGACCGTGTAGACCGCCATGATGCAGGCGGTAATGCGCTGGGCGAGCCAGTCGCGCAGACCGTAGTGAGCGCCGACGACGAGACGCTTCGGACCGATTCGGTTATTAGCTGCCATTTTTTTAGAATGCTCCGAAGAGTTTGAGCGCAAAGGCAATCGTCAGAAGCGACGAAACGACCAGCACCACGATGGAGGTTTGCTTGCCCTTCTCTTTAGTCGTGAGGCCGTGGCTTGTGTCCATGAACAGGTGACGCACGCCTGCACAGAAGTGGAACAGGAAGGCCCACGCGAGAACGAGCGTGATGAGCTTGACAATGATGTTGGAGAGGAAGCCCTTGAAGACTTCGAAACTCAGTTCGGAAGTCAGGCTCTGATCGAAGAGGTACAGCAGGAACGGAAGAAAAACAAAAAGCAGCCCACCGCTTAAGCGGTGCAAGATCGACACACGCCCCGCTAGCGGGAGACGGTATGCCGTCAAAATCTGCCCGATACCGATGTTCCGGAATTCCGGCCTCGGTTTTTTTACGGCTTCAGCCATGCTAGACCCCTACTATGTAGTCACACTAATCCGCGATTTTAGCGCCTTTTTATATCGCGCTGCAGCGAAAACGACGACAGGTCCGTTACAGCACGCGCGATAAAGACGCCTTCAAACAGGCGCACGCGTGGGACGCGGCGCCTTCTTTCATCCTGATTCAGCTCAGATCGTTCTGATAGTAATACCCGGTTGTGACATACCAACCGCGGCGCACCTCGACCGGCCGGTCTCCATATGTATAGGACACGCGCTCGACCGAGAGCAGTGGAAATCCCGCCGGCACATTCAGCAGGTCAGCCACTGAAGGCTCAGCCGCAACCGCCCGGATCTTCTCCGTTGCGCGGATCATGCGTGTGCCGAATTCAGTCTCGAACATGGCGTAAAGGGGACCTTTATACTCCGACAGCCGCTCCAGCGTGAGCCCGCGGAACACCGCGCCGGGTAACCAGATTTCGTCGAGTACGGTGACTTCGCCGTCGAACTGCAGCAAACGCTTGATCAGCACCACCGGATCGGCGGGCTTGAGATCGAGTTGCCGGGCGATGTCCGCCGAAGCGCGCAAGCGCCGGCATTCAAGCAGGCGGCTGACGTGCGGATGCTCCGCGCCGTCATCGGCCAGTAATCTGAGGAAGCGAAACTGGGCGCGGTCTTCATTGTGCGTTGCAACAAACGTGCCCTTGCCCTGGCGACGCACCAGCAGGTTGTCAGCGGCAAGTTCGTCGATCGCTTTGCGCACCGTGCCCTGACTGACCTTGTATCTTGCCGCCAATTCGACTTCACTAGGAATGATCTCGCCAGGTTTCCATTCGCCATTTTCCAGACTCTGCGTAATCAAGCCCTTGATCTGCTGATACAAAGGACTGAAAGTAGGCGACGCAGAGGGAGCGGCAGCGGATACACCCTCTCCCGCAGCCGTTTGGCCGCTCGGATTCGTGGTGTTCGCCGGGTTCGAATTCATCCGCGCATTTCATCATAAAGGGCTGGGCCGCGTCTAGGATTTTCCCCTCAATAGATATGTCTTATATAAGACATAAGATAATGTTGACTTTGTGCCAGCTGACTCCTACACTCCTTGTCGAGCAAGGGTTTGCAGGTTTTTCGACGGCTGTTTTTCACTGTGTTGTACAGCGTCGCCACGCACCGGCAGCCACTCTGCACCATGCTGTTCCCACGCAGTCCAGGTTTCGATTCGCCGCCATTGTCTGGTCAGACGCTTGCCGAAACGCGCTGTTTGCAGGAGCCCGCACCGTGCAGTGGCTACCCGGCGCCTGGTGTTCCGCTCCCCGCTCGGCAGTACAGGTTTCCGGCATGGCGGTTTTGCCGCAACGCGCCGCGCAGCCTCGGCACATTCCGAGGCCGTACGCGAACAGTGAATTCCGCCGTGTTTCACAACGCTTCGCTGAACGCGCATATAGAATGGCGTTTTCCCTAGCGTCTAACGCATCGTCCTGGAGATTTCTCAATGGCTAAGCCCGCAAAGCGCGTTGCCGTCACCGGCGCCGCAGGTCAAATCGCTTACTCCCTGCTGTTCCGCATCGCCAATGGCGATCTGCTCGGCAAGGATCAACCGGTCATCCTGCAACTGCTCGACCTGCCGCAAGCGCAAGGCGCCGTCAAAGGCGTCGTGATGGAACTGGATGATTGCGCATTCCCGCTGCTGTCGGGTGTCGTGATCACCGACGACCCGAAGGTTGCATTCAAGGATGCAGACGTTGCCCTGCTGGTCGGCGCACGCCCGCGTTCGAAAGGCATGGAGCGCAAGGACCTGCTGTCGGCAAACGCTGAAATCTTCACGGTTCAGGGCAAGGCGCTGAACGAAGTCGCAAGCCGCGACGTGAAGGTGCTGGTGGTCGGCAACCCGGCCAACACGAATGCCTACATCGCCATGAAGTCGGCACCGGATCTGCCGAAGAAGAACTTCACCGCCATGCTGCGCCTGGACCACAACCGCGCGCTGTCGCAACTGGCCGCCAAGTCGGGCAAGCCGGTTGCTTCGATCGAAAAGCTGGCAGTGTGGGGCAACCACTCGCCGACTATGTACCCGGATTTCCGCGTTGCAACGGCAGAAGGTCAAGACCTGACCAAGCTGATCAACGACGAAGAATGGAATCGCAACACGTTCATCCCGACGGTCGGCAAGCGCGGCGCCGCGATCATCGAAGCGCGCGGCCTCTCGTCGGCAGCGTCGGCGGCTAACGCTGCAATCGACCACGTGCGTGACTGGGTGCTCGGCACGAACGGCAAGTGGGTCACGATGGGTATTCCGTCGGACGGTTCGTATGGCATTCCGGAAGACATCATCTACGGTGTGCCGGTTACGTGCGAAAACGGCGAGTACAAGCGCGTTGAAGGTCTGGCAATCGACGCGTTCTCGCGCGAAAAGATGGACGGCACGCTGAACGAGCTGCTCGAAGAACGCGAAGGCGTTCAACACCTGCTCGGCTAAGCGGCTAGATGCAAACAAACCGGAACTCCGAAGCAGTATCGCGGCGGGTTCCGGTTTTTTACGTGCGAATTTGCATGCGAATGCCAGCATTCGCATCTGATCCGAACGCGTTTTGTGCGGCTGCCTGACGATGGCCGAATAGAGCGCATCCGCATCAGATTCCCCTAACGACCACCCACGCTCCTGACGCCGAAGATGCGCGCCCTCACACCCGCCGAAGTGCTGTTTGACGGCGAAGTGCCGCCCGCTGTGCTGCCTGCCTGCGACCACTACGCCGGCAGCGAGAAGCTGATGCTGAAATCACTGGCCTTGCAGCAGCAACTCGGCCCGGTGTTCGACGTCACACTCGATTGCGAAGACGGCGCGCAGGTCGGCCGGGAAGCCGAACACGCGGAGCTGGTCGCCTCGCTGCTGGGCAGCGAGCATGACCGCTTCGGCCGCGTCGGCGTGCGGATTCACGACTTCGATCACGCGCACTGGCGTGACGATGTCCGTCTCATTCTGCGGGCCGCGAAGCGAGCACCCGCTTACATCACCTTGCCGAAGATCCGCAACGTCCCCGATGCCGCCGAGATGGTCGCGTTCATCGAGGCTACGAGACGCGAACTCGGCATCGCACAGCCGGTGCCGGTGCAACTGCTGGTCGAAACGCATGGCGCGTTGGCGCATGCTTTCGATCTGGCCGCGCTGCCCGGCGTCGAGGCGCTGAGCTTCGGCCTGATGGACTTCGTTTCCGCGCACGACGGCGCGATTCCTGATACCGCCATGCGCTCGCCCGGTCAGTTCGATCACCCGCTGGTGCGGCGCGCGAAGCTCGAGATCTCCGCGGCCTGTCACGCGCACGGCAAGGTGCCCTCGCATAACGTCAGCACGGAAGTGCGCGACATGAGCGTGGTCGCGAGCGACGCGGCGCGCGCCCGCAACGAGTTTGGCTACACGCGCATGTGGAGCATCCATCCGGCGCAGATCGAGGCGATCGTGGCCGCGTTTGCCCCGCGCGACGAAGAAATCGCCACCGCTACTGAAATTCTGCTGGCTGCGCAGTCGGCGCAATGGGGACCGACGCGCCATCACGACACGTTGCACGACCGGGCAAGCTATCGCTATTACTGGTCAGTGTTGCGTCGCGCGCAATCCACTGGCCGCGCCGTCCCGCAAGACGCCGCGCCGCTCTTCACGAAAGTGGGCGCTAACGGGCAAGCCGCATCATGAGCGCGAAAGCTAACGCAGCAGCCGGTGTGGCAGCGCTGGCCGGTGCCCACGTGTGGCGTCGTGCGCAGGAAACAGACGTTGAATGCACGGTTCAGTCAGAAGCAATGAGCAGGCACAAAGGAGATTGCGGGAGATGAGCGAGACGACGCAAACCGCCGGTGCACAAGGCGAGAACGAACTTAAAAGCGGCTTCAAACCGAAGAAATCCGTTGCGCTGTCCGGCGTGACGGCGGGCAACACTGCGCTCTGCACGGTCGGCAAGACCGGCAACGACCTGCACTACCGCGGCTACGACATTCTCGACATCGCCGGTGCATGCGAATTCGAAGAGATCGCGTATCTGCTGGTCCACGAAAAGCTGCCCACGCAAGCCGAACTGACGGCCTACAAGACGAAGCTCAAGGCGCTGCGCGGCCTGCCCGCGAACGTCAAGGCCGCGCTGGAATGGATTCCGGCCGCCGCTCACCCGATGGATGTGATGCGTACCGGCGTATCGGTGCTCGGCACCGTGCTGCCGGAGAAGGACGACCACAACCTGGCGGGCGCACGCGACATCGCCGACAAGCTGATGGCCTCGCTCGGCTCGATGCTGCTGTACTGGTACCACTATTCGCACAACGGCAAGCGCATCGAAGTCGAAACCGACGACGACTCGATCGGCGGCCACTTCCTGCACCTGCTGCACGGTGTGGCGCCGTCGAAAGCATGGGTCGACGCGATGCATGTGTCGCTGAACCTGTACGCCGAGCATGAATTCAACGCTTCGACGTTCACCGGCCGCGTGATCGCGGGCACGGGCTCGGACATCTACTCGGCGATCACCGGCGCGATCGGCGCGTTGCGCGGCCCGAAGCACGGCGGCGCGAACGAAGCCGCGTTCGAGATCCAGTCGCGTTATCAGACGCCAGATGAGGCTGAAGCCGACATCCGCCGTCGCGTTGAAAACAAGGACGTGGTGATCGGTTTCGGTCACCCGGTGTACACGATTTCGGACCCGCGCAACAAGGTCATCAAGGACGTCGCGAAGCAGCTCTCGAAGGAAGCGGGCAACCTGAAGCTGTTCAACATCGCCGAACGACTTGAAACAGTGATGGCAGATGTGAAAAAGATGTTTCCAAATCTCGACTGGTTCAGCGCGGTTTCGTATCACATGATGGGCGTGCCGACGGCGATGTTCACGCCGTTGTTCGTGATCGCCCGCACGGCTGGCTGGAGCGCGCACATTATCGAGCAGCGGATCGACAACAAGATCATTCGTCCGAGCGCAAATTACACCGGTCCCGAGAATTTGAAGTTCGTGCCGCTAAATAGGAGAAAATAGCGGTCGCTGTGCGCTTTCGAAGCGCGTGCAGTTCAACCCTCGCGGTTGCCAGGACCGGTAGCCCGCGTGCTGTTCACTGAAATTAGATAGAAAGGTTCTCCACCATGAAGAAGCTGATGATCGCCGCCGTGATTGGCGCCCTGTCCACGACGATGCTGTCCGTCGCGACTGACGCAGTCGCACAAACGGCGACCACCACCGCAAAGCCCGCTACCAAGGCTGTGGCGAAGCGCCCGCAACCGAAGCGCCTGATCAAGCGCAAGGCGAATCCGGCCAAGGAAGCGAAGGTCGATCCGGTGCCGGAAGGCTCGGAAAAGTGGTCGTGCAACGAAGGTCTGGCATTCGACCTGAAGGGCGACATGAAGCGTGACCAGATCGTCACGGTTCACTGGGCGAACAAAAACTACAATCTGCCGCGCGAAGCGACCACCACGGGCGCAGACCGTTTCCACGACGCCGCATCGGGTATGGACCTGGTCGTGATCCCGACGAAGGCAATGTTGTTCTCGGATAAGGACAGCTCGCGTCTGGCCGACGAATGCAAGACGGCCGCCATGACTCAAGGCGCACCGGCTCCGACGCAATCGAACGCGATCAACAAGACCAACTAATCCGTTACATCAGGAAAGCACCCCGATGTCCGCTCCGATTTCCAACGTACGACCCGATCCGGACCCAGTCCTGGTCGATATCGTCGATTACGTGCTGGATTTCCCGATCGACAGCACGCTCGCGCTGGACACCGCGCGTAACTGCATGATCGATACGCTCGGTTGCGGACTCGAGGCGCTCACCTACCCGGCCTGCACCAAGCTGATGGGACCGATCGTGCCTGGCACGATCGTCCCCAACGGCGCGAAGGTGCCGGGCACGTCGTTCCAGCTGGACCCGGTTCAGGCCGCCTTCAACATCGGCGCGATGATCCGCTGGCTGGACTTCAACGACACCTGGCTGGCCGCCGAATGGGGTCATCCGTCGGATAACCTCGGCGGGATTCTGGCAACGGCCGACTGGCTCTCGCGCAGTGCCATCGCAGCGGGCAAACAGCCGCTGACGATGAAAGACGTGTTGATCGCCATGATCAAGGCGCACGAAATTCAAGGCTGTATCGCGCTCGAAAACTCGTTCAACAAGGTCGGGCTCGATCACGTGCTGCTGGTGAAGCTGGCTTCCACCGCCGTGGTCGGCCAGCTGATTGGTTTGACCCGCGACGAGTTGATCAATGCGGTATCGCAGGCGTTTGTCGATGGGCATGCGTTGCGCACGTATCGTCACGCACCGAATACCGGCTCGCGCAAGTCGTGGGCGGCGGGCGATGCAACTTCGCGCGCGGTGCGGCTCGCGCTTATCGCGAGGACCGGCGAGATGGGCTATCCGTCGGTGCTCACCGCGAAGACGTGGGGCTTTTACGATGTCCTGTTCAAGGGCAATGCGTTCAAGTTTCAGCGTCCGTACGGCTCGTACGTGATGGAAAACGTGCTCTTCAAAATTTCGTTTCCGGCAGAATTCCATGCGCAAACGGCGGTGGAAGCGGCCATGAAGCTGCACGCGCAGCTCGCCGCTCAAGGCAAGCGCGTCGAAGACATCAGCAAGATCACGATCCGCACCCACGAAGCCGCGCTCCGCATCATCGACAAGAAAGGCCCCCTGAACAATCCGGCCGACCGCGATCATTGCATCCAGTACATGATCGCCGTGCCGTTGATCCATGGCCGTCTGACGGCCATGGATTATGAAGATTCGATCGCGCAGGACGCGCGTATCGATGTGCTGCGCGCCAAAATGGCATGTGTCGAAGACGCGCGGTTCACGAAGGATTACCACGATCCGGAGAAGCGTTCGATCGCCAATGCACTGACGATCGAATTCAACGACGGCTCGAAGTTCGACGAAGTTGTAGTCGAATACCCGATCGGTCACAAGCGTCGTCGCGAAGACGGGATTCCGTTGCTGGTCGAGAAGTTCAAGACCAACCTCGCGCGCCGCTTTCCGGTCAAGCAACAACTGGCGATTCTCGACGTGTCGCTGGATCAGGCAAGGCTTGAAGCCATGCCGGTCAATGAATACGTCGATCTGTACGTCATCTAGTCAAGTTAAGTACTGTAGTTCCGCGATCAAACCAAGGAAAACACCATGGCCCACAACCTCCACAAAACGCTCAAGGAATTCGACAGCGGTTCCGGCAAAGGCAAGTTCTACTCCCTGCCGCAACTCGGCAAGGCACTGAACATCAAGATCGACCGCCTGCCGGTTTCGATCCGTATCGTGCTGGAATCGGTGCTGCGTAACTACGACGGCAAGAAGATCGCCGAAGAACACATCGAGCAACTCGCGAACTGGAAGCCGACGGCTGCACGCGTCGACGAAATCCCGTTCGTCGTGTCGCGCGTCGTGCTGCAAGACTTTACCGGCGTGCCGCTGCTCGCCGACATCGCTGCAATGCGCGGTGTCGCGAAACACATGGGCAAGGATCCGAAGTCGATCGAACCGCTGGTCCCGGTCGATCTCGTGGTCGACCACTCGGTGCAGATCGATCACTTCCGTGAAAAGAACGCGCTCGATCTGAACATGAAACTGGAATTCCAGCGCAACAACGAGCGCTACCAGTTCATGAAGTGGGGCATGCAGGCATTCGACACGTTCAAGGTCGTGCCGCCGGGCGTCGGTATCGTTCACCAGGTGAACCTGGAATATCTCGCACGCGGCGTGCACAAGAAGGCCGAAGGCTCGGACACGGTCTACTACCCGGATTCGCTGGTCGGCACCGACAGCCACACCACGATGATTAACGGTATTGGCGTGGTGGGCTGGGGCGTGGGCGGTATTGAAGCTGAAGCCGGCATGCTCGGCCAGCCGGTGTACTTCCTGACGCCGGACGTGGTGGGCGTTGAACTGAAGGGCAAGCTGCGCGAAGGTCTGACTGCGACCGACCTGGTTCTGACGGTGACCGAACTGCTGCGCAAGGAAAAGGTTGTCGGCAAGTTCGTTGAGTTCTTCGGCGAAGGCACGAAGTCGCTGTCGCTGCCGGATCGCGCAACGATCGGCAACATGGCGCCGGAATACGGCGCAACCATGGGCTTCTTCCCGGTCGACGAAAAAACCATCGACTACTTCAAGGGCACAGGCCGCACTGACGCAGAAATCTCCGCCTTCGAAAACTACTTCAAAGCGCAGGGTCTGTTCGGTATTCCGAAGGCTGGCCAGATCGACTACACAAAGGTCGTCACGCTGGATCTCGGCACGGTGACGCCGTCGCTGGCAGGTCCGAAGCGCCCGCAAGACCGTATCGAAATCGGTCACGTGAAGTCGACCTTCAGCGACCTGTTCTCGAAGCCGGTTGCAGAAAACGGCTTTGCGAAGAAGGAAGCCGATCTGGACGCGCAATACACGACGAGCAACGGCGTCGACGTGAAGAACGGCGACATCCTGATCGCCGCCATCACGTCGTGCACGAACACGTCGAACCCGAGCGTGCTACTGGCCGCCGGCCTGCTGGCCAAGAAGGCGGTGGAAGCCGGTCTGACGGTCGCTCCGCACATCAAGACGTCGCTGGCTCCGGGATCGCGTATCGTCACGGAATACCTGACGAAGACCGACTTGATGAAGTACCTCGACAAGCTCGGTTTCACGCTGGCCGCTTACGGTTGCACGACCTGTATCGGTAACGCAGGCGACCTGACGCCGGAACTGAACGAAGCGATTACGAAGAACGACATCGTCGCGGCAGCGGTTCTGTCGGGCAACCGTAACTTCGAAGCGCGTATTCACCCGAACATCCGCGCGAACTTCCTGGCTTCGCCGCCGCTGGTTGTGGCTTACGCGATCGCCGGCAACATCACGCGCGACCTGATGACCGAACCGGTCGGCAAGGGTAAGGGCGGCAAGGACATCTACCTGGGCGACATCTGGCCGACCAGCGAAGAAGTCGACGCCCTGCTCAAGTTCGCGCTGGACGCAGATGCGTTCCGCAAGAACTACTCGTCGCTGACCAAGAAGGGCGACCTGTGGAGCAAGATCGAAGGCGAAGAAGGTCAAGTCTACGACTGGCCGAAGTCGACCTACATCGCAGAGCCGCCGTTCTTCGGCAAGGACTTCTCGATGACGCCGGCCGACAGCATCGCGGCTGTGAAGGACGCACGCGCACTGGGCATCTTCGGTGACTCGGTCACGACCGACCACATCAGCCCGGCAGGCTCGATCAAGGAAGATTCGCCGGCAGGCAAGTGGCTGAAGGCAAACGGCGTGCAGAAGGCCGACTTCAACAGCTACGGCTCGCGCCGCGGCAACCACGACGTGATGATGCGCGGCACGTTCGCCAACGTCCGGATCAAGAACCTGATGATCCCGGCGAAGGCAGACGGCTCGCGCGTGGAAGGCGGCCTGACGATTCACCAGCCGAGCGGCGAACAAGAGTCGATCTATGACGCAGCGATGAAGTACATCGACGCCGGCACGCCGACTGTTGTGTTTGCTGGTGAAGAGTACGGTACGGGCTCGTCGCGTGACTGGGCTGCGAAGGGTACGCAACTGCTGGGCGTGAAGGCCGTGGTCGCACGCAGCTTCGAGCGGATTCACCGTTCGAACCTGGTCGGCATGGGCGTGCTGCCGCTGCAGTTCAAGGGCTCGGATAGCGTGCAATCGCTCGGTATTACCGGCGAAGAAACGTTCGACATCGAAGGCCTTGGCGCTGACTTCAAGCCGCAGCAAGAAGTGACGCTGGTGATTCGCGGCAAGGACGGCAAGGAGAAGCGTGTCGCCGTGCTGCTGCGTATCGATACGCCGATCGAAGTGGACTACTACAAGCACGGCGGGATTCTGCCGTTCGTGCTGCGTTCGCTGCTGGCTGCTTAAGTTAAGGCTTGATGCGTTAAGCAGACGCGAATGTAGTTTTGCAGGTGCTGCGTCCTTGTGGAAGGACGCAGCCGATTTGAAGCCCGGCTTTGGCCGGGCTTTTTTTCGTGCGTGTCTGGTCGCCGCAACCTTCGTCGGCCCATATCACCAGCGACTTGTTGACCAGGCGCTTGCACGCATTGCAACGCCGTTTCTGCCGACTTGCGCAATTTCCCCTGGATTTCTGGCAAACGCTTTTCAGCAGAGGTGAAACTACGCGCCCATGCCTCGTGCCCGGCCTGAATCAGTTCGACTTCGGCACACGCGAGAGGCTGTTGCGCCTAAGGACATTGAGCGGTGGCAGGATCGGCCTTGATGGTATTGACGATTTCCCACAGATCAGGACGCACCGTCGACACGGTTCGCAAAACCGGGTTAGCAGCGGACAACGGCGTGCAGTTTTCGAGACTCATTGTGATCATCGCAGCCTGGCCGATCGCTTCTTCAACGAAGCCCCAGTGATCGTTAGCCTGCCGTGCCTGCTGACCGGCGTCGATCCAGCACTGGGCCTTTGCTTGAAAGTAGCCAGCCTTGTCGCCCGGCAATTGATCGAGCCGCTGTTGCAACGATACCAGCGCAGTGCCACTACTGACGATCGGCGCGTAGGCGCCGACCCATTGCGCGTTTGCCGCGCCTGCTGCTTCGTCCTGCGATGCCCCGATTCCCGTTTTCAAGACCGTGGCATCTTCAATACCGAGACGCTCACGCGCGGCGTGGTCCGCGCAGCATGACAAGGCCAGGGCAATCGCTAGCACCGTTAGCTGAAATTTCATTGCTTTTCTGCGCCGAGCGCATCTTCTTTGAGAAGGCTCTGAGTATGAAGAGACGCAGACGGTGACGGAATGGGAACATTCTTAGAATCATGTCGGAAAATCTACGCGTTGACATTCAGGTGGCATAACGGCTGTCATCCGGTGCGAAAGTCACGCCTTCACCGCCCGCGCCGCATTCCTGCCTCGCAGCCACTCGAGCGCCAGCAACAGGCTGGTGGAAAATACGATCAGAATCGTCGCCAGCGCCGCAATCGTCGGGCTGATGTTCTCGCGAATACCGGTAAACATCTGACGCGGCAACGTCGTCTGATCCGCTCCTGCCAGGAAGAGCGTCACGACCACTTCATCGAACGATGTCGCGAACGCAAACAACGCACCCGATATCACACCCGGCGCAATCACCGGCAACGTGATGCGAAAGAACGTCTTTACCGGATTCGCACCCAACGACAAACTGGCGCGCACGAGGTTGTAGTTGAAGCCTTGCAACGTCGCTGCCACCGTCGTCACAACAAACGGCACGCCCAGCGACGCGTGCGCAAGAATCAGCCCGATATACGTATTCGCCAATCCAAGCGGCGCAAAGAACAGATACATGCCGACGCCGACCACTACCACTGGCACGATCATCGGCGAAATCAGAATCGCCATTAGCAGTGCCTTGCCGCGGAAGTTCGCTTTGGTCAAGCCAATCGCGGCCAACGTGCCGAGCACCGTCGCGACCACCGTCGCCGACGGCGCCACGATAAAGCTATTCTTCGCCGCCATACGCCATTCGTCGGACGCAATCAGGTTCTGATACCAGCGCAGCGACCATCCCGGAATCGGATACACCAGAAACGTGCTCGACGAAAACGACAACGGCACAATCGCCAGCACCGGCAGGATCAGATACAGCAGCGTGAGCACGGCAAGCGCGCGCAGCGCGAAATACCACACGCGTTCAACCATCGACGTATGCGGTGCGAACAAGGGCTTGGCAAGTTTCATCGCGGGTAAGCTCCGTTCAGGCGATCAGCCGAGGCTCAGTGAGGAACGCGTAAAGCGTCCGTAGATGACGTACAGCACGAGCGTTGCGGCCAGCAACAAGCCGCCGAGCGCGCACGCCATGCCCCAGTTGATCGTCACGTTGGTGAAGTACGCGACGTAGTAGCTGACCATCTGATCGCCCGGACCGCCGAGCAAAGCCGGCGTAATGTAGTACCCGATCGCCAGGATGAACACGAGCAGCGCGCCCGCGCCGATACCCGGATAAGTTTGCGGCACATAGACACGCCAGAAAGCCGCGAACGGATGACTGCCGAGCGAAATCGCGGCGCGCTGATAGGTCGGCGGGATCGACTTCATCACGCTGTACAGCGGCAGGATCATGAACGGCAGCAGAATGTGCGTCATCGAGATGTACACGCCCGTCCGGTTGAACAGCAGCGACAGCGGGTCATGCAATAGCCCGCTGGCGATCAGCGCCTTGTTCACCAAGCCCTCGCTTTGCAGAATCACGATCCACGCGGCGACGCGCACGAGGATCGACGTCCAGAAGGGAATCAGCACGAGAATCATCACCAGATTCGCGCGACGATCGGACAGCGTCGAGATCCAGTAAGCGAGTGGATAGCCGAGCAGAAGCGCAAAAAACGTGACGGCTGCGCCGATCACAAACGTACGGCTGAATACGGCGAGATAGATCTGTTGGTCGGGGTCGGTCGGAATAATATGACCGAACGCGTCCTGCTTATGGTCCAAAGAAGCCAACAGATAGAACGGCGAATATGCACCTGAATTCTTTGCGATCGCTTGCCAATAAGCGACGTCGTTCCAGCGCTCGTCGAGTTCGACGAACTTCGCGTGGATCTGGGCGGGCGTGAGGGTCAATGGCTTGCTGTTGTCGTCGGCGAACGGCATTGCGCGTGCCGATTTCGCGACCAGAGAACGGTAGCCCGGAATTTCGACGTTCAGGCGGCGTGCCAGCGCACCCATGCCGTCGCTATCGGCGACCGCGGTCAGGTCCACAGCCAATGCGGCGTATGCCGCGTCGGGAGGCGGCGTCTTGCGATCCCAACCACTCAATGCTTGCAGCGTATGCGGCAAGGCGCCCACCACTTCCGGATTCTGCGCGGCGCGCATCAACAGCGCGCCAATTGGCACGACAAAAATCAGCAGCAGAAAAATGGCGAGCGGTGCGATCAGCAGCAGCGCCATTGCGCGCTTTTTCGCTTCCGCTGCTTTCAGTTCTCGCTTGAGCCGAATAGTCGACTCAGGCGTTGAATCGGCGGCGATCGTCATCGTAGTCACACCTCGTCTCCTGCTTTTGCGTCGTACCGCGCGCACGTCGGACCGACATGCGCGCGCTTTGCATTGCTTCGTCAAAGCGCAACTCGACTTAATCGAGCCGCGCCTCCTCACACCCAGCTAATTACTTCGAAGCCCACGACGAAAAACGTTGCTCCAGTTCATCGCCATGATCCGTCCAGAACGCGAGGTTCTGCAGCACCGCGTTCTTGCCGTTAGCAGCCGAGTTCGGCAGGTTAGCAAGCGTCTTCGCATCGAGCGCCTTGATGGCCGCCACGTTCACCGGACCGTACGCGATGTTGTGCGCGTAGTCCTGCTGCGGCTTCGACGAGATCGAATAGGCAATGTACTTCTCAGCCAGCGCCTTGTTCGGCGTGCCCTTCGGAATCGCCCAATAGTCGAGGTCGTAAATGCTGCCGTTCCACACGACCTTGAGGTTCTTGCCTTCCTTCTGCGCGGCGTCGATCCGGCCGTTGTACGCGGTAGACATCACCACGTCACCCGCAACGAGGAATTGCGGCGGCTGTGCACCCGCTTCCCACCACTGGATATTCGGCTTCAGTTCGTCAAGCTTCTTGAACGCGCGGTCCTGGCCTTCCTTGGTGGCCAGCACCTTGTAGACGTCCTTCGGGGCCACGCCGTCGGCCATGAGCGCGAATTCGAGGTTGTAACGCGCGCCCTTGCGCATCGCGCGCTTGCCCGGGAATTTCTTCACGTCCCAGAAGTCGGCCCAGCCGGTCGGCGCGGTTTTCAGCTTGTCGGCGTTATACGCGAGCGCCGTCGACCACACGAAGAAACCCACGCCGCAGGTTTGCGGCGCTTCAGGAATCAGATCCGACTTCTTGCCGATCTTCGACCAGTCGAGTTTCTCGTACAGCCCTTCGTCACAGCCACGGCCGATGTCGCCCGATTCGACTTCCACCACGTCCCAATTCACATGCTTCGCTTCGACCATCGCCTTCACTTTGGCCTGCTCACCGTTGTATTCGACGGCGGTCACCTTGTTGCTGGTTTGCGTTTCGAACGGCTGGTTGAACGCGACCTTTTGCGCGTCGCCATTCGCGCCGCCGAAATTGACGACCGTCAGTTCGGCCGCGTTGACTTGCGCGGCGCCCAGCGCGAGCGTCACAGCACCGACAGCGATGGCGCAGCGCGATTTCCCGATCTTGCTCATGGTGCTCATGGTGTATTGCTCTCCTTTGGTGGTGTGCTTCAAGCTAAGTACAGTGCGACTTGTTATGTGCTGCTTACACGAACTGCTTTTTTCCTGCGTTGAACGCCTCACGCCTCGCAAGACCTCACGCCCCTGCAAACACGCGCAGATGCTCGGGTGCAAACTCCAGCGCGACGGGTAAGCCTGGCGCGAAGCTTTCGAGTGCGTCGGTGCCGAGCGGCACCTTGACGAAACACTCGTCCTGTTCCGGCAGCCCACAGCGCATGCGCACGTGGTCGCCGAAATAGATCAGCCCGCGCGCTTCGCCACTTAGCGCATTGGCGCCTGGCCGCGACGCGCCATTCGCCAGGTTAGCAAGCTTCATGCGTTCAGGCCGGATGCAAGCAACCGCCGGCGTACCCGCCCGCGCACCGCCAATATTGCGCCCCGTGAGCCGCGTGCCGTCAATCAGATGAAACTCGCAGTACTCGCCGTCGACGTTCGCGATCGTGCCGCGCAGCTTGTTGCTGTCGCCGATGAAGTTCGCGACGAACTCGTTGCAAGGCGATTCGTACAGGCGGTCCACCGTATCGAGTTGCTGCACGATGCCTTTATCGAACACCGCAACGCGGTCGGACATGGTCAACGCCTCACCCTGATCGTGCGTGACGTACACGAAGGTGACGCCGAGCTTCTCGTGCAATGATTTAAGTTCGTACTGCATGTGTTCGCGCAACTGTTTGTCGAGTGCGCCGAGCGGCTCGTCCATCAGCACCAGTTTCGGCTCGAACACAAGCGCCCGCGCCAGCGCGATACGTTGCTGCTGGCCACCGGAAAGCTGCGCCGGATAACGCTTCGCGAAGCTCTCCATGCGCACCATCTTCAGGGCGTTGTTCGTGCGGTGCGCGCGTTCCTCGGCGGAGAGTTTGCGCACCGTGAGCGGATACGCGACGTTCTGCTCGACCGTCAGATGCGGAAACAGCGCGTAGTTCTGAAACACCATGCCGATGTTGCGCTTGTGCGGCGGCACGGTATTGAGCAGCGTGCCGTCGAGCCAGATCTCGCCGCCGGTGGGAAATTCGAAGCCCGCCAGCATCATCAGACACGTGGTTTTCCCTGATCCGGACGGTCCGAGCAGCGTCAGGAATTCGCCCTGGTAGATGTCCAGATCGAGTTGTTTGACGACCAGCGTTTCGCCGTCGTACGTCTTGCGCACACCTCGAAAGCTGACGATCACGTCATCGGTTTTCATCGTACTAGTCTCCTCTGCGGTCCGGCCGGCTCCCCCTGCAAAACAGCGGGATTGCATTTATTGCGTGGCTCACTATAGTCCCTTACGGTTCTACAATATGGAACCATTTCATTATTCCGGATAGAACCACTTGGACACCGTGATTTTGTCGGATTGGCTTGCTGCACGGCTCGACCGCACCGCCGCCGAACCGGTCTACAGACAGACGTTGCGGCTGATGCAGCAGGCCATCCTGACCGGCCAGTTGCCGCCCGGCACCAAGCTGCCGAGTTCGCGCATGCTCGCCGAAGACCTCGGCATCGCGCGCAATACGGTGCTGCACGTCTACGACCAGCTGACTGCCGAAGGCTACGTGATCTCGACCACCGGCAGCGGTACCTATGTCGCCGACACGCGGCCGGACACGGCGGCCGTGAATATGCGCCGGAAGCCGGCGGTGGCGAGCGTCGATGGGGACATTACCGATCAGGCCGCCGAGGTCTCAAAGCCGCCAAAGCGCGATCTGGGCGATCTCTCCACGCGTGGACGCAGGCTCATCGATCAGGCCGGCGTCTCCGCCAAACAGTGGGGCGCGTTCATGCCGGGCGTGCCCGACGTCGCCGAATTCCCGGCGCGCACATGGAGCCGCTTGCAGGCAAGGTTGTGGAAGGAGGCCAATCCCGATCTACTGACCTATGCGCCCGGTGGCGGCTACCGGCCTTTAAGGCGCGCGTTGTCCGATTACCTGCGGGTCGCGCGCTCGGTGAATTGCACGCCGGACCAGATCATCATCACGACGGGTATTCATCAGTCGATCGATCTGGCGGTGCGTTTATTGACCGATGTCGGCGATCGCGCGTGGGTGGAAGAACCGTGCTATTGGGGTGCGCGCAGCGTGCTGCAATCGTCCGGGATCACGTTGGTACCCGTGCCGGTTGATGATGAGGGTCTCAACCCACGCGAACAGGATCTGCAACAGCCACCGCGTCTCGCGCTCGTCACGCCGTCGCATCAGTATCCGCTCGGCATGGTGATGAGTCTCGCGCGCCGCCGCACGCTGCTCGAATACGCACGTCAGCACAACGTCTGGATCATTGAGGACGACTACGACAGCGAGTTCCGCTACGGCAGCCGTCCGCTCGCGTCGCTGCAAGGACTCGACGACGCCGGCCAGGTGATCTACGTGGGGAGCTTGGGGAAGATGCTGTTTCCGGGTTTGCGGATCGGCTACATGATCGCGCCGGAGCATCTGGTGGATACGTTCCGCACAGGTGTCGCCGAGCTATATCGCGAGGGGCAACTGATGCAGCAGGCCGTGATGACCGACTTCATCATGGACGGTCATCTCACGTCGCACGTTCGCCGTATGCGTGCGCTCTACGGCGAGCGCCGGCAGATTCTGATCGACGCGATCACCGCGCGTTTCGGCAACGAACTCCCCGTAATGGGCGACGAGGCCGGTCTGCATCTGGTGCTCGGCTTACCCGATCATGCGAACGATCGCGCGGTAACGGCAGCCGCTTACGATGCCGGTGTGATCGTGCGGCCGCTCGCCGCCTACTACAGCAGCGAGACGCCCGCGCGGCGCGGACTATTGCTGGGATACGCCTGCGTGGCGAACGAAAAGATCGGCCCGGCATTCGACACGCTCGCTCGCGTAATCGAGCAGACGGTGTTGAAGAAAGCGCCGACCCGTGCCGCCTGAACGCATCACTTCAAGCCGAAATCCACCCGCGTCGTGGCGCCCTTGTCCTTGATGCCGTCCGCGGTCAGCTTCGGCGCCACGATAAACACGCGGCTGCTGTCGATCTTGCCCTCGAAATACTGCTGCACGGCTTGCGCCCGTTGCTGCGCGAGCTGACGCAAACTGGCGTCGTCGATTGGCGCGTTGGCGGCCATCGCCGCCTTCATCTCGTCGTCCGGCAAGCTCTTGGTCAAGCCGACAAAATTGCGCGGCTTCTTGAAGTCGGCTGCCTTATACGCCTTGGCCAGGTACTTGTCGTATTCCTTCGGATCCACGGTAACGGTCGACAGATCTACGCTCTCGCCATGGCTCACCACGTCCTTGACTTTCTGCTGCCTGACCTCGCGTTCGACGTATTGCGTCCGCAGGCCCGGTTCGTCGACGGCCGGATCAACGCGGCCAATCAGATCGATACCGATCGAACTCTTGTCGGCGAGCGCCTTCACGATGGTGTCGAGCTTCTTGTCCGCAGCGTCCGACAGTTTCGCCGACCCCGGATCGAATTCGACATAGCCCAATTCCTCGCCATTGCCGCCGAAGGCATTGGCAATCAGCGAGAACGGCGCGGTGACGGCTTTCTGCAGCAGATTGAGCACCGCATGCCAGATCAGGCCGCCAATGCTGAATTCCGGATTCGACAACGAACCTGACACCGGCAGATTCACGTCGATTTCACCGCGCGAATTTTTCAGCAGCGAGATCGCGAGACGCACCGGCAGCTTGGTCGCCGTATTGTTCTCGACGTGATCGCCGAACGTGAGTTGATCGATGAAAATGTGGTTGTTCGCGTTCAACTGATCGTTATCGAGCTTGTAGTGCAGATCGACGTTCAGCTTGCCCTTGGTGATCGGATACCCAGCGTATTTCGCCGAATATGGCGTGAGGTTGGTAAGTTCGATATCGTGCGCGCTCGCCGTCAAATCGAGCGCCGGTTTTGCGATCAGCGGATTGACCGTCCCGCGAATCGACAACGGTCCATTGGCCGCCACTTTCGCGGCAATGTCCACCGGCGCGGGTGTGGTTGATTGCGTGCCGAACGCACCGACCGTGCCTTGAATGCCGACCAGGTTCGCCGTGAAATTCGGCTTGATGAAGTTGTCGGTGTAGGTCACGCGGCCCTGTTGCAGCACAAGCTGGCCGAAGTGCAGCTTGACGGGGCTTTGCGGCGGCGAAGCGGCCGTGACCGTGGCGGGCGTAGCGGCCGACGCCGAGACCGGCGCGGACGCCGCCTGAGCCAACGATGCGTCCGACGCAGCTTGCGGCGTCAACGGCACAGGTTCCTTGCCGCTCTTGTCGCGCGTCAGCGATTGCGCGGCGCCGGTTTCGTGCGCGACCACGTCGTTGAGATTCAGCTTGCCTTGCGCGTCGAGCAGCACGCGCCCATAGAACTTCGTGAACGTGACGCGGCCCGCGTCGACCACCGTGCCGTGTTCGTCGTAGTCGGCCTTGAGGTTGGTCAGCGCGAGCGAACTCCAACCCGCGAACGGGTCGGACGTCGCCTTGTCGAGCATCCGCACATCGACCAGCGCCACGTCGCCACGGTACGTCGCCTTCAATGCTTTCGCCTGATTCAGCGCGAGATCGCCGTTCGCGTTGAGCAATGCGCTCGCGATCAGCGCATTCAGCTTGCTGCCGAAGTACGGTTCGAAGGCCGCCGCATCCAGGCGGTTCGCGTTCACCTTGACGGCCACCTTGAGCGGTGTCGCCGTGACAGCGCCTTTTACGCCAAGCGTGCCTTTCTTGTTGAGCGTCGCTTGCAGATCGACCGGCAGCGGCTTACTCAGATCGTCGCTGATCTGTTGCACCTTCAGTTGCAGCGGCGTCACGCTCAGTTTCACCGGAGTCGGCGTGGTGTTGTCGGTGAAATTGGCGGTCGCGTCTTTCAGATTCAGTTCGCCGATCTTGTAGTGCCACGCGGGCCCTGCCGCCTGCGCCTTCTTCACCGCATGAATCGCCGTGCGCTGTTGCTCGGCCTGATGCGGACCGGCGAGCGCGGCGAGGTCGATGCTGCCGTCTTTCAGACGCTGCGCGTTGATCACCAGGCCGGTCGTGTCGACGCCGGTGATATCGGCCGTGCGTCCCGCCACGTCCACCTGCTTGACCGTCACCTGGCCTTGCGCGAGCGAGACGACCGGTTCCTTGCTGCCGCGCGCCGCGAGTTTGAGCGATTGCAGATTCAGTTGTGTATCGGTGACCATCACAGCGACGGGCGACTTCGACCAGTTCGCATCGACGTTCGCGTTAGCGGACAACGCGCCGTCGACTACTTGCGCCGCCGTCGCCGAGTCGAGGTACGGCTGCATCAGCGGCAATGGCAGCGTCTTCAGATCGAGCTTTGCGTTGGCGGTCTTCGCGACCAGGCCGAACGCGCCGGCCACGCCGAGCGAGCCGGCGGCGTCCTTGAAATCGGTATTGAGCGTGTAGTGCGCGGGAGCGGTTGCGAGCGTCGAGAAATCGGTCAGCGTGACGGCCAGTTTTTGCAGGCCAAGGTTGACCGGTCGCGAGGCGGCTTCGTCGTGAACGTTCACGGTGCCGTCATTGAGCGCGAAACGCTTGATCGACAGGTCCAGAGGCTGCGCGGGCTTGTCAGCGGCGCCCGCAGCGGATGCAGCGACTGGGGCGCTCGCGGCGTTTTTAGCTGTCGTGGATGCCGACGCCGGTGCCGACGCAGAAGCCCCCGCAGCAGGCGCTGTCGCGAACATTCGCTCGACGCTCAACACGCCTTCTTTGTCACGCGCAAGATTGGCGCTGGGCGCGTCGATGCGGATATCGTCGAAGTGATACAGGCTCTTCAGCGGCTCGAGCGTCGCGGCGGCCACATGTACGGCGCGCGCGGCGAAGAACGGCGCCTTGCCCTGATCGAGCATGTCCACGTCGTTCAAATCGACCGTGCCCGCCACGCGCAGCGAAGGCGCGTCGTTGGACATCACGAAGTTGAGCTTGAGATCGGTGGACAGCTTGCCGCTCTGCACAATCACCGGCAACCTGGTCGGCACGTAGGACATGAGACGCGGCACATCGAGCCCGTCGAACCGCAGCGACACTTCCGATTCGCGCGACGCGGCAAACGGCTTGGTCTTGCCGTCGATAGCGAGCGGACTGCCGTCAATGCGTGCACGCAGCAACGGCTCGACGAAGATATCGGTTTTCGAAGGCAGTGTGGCAATGAACGGAATGCCGAGCTTCCATTGATCGATCACGTGCGTGACGCCGAGCAGCTTGTCGTCGAACGTGATCTGGCCGTTTTCGAGGCGAATGTTCGACACCGAAAAGAGCGTCGGTTTGCTATTAGGTGTGGCCGGCTGCTTCGAGAATTTCTCGATCAGGTCGGTGAAATTGAAGCGCTGCGCATCGTAGCGAACGATATGAAAACGCGGCGAATCGAGTTGCACTTCGTCGACGATCGGCGCGGCGCGAAACAGCGAGCTCCATGACGCCTGCACGATGAGCCGAGAAATATCGACGAAGTCGCCCGCGCCGCCACGCTCGCCGATATGCACGCGATCGGCTTCGAGTTTGAGCGTGTACGGATTGAGTGCAATGCGGCCAATCGTGGCGGGCCGGTCGAGTTGCTTGCTGAGTTGCCGTTCGGCAATGTGGCGAATCAGCGGCGGTGCCGCGAAAAAGCCCAGCAGACCGAACAATACGAGGAAGATCAGCAGACCCGTGATGACACGCCGGGTGCGGCGTGACTGCGCGACATTGCGCATGGTCTGCATGGAAGAGGCGATTGATGCTTTATTGAGGCTTGCCATGCTCGGTCTTGGGTAATGCGGCGGCAAGCCCGCCGCGAAACGAAAATCCCGCAAGCGGCAGTATAAGTGGTGAATCTTACGCGGGATAGCAATGTAAGCCGTGGCTTACACATTGTTGCACGCTATAGCAGCCCATGTCCGCCGGCACGAAGCGGCGGACATGGGTGGATTTATGCGTCACTCATGCATTGCTGTCACAGCAGTGACGCATAAAATCACTGGCGCATTTCACTGCGGCACTTCATTGATTCACATCACTGACGCACGACGGCCGGCGGTTGCCAGCTGCCGTCCGTCGCTTGCGGCTTCGGCGCGTACAGACGCAGCACCAGTTGCAGATCGGTGCGCGGCGCCGGCAGCCAGTTGCCGCTCTTGCCGCGCGCCGACGACACCGTCACGTCGAGCGAACCGTCGCGATTGCGGCGCGCGCCGTTGCGATCGCCCACCGCCAGACGCGCCGGCGCGCTTTCGCCTAACGCGCCGTCCTTCGTGTACGCAGTGATCGACCAAAAGCCGCGTACCGGCGGCAGCTGGTTCGGCGCGAAATGGATCACGTAGCGGTTCGCGCCGTTGAGCGCATGACCGTCGCTGTCCTGGGTGACGACCGCGCGCACTTCGTCGTCCTTCGTGCCGATGCCCGGCTGGGTGGCCGCAGCGTAAGCACGCATCGCGTAGTCGGGGCCGTAGTTGCCGACGCCGTCGCCGAACCAGCTCCAGCCGTTGGCGCTCAGCAGATTGGACGGCGGTGTGACGACGCGCTCGTGGCCGTCGGCAAGACCCGAGGCGATTGCCTCCGGCGCGTTCGGCAGCTTCACCGGATCGCCAGGCGTCACGCCAAAGTCAGACAGGGTTTTCAGTGCATGCGGATCGGCCGGCATCGGCGGGTTGTCCGGCAAGGCCTGCGCGAGCCGGCTGAAGAAGCCGTTTGCGTCGAGCGCGGCAACCTGCGCGGCCGGTGTGCCGGAAGCGGCCAGTGCGGCGGCATCGGCGGCATTGCTGCGCAGCGGCGCAATCTGCGCCGAGCGCGTGTCGCCGGCGTAGACGCTCAGCGGCGCGACACGGATGGCGCGCTGCAGCTTACGCACCGCCGTCAGGTCGCGGGTGCCGTTCGACTGGATGCGCACGCTCACCCATGCGTTGCGGGTGGGCACGTCGACGCGCGTCACGCCCTTGGGCAAATCGCCCTGCCAGCCCGGCCCGACGAAGGCAATCGTTTGCGCCTTGATGCCCACGGCGCGGGTGGCGAACTGCGCGCTGGTCGACCACACGACGTTGGTCCACATGTCGAGCACGCGGGCGTCAACGTAGCGGCCGTGCGAGTCGGGCAGCGACACGATCACCGGCTCGCTGCCGACGTCCAGCCATCCGGTCGAATCGAGCGTGTCGAGACTCGGCTGCTGAGGATTGGCTGCGCCGATCGGCGGCAAGGCTTGCGCGTGACGCAGCGTGTTGACCGGCGCCTGGCCCGGATCGGTACCGACCGCCGCGTCTCGCGCGACGCCCATCAGCACCAGCGGATAGCCGAATACATACGAATCGGCGACTTCGTCCTTGATCCAGCCAGTGGTTTTTTGCGTCGCGGACGGCGTCGACGCACAACCGGCCAGAAATGCGAGGCCTGCGAGCGATGCGCAGGTCCAGTGAAGCGAAAACAGTTCTTGGCGATTTTTTATCATTCGTTCAGGTGGCAGAACGTGCGGTCCTAAGGGAGACGTCGGTGCGCAGCGGAACCTGTTTGCGTGGTCTCCCTAAGGCCAGCGCAGCCAATCCGCGGCTCGCGATTCCGACAACATCGGGTTGTATCGTATCCTTGCTCACCAGGCAAGCGCAAAGGCAGGAATAGCGCCTGATAATGCGCGTGCGGACACCTTTTGCAGTACGGTTGACGATTTTCGTCACTTCAGCGCGGGATCGTGCCCCGGCTGGCCGCCCTTTCCGACCACTCGCCGCTTTTTTGTATCCGGAGCGTTTTATGTATATGCCCGCCCATTTTGAAGAGAATCGTCCAGAGGTTCTCCACCGCCTGATCGCCGAGCAGCCGTTCGGCGCGCTGATTACTCATGGGCCGAACGGGCTCGATGCCAATCATTTGCCTTTCGAATTCGACGCGAAGCTAGTCCCGGGAGCGGATGACGCGGCGCCCGCGCATTCCCACGGCATCCTCCGCGCCCACGTCGCACGAGCCAATCCCGTCTGGAAGGAAGTCGCCGCCAACCCGGAAGCGCTCGTCATTTTCCAGGGCCCCGCCGCCTATATCTCGCCGACCTGGTATCCGAGCAAGCACAAAACGCATCGCCAGGTGCCGACTTATAACTATATGGTGGTCCATGCGTACGGCCGGATCGTCGTGCGCGACGACGAGGCGTTCGTGCGCGGCCTGGTCGCGCGGCTCACCCGCAAGATGGAAGCGGGCGAAGCGGTGCCCTGGAAGATGGGCGACGCGCCGGCCGACTATATCGCCCAGATGCTGGGGGCGATCGTCGGTCTTGAGATCGAGGTCACGCGACTGGTCGGCAAATGGAAACTCGGCCAAAACAAGGAAGCCGCCGACCGGCGCGGCGCGGCTGAAGCCCTGCTGGCGCGCACCAGCGATGAACAGAAGGCCGTTGGCCAGGCAATGCTGGACGCGCCGCCCGCATTCTGAGGTTTTTGCTCGTCGACCGTAGCGCGCCTTAAAAACATCCTTGACCTTCCCATCATGGGAAGGTCAATACTCGGTTCATGAGGCGGCCCAATGCCGCGACGAGCCTTGCCTGCCATGACCGAACTTGCCACACCACTGCGTCCCGCGGACGCTACGCCCTCCAGAACCACCGAACTCGACATCGGTGGAATGACCTGCGCCTCATGTGCGATGCGCGTGGAGAAAGCCCTCGCGAAAGTGCCAGGCGTCACGCGCGCCTCGGTGAATCTCGCCACTGAAAAAGCCAGCATCGACAGCCACGCTGCCGTCGACTCCGAAACGCTCGCCGGCGCCGTACGCAAAGCAGGCTACGACGCCACGCCGTCGGCGCGTGCGGATGTCGCATCGGCGGAAACAGCGCACGCCACGGAACTGGCGATCGGCGGGATGACGTGCGCTTCGTGCGCGATGCGCGTGGAGAAGGCGCTCGCGAAGGTGCCGGGCGTCGCAAGCGTGTCGGTGAATCTGGCGACTGAAACGGCGACCGTCAATCCAGCCGACGCAAGCGCCAGTGCCGACACCGACGCGCTACTCGCGGCGGTCAAGAAAGCAGGCTACGAGGCGACGCTGATTGCGCCGCCAGACACACCGGCGTCCGCCGCCGACACGGCGACCCTTGTCTCCTCGGCCGAAAGCAAACGCAACCAGACCCGCCGCGAACTGGTGGCCGTACGCGCCTCCGCCGTGCTGACGCTGCCGCTCGTTCTGCCGATGGTCGGCGAATGGTTCGGTTTGCACGCGATGCTTTCCCCCTGGCTGCAGTTCGCCCTCGCCTCGATCGTGCAGGTCGTGTTCGGCGCGCGCTTCTATCGCGCGGCCTACCGTGCGGTGCGGGCCGGCGCCGGGAACATGGACTTGCTGGTGGCGCTCGGCACGTCGGCGGCTTATGGAATCAGCGTCTACGAACTGGCGACCCATCCGGGCGACATGACGCATCTGTATTTCGAAGCGTCGGCAGTCGTGATTACGCTGGTGCGATTCGGCAAATGGCTCGAGGCACGCGCCAAGCGCCAGACCACGGATGCGATCCGCGCGCTCAACGCGCTGCGCCCCGACCGTGCGCGCATCCGCGTCGGCGCGGACGAACGCGAAGTCCCGCTTGCGCAAGTGCGGGTCGGCACCGTGGTGATCGTGCGTCCCGGCGAACGCGTGCCGGTCGACGGCGCGGTGTTAGAAGGGCGCACCCATATCGACGAATCGCTGATTACCGGTGAAAGCCTGCCGGTGCCGAAGCAGGCCGCCGATCCGGTTACCGCCGGTTCGATCAACGGCGAAGGCGCGATTACGGTAACGACCACCGCGATCGGCGCGGAAACAACCCTCGCGCGAATCATCCGCCTCGTGGAAAGCGCGCAGGCCGAGAAGGCGCCGATCCAACGTCTGGTCGATCGTGTCAGCGAGATCTTTGTGCCGGCGATCCTGGCCATTGCCGCGCTCACGCTGGTGGGCTGGTTGATCGCAGGCGCGGGCGGCGAAACCGCGATTCTGAATGCGGTCGCCGTGCTGGTGATCGCGTGCCCGTGCGCGCTTGGACTGGCGACGCCCGCGGCCATCATGGCCGGGACCGGCGTCGCGGCGCGGCGCGGCGTGCTGATCAAGGACGCCGAGGCGTTGGAAACCGCACATCGGGTGAATATCGTCGCGTTCGATAAAACCGGCACGCTGACGCTCGGGCAACCGTCGGTAACGGCGTTCGAGGCGATCGGCGGCATCGGGCGCGACGAGGCGTTGTCGCTCGCGGCGGCCGTGCAACGGCATAGCGATCACCCGTTGGCGCGGGCCGTGGTGAAGGCGGCGAATGTCGCGACAGCGCTGCCGGTTGCGACACTAACAGCAAGCGCCGCACGCGCGATTCCCGGCCGCGGCGTGGAAGCCGACGTCGATGGCCGCACCCTTGCGCTCGGCAGCACGCGCTGGCTCAACGAACTCGGCATCGTATTGCCGCCGCCATTCATCGAACGCGCAAAACAGCTCGAAGCCGCCGGCAACACCGTCTCCTGGCTGATGCAGCGCGCGCCGCTTGCGCCCGCCGCGCTCACGCTGATCGCCTTCGGCGACACCGTCAAACCGACTGCCCGCGCGGCAGTCGAGCGGCTCGCCCAAATGGGCATCAAAAGCGTGCTCGTCACCGGCGACAACCACGGCAGCGCGGCGAGCGTCGCTGAGGCGCTCGGCATCGCCGAATTCCATGCCGAAATCCTGCCTGACGACAAAGCCCGCGTGATTCGCGATCTGAAGATCCGCAGCGCCGGAATCGTCGCGATGGTGGGCGACGGCATCAACGACGCCCCCGCGCTCGCTGCCGCCGACATCGGCATCGCCATGGCAACCGGCACCGACGTTGCGATGCAGGCGGCCGGCATCACGCTGATGCGCGGCGATCCGGCGCTGGTGGCCGACGCCATCGACATTTCTCGCAGGACCTGGCGCAAGATCCAGCAGAACCTGTTCTGGGCGTTCGTCTACAACCTGATCGGCATTCCGCTTGCCGCGTTCGGCTTGCTGAACCCGATGCTGGCTGGCGCGGCGATGGCGTTTTCGAGCGTCAGCGTGGTTACCAATGCGCTGCTGCTGCGCACCTGGCGCGTCGCGTCGGCGCGTTGATTGACGGCGATATACGTCGTCATATTACGAAACACTTTCGAAAGCGCTAAAGATAGGGGCAATTCGGCCGTAATCATGACATAGGTGTAAACCCATGTATTCGCGTGGTTTGCACGTCACATGTCCTTCTTTACCCCGAGTGCCCATGGAATTTCTCTCTTTGCGCCGCGCCAGCGTTGGCGCCCGGCTTGCCGTGCTGTCGTGCATGCTGGTTGCATTGATTTTCGCTGCCTTTACGTGGGCGCTCACGCGCAGCGCCAGCAAGCAGGTCAGCGATCAGGTGCTCGAACGCATCGCCGATAAGGACCGCTCGATCGCCGCCATGATCGCGCTGTTCGACAAGGCGCTCTCGACCGAAGTCGATCGCTCGATGTCACTGTTTGCGAGCTTCCTCCCCACCAGCTACACGCTCGACGACAGCCAGAAAGTCGACGTCAACGGCGTCGCCACGCCGACTATCAAGGCCGGCGACAAAGTCCTGAACATGGACTTCTCCATTCCCGACCAGTTTCTCGAACGCAGCGGCGCGGTGGCTACTGTGTTCGCGCGTAGCGGAGACGATTTCGTCCGCGTGACGACTTCGCTGAAGAAACAGGACGGCTCGCGCGCGATCGGCACGCTGCTCGACCGCAAGGCGCCCGCTTATGCGCTGATCCTGGCGAACAAATCCTATACGGGACTTGCCGCGCTCTTCGGCAAACGGCTGATTACGCAATACCGGCCGATTACGGACGCGAGCGGTCGCGTGATCGGCGCGCTGTTCGTCGGCGTGAACGTGGACAAGGAAATCCAGTCGGTCGAAGACGGCATCAGCAAGCTGAAAATCGGCGACAGCGGCTACTACTTCGTGGTCAACGCCTCGAAGGGCGCGGATCGCGGCAAGCTGATCGTGCATCCTGCTGCCGCCGGCCAGAACGCGGACAACGCGAACGCGCCGTATCAGCAAATGCTCGACATGAAGGAAGGCCAGCTCGAATTCAACTCCGCCGATGCGACGCTCGGCGAGCACAACGCGCGTGACAAGTTCGTGTCCTTCATCACCGTGCCGGAATGGCAATGGCTGGTGGGCGGCGTCGCACCGCGCGACGAAGTGATGGCCGACGTCGTCACAACGCGCGATACATTCCTGGCGATCGGCTTCGCGCTGGTCGGTGCGTTCGCGATCGTTTTCCTGATCGCCGTGCGCCGCCTCGTGAGCCGTCCGCTCGATGAAGCCGCCAAGGCGTCCGAGCGCTTCGCCTCGGGCGATCTGAGCGTGCGCGTGGCAAAGAGCAGCAACGGTGCGAACGTGCGTGCCGACGAAATCGGCCGCTTGATGCGGTCGATCGACGGCATCGGCGAAGGCCTTGCGCGCATTGTTTCGCAGGTGCGCAATGCGTCGACGGATATGTCGGAAGGGACCGAAAAAATTGCCGCCGGCAGCGGTAATATCGCCGCGCGAATCGCCACGCAGGCGAGCAGCCTCGAAGAAACCGCGGCCAGCATGGAACAGATCACGTCGACCGTACAGCAGAACGCCGACCATGCTGCACAGGCCAACACGCTCGTCACGAATGCCGCGGACGCCGCGCTCGAAGGCGGCCGCGCCGTCGAACGCGTGGTCTCGACGATGGGCGAGATCAGCCGCTCGTCGCAAAAGATCGCCGAGATCACCAGCGTGATCGAAGGCATCTCGTTCCAGACCAATATTCTCGCGCTGAACGCGGCCGTCGAAGCGGCGCGCGCCGGCGAGCATGGCCGGGGCTTTGCGGTGGTGGCCTCGGAAGTGCGCGCGCTGGCGCAGCGCAGCGCGGCTTCGGTGAAGGAGATCGAGAGCCTGATCGCCGCCTCCACGGCGACCGTTCAGAGCGGCTTCCGGATCGCTGAAGAGGCCAGCTCGACGATGCAAGGCATCGTTCACCAGGTGGGCCAGGTGCGCGCGATCATGGCGGAGATCAGCGTTGCGTCACGCGAGCAATCGGGCGGCATCGAGCAGGTCAACCTTGCCGTCACGCAGATCGGCGAGGCGACCCAGCAGAATGCGACGATTGTCGGCGAGGCGGAACTCGCGGCGGCCGAGTTGCGCGATCACGCGGCGCGGCTTGCGCAGGTGGTTAGCGTGTTCAAGCTGGAAGCGGGGCGGGATTAAAGTGTTTTTTAACGGCGCGGCGCGTCTTGCCGCGTCGTGTGTCGTGCGCCGTCATTAAAACTCCACGTCCAGCTCGTCGATCTCTTCCACTTCCTGCTGCGCGTCCGCGATCCACTGCTGCATTTCAGGCAACGCCATGATGCGCTGCCCATAGTCGACAATCTCCGGATCCAGCTTGACGTCGTAGGTCACGAAACGCGTCACCACCGGCGCGTACATTGCATCCGCCGCGCTGCGCTCGCCGAACAGAAACGGGCCGCCGTACTGCTTCAGGCACTCGCTCCAGATCGTCACGATGCGGTCGATATCCGATTGCGCCCGCGCCCACACTTTGAAGCCCGGGAAATGCGCTTTCAGATTCATCGGCAATGCCGAGCGTAGCGAAGCGAAACCCGAATGCATCTCACCGCAGATCGAGCGGCAATGCGCTCGCGCGCGAATGTCTTTCGGCAACAGCGCCGCTTCCGGTTTCACCTCGTTCAGATATTCGGCAATCGCCAGGGTGTCCCAGATCTTGATGCCGTCATGAAAGAGACACGGCACCAGAATCGACGGCGACAGCAACAGTAATTCGGCGCGTGCGGCGGGATCGTCGATCGGCATCACGATCTCTTCGAACGGCAGGCCGCTGAACTTCGTCAGCAGCCAGCCGCGCAGCGACCACGACGAATAGTTCTTGCTGCTGATGGTGAGCGTGGTATTCGCCATACGATTCTCCTCCAGATGAGGCGTTCCGCCGACGCCTGACGATGCGCATGCATCGTTGCCATGCGCGGGCGCACCAAAGCGCGGCAAATTCGGCCCGTTCCCATGACTCGCGCAAATGCTATGCCAACGTGCAGTGACGGTTGCGTCAGTGCGACCGCATGATTGGCACATGACTTGCCTCTATTCGGGTTCCTTCCTTTCCTGCACTCGTGCGAAGGTTATGAACCTGTTCGCATATCCCACATACCAGGCTTTCGCCGACATGATGCTGCCGATGCGGCACGGCGCTGCGCTGGTGAATCATTCGCTCGACGCGTGGCCCGCGTTTGGCGAGACGTCGCATGGACGCTCGATCCGCGCGGCCTGCGAGTTGCTGACGCTCGCCGGACTTACGCCCGTCAGGCCGCCATTCGACATCGAAAGCTTGGTGACGGAAGGCAAATCCGTCCGGATCGTCGAGGAAGTGGCCGCGCACACGCCGTTCTGTTCGCTGTTGCATTTTCGTAAGGATGCCTCCCTTTCGCAACCGCAGCCGCGCGTGCTGGTGATCGCGCCCATGTCCGGCCACTTCGCGACGCTGCTGCGCGGCACCGTACGCACGATGCTGGCCGAGCACGACGTCTACGTCACCGATTGGCACAACCCGCGCGACGTGCCGCTGAGCCAGGGTCGTTTCGGCTTCGACGAATTCGTGCGGCACGTGATCGACTTCACCGAGACAATCGGGCCGGGCGCGCATCTGCTGGCGGTGTGTCAGCCGACTGTCGCCGCGTTGGCCGCGGTCGCCCTCATGGCCGCCGATGACAACCCCGCGCAGCCCGCCAGCATGACGTTGATGGCGGGCCCGCTGGATACGCGCATCAACCCGACGCGCGTCAACGAACTGGCCAAAAGCAAGCCGATCGAGTGGTTCGAGCAGAACCTGATCAGCGCGGTGCCGTTCGGTTTTGCGGGCGCGCACCGTCGCGTGTATCCCGGCTTCGTGCAACTGACCGCGTTTATGTCGATGAACCTTAACCGCCATCTCGACTCGTTCGAGACCATGCATTACGAGCGCGCCAAAGGCGATCCGGCGAAGGCCGACACGATCCGCACTTTCTACGAAGAATACTTCGCGACGATGGATCTGACGGCCGATTTCTATCTTGAGACCGTCGATACGGTTTTTCAGCGGCATGCCTTGCCGTTGCATGAGCTCGAGGTGGAGGGGCGGCTTGTGGAGCCGTCAAAGATTCGCCGTACTGCGCTGCTGACCGTGGAAGGCGAAAAGGACGATATCTGCGCAGTCGGGCAGACGCTCGCCGCGCAGGATATGTGCGACAAGTTGAGGCCTTATCTGAAGACGCATCATGTGCAAACTGGAGTGGGGCACTATGGCGTGTTCAATGGGCATCGGTGGGAGCGGCAGATTTATCCGCGCGTGCGGGCCGTGATCTACGACAACGAGCCGCGTGCGGTGCTGGTGAGTTCGCGGGCACGCACGATTCAGCCGGTGGCGGTGGCTGCGGCGGTGGCTTCCGAGGTGACAGCGGCAGCGCCGGCCGCGGCGGCGGTCGATGTCGAGATCGAAACCGGCGTGACGACTACCGCGTCGAACGAAGCCGCCGGTTCCGGCTCCTCCGCCAAACCTCAGCAGGCGTCACGATCGCCTCGCCGACGGCCACCCGCGACGCAATAGCGAGTCCGAGTCAAGCCGCGGCGTTCTTCCACGGCTGCACCGCCGGCACTTCGCACGGACCTTCGACTTCGATCGATTTGAAATCGGCCGGCGACACGATTTCGATGTACTCCATATCTTCTGAGTAATCGAACAGATAGTGGACGATGCCCGGCGCCTGATGCACGCAATCGCCGGCGGCGACGAGCGTTTCCTTGTCGCCGTACATGAAGCGCGCCCAGCCTTTCAACATGATCACAATGTGGAAATCGGCCTCATGACGGTGCCAACCGGTGCCTTGCTCTGGTGCGTGATTCGCCTTGACGAGTTGCGCGAGCACCTTGCCGCCGGTTGCCTGCGCAATGCCTAAATCACGGTAGAGAAAAAAGTCGCGTAGTCCCTGATCCACGTAGGACGTGTCTTGCGGACGGACATGGCTGAACTGCGTGGCGAATTCGGTGGACATGATCGCGCTCCTCTTGAGTGAGCCGGCAGTTGAAAACGACGCGTTGGCGCGTCGGTTGCAAGCATCAAGCGGGCCAGTTTGTGGGGGCTTTGCGCTGCGGAAAGAACCGCTATGCGGTCGGGCGGAACATCTGGAACATCTCACCGATTCCCGCGTAATCCGCGCGATAGCCGGCACGCATGATCGGCTGCGCTGCGTGCGTGTCGAACAGGCCGTCTTTCAGATAAGCCTCGTTGATATGGACGCCGACCACTTGCCCAAGCGACAGGTAGTTGTCCATCGGCTTGCCTTCAAGGGTATGCAAACGCACCACTTGCAGCAACTTGCATTCGAGCGCGGCCGGCGATTCGGCGACGTGCGGCACGGCTACGTTGCGACCCGGCGCGGGTGTGAGGCCGGCGAGTTCGAATTCGTCGATGTGCGGTGGGACCGGCGCTGACGAGCGGTTCATCTGTTCGGCGAGCGGCCTGGAGGCGAGATTCCAGACGAATTCGCCGGTAGCCTCGATGTTGGCGATGCTGTCTTTACGGCCTTCGCTGCAGAAGCCGATGATCGGCGGGAAGCTGGCGAACGCGCCGAAGAAGCTGTAGGGCGCGAGGTTCAGCGTGCCGTCGGTGGCGCGTGAGGAAATCCAGCCGATCAGGCGCGGAGCGACGATGGCCTTGAACGGGTCGTGCGGGAGGCCGTGACCGGCAGCGGGGTCGTAGAAGTAGTGGGGCATGGTTTGTGTTGGGGTTTGCGGGTGAGGCGGGAGGTATTTATACCGCAGAGTGGCTGGGGCTGCTTGGGGCGGGATTGAAGGGAGCTGCTGTTATTTGGCCTTTCCGTGGATTCCGGTTGATCGGTTGGCTTCGCGTTCCCTCTTAACAGGCTTTAGACTGAATGGCACTTACTTAAGCCCGTGGAGCGTGCCCATATTTTTGGACGCGCTCACGTGCGATGTGACGAGGCTCTTTCAGCCATGGGTAGGACTTCAGTCTTCGTTTTCGCATCCGTGGTTCGATGCGACCGGGGCGACTCCCGACGCAAGACTGCGCGATCAGGTTGAACAGGAGACCCGGGTCGTGGGTTGCGGTCAGACCTCGGGCCAGCCATTCAGTCCATAGCTGCGCGGTGTGTTTGAAACTCAGTGTTCGCGGATCGGTGGCATGGTGGCTCGCGGCCTGAGCCATCAGCAGCCGAATCACGTTGTAGGCCAGCAGATGGACCCAGATCTCCTTCTCGTTCATGTGGGCAGTCTGGCAATGCAGTACGTCCATACCCATCGTCGTCTTGATGTTACGTAGATCCAGTTCCACGTTCCAGCGCCTGGCGTACAACTGCGAGAGGTCCTGTTTGCTGGTCTTGCGTGCATCAAGCATCGTGGTGACCAGCACCCGGTGATGCAGCCTGGACTCGCGCACCATCAGTTCATCGGGGAAGGCCTGGTACTGCTCACGCGTCATCCAGTCGGGACGCTGCCGGGGTTTGGGCCACGTCACAATGTGATCGCGCATGCCCAGGGACCGGCCTCGCCGAAAGTCGGTGCGGCGCGCCCCATGCTGTTCCATCACGATATCCACTCCGGCGGCGATCATTGAGGCCATCAGAAAGTAGTGGCAGTACAAGGCATCGGCGACGATCACATCACCTTTGCGAAACGTGGCTTGCAGCATGCGAAACGCCGTCAGCTCCCCGCCGCCTTTGCCCGCGTACGTTCCGATACCCGCCTCCAGCACTGCGCCGCTTGCCAGACAGATCACCGCAACCAGATAGGCTAACGGAAATCCCACTCCTTCGGCCTGAGCACTGGACTGCGCGAAGCGGGCCTGGTTCGACGGCGTATCGGGCATCGGGATCCCTGTACCGTCAACCAGCTTGACCGGGCGCCCGCGCCACTTCCAGGCCGCTCTGGCCTGCTGGTGCAGTTGACGTCCTGTCTCGCGCGTCAACTCCCGCACCATCGTCAGCGGCAGTCTCTGGCGAGCGCGGCAGTAGCCTCCCGTACGCACACTCATGGGCCGCAGCCCGTCGGCAGCTCGCTGCGCGGCGCACCCGTTGACGGCCTTCTGACAGGAGGCGTCCTCTTCCAGCGCCTGGCGCATGAACATCGACAGTGTCACCGTCGGCGGATACAGCCGTTCCCGATGTTCTGGCAAATGCGCTTCCGTTATGTCCAACAGCCCGGGGCTCGTCAGTATGTTGAAGTAGTCAACCGCCTGGGCCCTGCACGCCCGGCTTTGAACGCCGCCTCGTGTTTGCCTCTGATGACTTCGTGCATTACGATCCATGGGGGCCGGTCCTTGGAATGAGACGGGTGTTTGCCTGGTAACAACCATCCTATCAATCCCTGGATCAGCCCCCTCCATTTCTCTTCAAGCACTTACCCGCGTCTTCTCCTCCATGCAGGCTTAAGTAAGTGCCATTCGACTTAAGGGTGATGTTGTTGTTCGCCTGGATCACGCCGCCGCAGGCCTGCACGTTGCTCGACGAACTCGAACTACAAAAGAAGAAACAGGTTCGATGAAACGACGCCTGGCCAGTGAAGATGCCCTGCGTCAGCAACTGAACGCGCGCCGTGATCGAAATCGATCCGCCGACGGTTGGGTTCTTCGGATCGATTTGCGCGAGAATCGTGCCGCCGATGTTGTGAACGTTCTGCGCTGCAATGGTCACGTTGCCGACGTTGGCGCTCAAGTAGGAGAGCTTGTCCGGATCGGCAAGCGCGCCGTAGTCGATGTTGAAACCGTCGTCGCGATGTTCGACGAAAATCAGGCGCCAACTGCGGTCCGAATAGCTGACCGGCGCGCCGCCGTTCACACCGGCCGAATGATCGACGATATTGTCGACGTCGCCGCCCGCGATGATCGACAGGTTCTGGTTCGACAGCATGCGTGCATCCTGATTCGTCACGGAGCCACCGGCCGTCACCGACACATCGCCGTTCGCGCCGTACACGACGCCGAGCTGGCCCGTGGGTGTCGACTGGTTCAGCACATTGCCGGTGGCTTTCAGCGTCACTGCGCCAAGCGACGCCGTATCGAGCGTGTTCTTCTGCTCGCCTTGTATCAGCGAGCCGATGTTGGTGATATCGCCGGTGCTGGTCAACACCACACCGCTGGTGGTCCAAGCGATCACCGATTGTGCGGTCGCGTCCTGCGCCAATGCGATGCCCGCGCCGCTCACGTCGATACCGGCATTGGCGAGCAGGCTGCTGCCCGTCAGGTTGACGGCGCCGCTCGCGCTCAAGGTCGCCGCACCGCTGTTCGCCTTCAGCTTGGTGTCCGACAACGTCAAACTGTCCTGCACCTGCAGATCGAGATTGTTCTGCGCCGTCAGCGACGTATTGGAGAACTGCACGGCTCCGTTCGACGACAGCGTGAAATCGCCAAGCGACGCGTTCATCGGCCCGGCACTGCGCACGCCCGGGCCTTTGTCGGTGACGATCAGCTGCACGCGGCCGCTCGTCAGACTGCCGGCGGCGATGATGTCGATCGCGAATGAGCTGGCCGTAGCCGCGCTGGTGGACGGGCTCAGCGTGAGCCAGTCGTTGCTGTTGTCGTTCGGCGAAACCGCCGTGTTCAGCGTGACATTGCTGTTACCGGCCACAGCGCGCACGTAGGCGGTCTGCGACGTGAAACCGTTGGTCAGCGGCCCGTTGATCTGAACATTCTTCGCGATCAGATCGAGGCCGATCAACGCACTCGCCAATCCCTGCGGCCCGACGACGATCGTCCTGGTGCTGGTGTCGAGCACGATGTCCCGCTCAGGAATCCCCGCTACCGGAATGGTGTCCTTGAAACTGACGCGTCCGGTGGTCAACGCGACACGGCCCGTATTGACGAATGAACCACCATTAACCGTAATGCCGTTCGGATTCGCCAATACCACATTCGCACGTGAGCCGAGCACATCGATTCGACCGCTAATAATGCTAGGATTGGTACTTGTTACCTGACTGACAATCGTTCTGGCATTAATACCGACGTTATTCAGTGAAGCGCCGGCCGCGTCTACATTGAAACTGCTATAGGTATTATTCGAAACACCGGCTACTGTCGGCGCGATATTGACTGTCTGATGGCCATTCGCCGCAGTTGAAACTGTCGTTGCGGTTCCGCCGTCAATAGCAATGCCCGCCGCACTCGCACCTAAGGGCGCGGCGGCCAGCCATACAACAATCAGCTTTACTCGATGGTGTTGCGGACGCAGCTTCCCGTGGCCCGCACACCTACCCCGTGCGTTCCGAAACATTCTTGTTTTCACGCAACTTTCCGTTGCGGGCTCTCGATCGGTTTGGTCTTTCCCGCGCGGCTTTTTATGGAGCCGCGTCTTTCGTATGATCAATAACGGCGGCGATCGAGAGTTCTTTAGGGTTATTTATGAGTTTTTTATCGCACCGATATTACATTTTCAATTTTACAGAAAGACATTTGAAATTATTTTATCTATATATTATTCATTTCAAATGCCTGACTATTTTAATTGCATAATCCGGTTCAAGCGGGATGCGTGCGACTGCCATTAACCACGACTAATCACCCGCTTGCGGCCTTCCTTGACTCGCGCCAAATGCGCCGCGTCCCATTCATAGAAACCAGCGCCGCTGCGCACGCCGACGCGTCCCGCGTTGACCTGCGCACGGAGCAGATCGAGCACGTCTTCGTCTTTAGCGAGTTCCGGCATCAGATGCGTGGAGATGTCGAGGAAAGTGTCGAGCCCGCCCAGGTCCGCGCCCTCGAGCGGCCCGACAATCCCCCACCGGCGCCCCAACGACGCCTTCATGACCCGATCGACCACGTCCGGCGTCGCCGCCCCTGAGCGCACGATGTTCAGCGCCTCGCGCAGCACCGCGAACTGCAACCGGTTGCCGACAAAACCCGGAATCGCCTTCGCCAATACTACGGGCTCCATACCAATCGTACCCATCAATGCGGCGGTCTGCTCAGTCACTTCCGGCGCGGTCGCGGTACCCGGCACAACTTCGACAAGCGGGATCATGTGTGGCGGATTCCAGAAATGCGCGATCAGAAAGCGCTCCTTCGCGCGCAACGGGGCAACCAGTTGATCGGGCGGAAAACCGCTGGTGTTGCTCGCGAGAATCGCATCATCCGCCATCAATCCGGCTAGCGACGCATACAGGCGATGCTTCAATTCGAGCACCTCGGGAATCGCTTCGATCACGAATTGCGCCGACGCCATGACCTCAAGCTGCGCATGCGTCTCGATGCGCGCGAGCGCTGCCTGTTTGGCAGCATGGTCGATGCGTCCGGCGTCGATCAGTTCGTCGAGCACCGCTTCTGCCTTCGGCACAACGCTCGCGAGGCGCGCCGGGTCGACGTCGTGAACGATCGTCCGGTGCCCATGCAATGCGCTTTGCGTCGCAATGCCGACGCCCATCAATCCCGTGCCCACTACGCCTATGACTGCCTTGTCCACGCCGCTCTCCGCTGCCGTCGATGAAAGCGTTCAAGCATAGCGCAGCACACCGTTTTCCAAGACCGAACATGACAAAGCCGGTCTTCCGTGAGGAAGGACCGGCTTTGCGGACTTCACGCCGCGACCTGCGGCGCCGTCATTCACGCATTAATAGCGCGGGGGCGGCGGGCGATGGTCGTCGCGATCGCCGTGATGATGCGGATCGTAGTCGTGCGGATGATGACGCATCCAGTCGTCATGGGCCCAGTAGCGATGGCCGTCCCAGTAACGATCGCCATGCCAGCCGAGGTTGATCGACACGTCCACCGGCGTCATGTGCGGCTGACCGTAAACCACCGGCCCCGGACCATTCTCGACAATCACCCGTTCCTGGGCGAAAGCGCTGCCGGCTGCGAGCAACGCGCCGCCGGCCAGCAAGGTTGCAACAATCGAACGCGACATCTTGTTAAAGGTTTTCATCGTGACCTCCCATGCAAAGTTTTGTGTCAAGCCAGCGCCCGTGTTCGGTCGACATCGAACCGCGATTTATTTTTGGTTCGGACCAGACGCCGTACGCTTGAAACCAACTTTAGCGGGGCAAACCGCATGAAGACGTGAGCACTTGTAAGCGCACATTTCATAGAAAAAGACTGATGAAAAGTGGCCTTTTCGGGATTAGCCGCCCGTCTACTGCGCATGCGCAGTGGATCGACTGAATGGCACCGCGACGCCTTGTGAGCCGTCGTTACATTCATTTCGGCCGAGAAATATTCGGAAAGACCGGGAATTGGGTAGTAAGCACCCAAAAAACAAAAGCCACGGCACGCGTTTCGCGGGCGGTGGCTTCAGTGATGCGAGGCGCACTGGACGTGCGCGCCCATGCGCGGTGGTCCGCGCTCAGGCTGTGCAACTTTGCGTTTTAGTCGCTCAGCTTGATGCCGAACAACGTGGCTTGCGCTTTGCGCATGCGCTCTGTTTCGCGGCTACGCGCAGCGTACGAGTAGTCCGAATCCAGCGGCAGATGGGGCGACGCAAAGAGGTCGCTGACCTTTTGGAACAGTGCAAAAATGAAGCTCATGGCGACTCCCGGTTGGTTACTGCATTAGCTAGGGTTTTCCCTTAAGAAGCATTATAGGGTTTTCCCTAGTCAAAAGCTAGTGCAATGCAGCAATTTCTCGGGTGTGGTGTGTTGTCACAGTGTTTTATCGATGGTGCGTTGCACCATGACAACGTCCCTGTTTTTCATATTTCAGGGTCAAAACTCCGTCTACTGAAGCGTGGTCGCCTGCGGCTTCCTGCTGCGCGTGGGTTTCGTGCTCGTCATGTTTTTGCGAGGGTTGACCACGGCGGCGTCGACGGCGCCTGCCGCCGCGCTCTCCGCGCGCATCAGCATCGCGCTGTTGACGGACACAATCAGCCCCGGCAGCGTCCGCGCGGGATTGTCTTGCGGCTTGACGGAGGCACCCGTCGCCGAAAACTCCACATTCAAAACCCAGTACCCCTCGTGTATGCCCTGATCGCGCAAAAGCGCGCCTAGGAGTTCCTCGATGGAATATTTGTGCTCGCTGGTCGGCATGGTGGCTCCCGTCAGAAGATGCGCTGGCGTATCCGGTCCGGCTTCGCAACAGCATCGAGAGTGTAAAACGCGAAAATTGGCTTGCGATGGGGTGGTGGCGGATGGTGCCTTACGGCGCCTATCTGGGCAGCGAACGTGAGCAAGCGGGAGGTGGGCAGCGGGGAGCCGGAGCGGAAGCAGGGATGCCAGTAGGAGGCGGCGAAAGATGCCTTACGGCGCCGATCCGGAAGCCGAAATCCGGGAAGCGGCGGACACGAAGCGCGAAGTCGCGGTAGGTAGCAGCAGAAGCCGAAAGGGATACGCCGCCGCCGACTCTCGCCGGCGCGGCGGCACCGAAAATCAGTGCGAGTTGGCTGCTTTCGGCTTGTGCGCGTGCTGTGCGCGCGCGGCGCGTTTGCCATGAGTTGGCGTGGCCGCCGCCGGCTGGGGTGCCGCTGTTAGGGCTGCGTCAGAAGCGGCGCTGGCCGTTGCCGCGTTGGCCATCGCCATATGGGTGTCGAGCAAGCTGGTCATAGCGGCCTGCTGGTTCTGCATCATCTGTTCAATGCGGTGTTGCTGGGCGGTGGTTTCACGCGTCAGGCGCATCAGAAGCACCGTCTGCGTGATGCCGATCGCGACCGTCATCAGCAGCGCGCCCACCACGATCGACAGCATCCATTTCATGCGACGTGAATGGTCGGTTGCGGCGCGGCGTTGATCGGCGATCACGCCATATAGCGCGTCGACGGTATCGGCGAAGGCTGTCGCACGCGCGCGGTCGAGTTCAGGCGCGGCGCGCAGCGCTGCCGCGGCAGCTTCGGCGCGCTGCGTTTCCCGAAAGGCAGGCGCAGCGAAAGCAGCGGATGCGTGCACGGACGCTGTAGCAGTCGCAGATGCCGGCACATCGCCCGACGGCTTGGCGGCCTGCTTCGCCCCAGCAGCCATCACTCCAGCCTCGGACTCCGTCGAAGATGCCAAGCGCTCCGTTCCCGCATCCGCGGCTTCGGCACCGGCTGCTTCTCGCGAAGCCGTCGTCGCCTTGGCAACGGTCGTGGCGACGCGCTGCGGCGGCATTGGCGGTGTGGCGCCGCCCGACGTCGATGCAACCGCTGCATCTGCCGCCGTGGCATCCGGCTCGGCCACCTGGCGCAGCGCGGTCACGCTGCGCGCCACGGTCGCGGCCGCCATCGCGGACGTCAACGGCGTGCTCACGTCACGCGTCGATGCCGCCGGCTTCTCTTCGGCCGACGCCTCGGCATCCCCGAAAGCCAGCTCGCCAACCAGCGGAGCCACCGTCTCAACAGTCTCCGTCTCCAACCCGCTCAATTGCGCATTCACCGGCGCCGGTTCATCGGATTTTGCAGCACGAGGCGCGCGGCGCGCGGCCCTTGCCTCCAGCGCGACACCGTCGGTATCGATCACGCCAACCGCAGCCAGCACGACATCGGGTAATTCAAAGCCATGCAACGTGCCTTGCCGGATGTCGATGTTCATCGCTTCCAGCGTGGCGCGGGTGGGATCGTCAGGGAACAGGTCGAGTGTGCTGTCGTCGCGTGCGGCATCGCTCAGTTGCGCGAGACGTTGTGCCGAGCGCGCGGCGCGCGCCAGCTTGTTTTCAGTTTCGGTCGAGACGGTGGCCTGACGCCGCTTCTTCGAAGCGGCGCGCTGAGGCCGGGACTGCGTGGATGCTGCGGAATCTGCCATAGAGAAAAAAGCGGTCGTCGCCGGAAAGCGGGCGCCGAGCACCGCTCGTCAATGCCCTTGGAATTTTTCGAGACCGCATTGTCGCATGGCCACCCGCCCCAGCCGAAGCCATTCGCCGACGATTTTCCGCTTTTTAAGACGACGCTTCGTCCTGCCGGAACTGCTTGACGCCATGCAACTGACGCAAGCGTGCGCAGATGGCTTCATATTCGGTATTCGACACGCGATGCAGGGTGATCATGACTTCATCGCACTCCGGCGCGTCGTCGCTTTGCTCCATCACAAACGGCTTGACGCGCGGGCATCTGAAATTTTGCGAAGCGTATTCCGCACCCGTCTCAGAGTGCCAGCGGCGGACGTTTGCTTTATGCTTGCCCGCACGCGGGCGCATCCATCGCAACAAACTGAGTCCGCAAGCATTTCGAACGACCGCGAACGACCGCATTTGACCAACCGAACTATGCAGAGCATGACCCCTTCCACCGCTTCCACGATCACTCTCGCCACCACGCTTCGGGATCACTTCACTCGTGTGGTGCTGCCGCTGTGGCGCGGGCCCGGGTTCAACACCGCGCTGAAGTTGCCGTACGAAGCAGTCAGCGCCGAAGGTCCCGAGCCGTTGCCCGCGGGACGTTACCGGGCGATGGCATGCGCGCGGCAATTGTTCGTGTTCTCGCAAGCGGGCGATGCGGCTCATGCCCAGGTGCTATTCGATTCGCTGATCCACACCTTTCAGGACACGCGCCACGGCGGATGGTTCTATAGCGTGGATGCGCAGGGCGCGCCGCTCGACACCACCAAAGACCTGTACACGATTGCATTCGTCGTGTTCGCCTGTGCGGAATATGGCGGCCGTTCCGGCAATCGCGACGCGCTGGACGTCGTGCATCGAACGTCGGCACTGATTCAGTCGCACTTCGCGGCCGCGGACGATCTGTTCAACGCCGCGCTCACCGCGGATTTCGCCCGTGTGACCGGCATGCCGATCCAGAATCCCCTGATGCATCTGACCGAGGCCTGGCTGGCCGCCCGCAGCGCCACGCGCGACAACACCTTCGACGCCCCGTTGCGCCGACTTGCCGGCGCCATCGCACATCACTTCGTGCATGCGCCCACCGGTTGTATCGCCGAATTACCAATTGGCGCGGACGACAACCGTCTGGAACCGGGACACCAGTTCGAGTGGTTCTGGCTGGTCAAGCAGGCGGGCGCGTTGTTCGAAGCCTCCGGTCTGGACGAATCGCTGACGCGTGCGTTCGGCTTCGCGCAGCAATATGGCGTGGACCCGCATACAGGCGGCGTGTGCGCCTCGCTCGACGAAACCGGGCGGATCAAGGACGCCACCCAGCGGATCTGGGCTCAGACGGAATATCTGCGCGCCCTGGCGAGCCATGACGACCCCGCCGTGCTCGCCGCACTGCCGCGGCAAATCGGGCTTTTCCAGCAACGCTTCCTGCGCCCGCAAGGCTGGTTCGAATGCAAAACGGCCGCCGGTGACGTGGCGCGCGCCGACATGCCATCGACCACGCCCTATCACCTTGCGACCGCCTATGACGCCTTGCCGGGCTAAGCGCCGGCCAGCATCCCCCGGGCGTCGGCGTTAAAAGCCGACTGACCGGTCAATCAATATTCTTCGCGTTGCCACGGGCCCCAGTCGGCGTCGGCGGTTTTAAATCGCGTGTAGGTCGCGCTGTGACCGGTGGGGGTGTCCGACGTATCGCCGTGTGGTTTTTTGTCGGTGGTGTGAAGGGCGAAAGCCTGGTGATCTGCGGTATCGACCGTAATACGGCCGACCGGGTCCGGGGCGTTCTCTTGAGGTGATTTCGACTCCAATATCGCGAGATAAGGGGTCAAACGACTCCAGAACGAGGTGAGTTCTTCCTGCAAATAGTGTGTCAATGTTTTTCCTGGAAGAGTAATACAAACAGTTTACCCTACCGGTTGCAGCACCCCTGCAAAAAGCTTTCCAGGCCTCAAAAGGGCCTAATCAGGGGAATACCCGAATACGTGTTGATTGGCGTCCATCATAAAGACGTGATACAACTCTCACTTCGCGCTCGATCTCACGTTGAGAAATAGCGGTCGCGAATGCAACACACAACATTTATTGGATTAAAAATGGCAACAGGTACTGTGAAGTGGTTTAACGATGCAAAGGGCTTTGGCTTCATCACGCCGGACGACGGCGGTGAAGACCTCTTCGCGCACTTTTCGGAAGTTCAAGGCAGCGGCTTCAAGTCCCTGCAGGAAAACCAGAAGGTGACGTTCGAAGTTAAGCAAGGCCCGAAGGGCAAGCAGGCTGCGAACATCCAGCCGGCCTAAGTACCTTCCGGTACTTGAAGCACCCTTAGGCGCTTGCGTCTAATGCAAAATGGCCCGCTTTGGCGGGCCATTTTCTTTTGCCGATGCCCTCTTTTGGGGCACTCTCGCGGCTCAAATTGCCCGCATCCCGGACAGCGCGAATTCCGTCCTTCGACCGCCCAGTTCGTCAAATTGTTGCGTGCGCAACACAGTTTCAGAAATTTCGAACACGGACACGGCCTGTTTCAATTGCTGCGTCTGCTGATGCAGTGAAGCTGCCGCGGCTGCGGCCTCTTCCACAAGCGCCGCGTTCTGCTGCGTCATCTCGTCCATCTGCACCACCGCCTGGTTGACCTGCTCGATGCCCGTGCTCTGTTCGAGCGACGACGCGCTGATTTCCGCCATCATCTGCGTGACGCGCGAGATCGACGCCGAAACGTTGCTCATCGCCTCGCCGGCATGCTCGACCAGCGTCGAGCCGCCCTGAATCTCGGCAACCGACTCACTGATCAACGTCTTGATTTCCTTCGCCGACTGCGCGCTGCGCTGGGCCAAACCACGCACCTCGCCCGCCACCACGGCGAAACCACGGCCCTGCTCGCCGGCGCGGGCTGCTTCGACGGCTGCGTTCAGCGCGAGGATATTGGTCTGGAACGCGATACCGTCGATCACCGAAATGATCTCGGCGATCTTGTCCGAGCTTTGCGCGATGCCGCGCATCTTGTCGACCACCTCGTTGACCACTTCGCTGCCGCGCGAGGTGGCCTCGAGCGCGGTTTCGGCGAGCGCATTGGCCTCGCGGGCGTGATCGGCGTTCTGGCGCACCGTGGCGGTCAATTCCTCCATGCTCGACGCGGTTTCTTCAAGCGACGCCGCCTGGTTTTCCGTTCGTGCCGACAGATCGGCGTTGCCGGTGGCAATTTCGTCGGCGCCGAGGTGAATCGAGTCGGCGGATTCGCGCACGGTTTGCACGGTGCGCGCCACGCTGGCCTGCATTTTCGCGAGACCCGAGAACAGGCGGCCGATCTCGTTGGTGCCGCGCGAAGCGATCGGCTGATCCAGACGCCCTTGCGCGATGCGGTCAAAATGACGGCCGGCTTCTTCCAGCGGCGCCACGACGCCCTTGCGGAGCGCCGCGTACACACCGAACGTGCCCGCCACCAGTAAAACCAGGATCACGATGCTCACGGCCCGGAACGTCGCCATGCGCGCGTCGATCGAATCGATCGACGCGCGGCTCGCGGCGTCGCCGAATTGCACGAAGTTGCGCGACTCGGCGAGATAGGCGTCCTGGAAGCCCTGCGTCGGCTGGTCGAGAAAGGCCTGGATATTGTTCCCGTCGAGAAACTGCACCAGCTCCGAGAGCGCGTCGTGCAGTTTCTTATAACGTTCGGCGAGCGCAGCAGCGCGCGTGGTGTTTTCGTCGCTGGTCTTCTGCGCGCTCATGAAGGCGCCGAACGACTGATCGGCCGCCGTCAATTGCTCGCGTGCGTGCTGCACGATGTCCCTCGGCTCGGCGCCGCCGCGCACCATACGCGTACCGGCTCGCGACAGGTTGATGCGCGCGTCCATCAGATGCTGGGTCGTTTCATTGACCGCGTCCACCTGCTTCAAGGCGATGTTCGACAGATCGCCCACGTCGTCATGCGTGCGCGTGAGCGACCAGAACCCCAAACCCACCGTAACAAGCTGGAAAACGCAGAACGCGGCCAGAACACACAACAGGCCGGAAGCGACTTTGATCTTGCTGAACATCGTGAACACCTAAAGCAAAGAATGACGGGAGCTACGTCCGGGTTAACGGCAAGGCCGAACTTTGCTTGAGATCAATTCCGCGAAAGATCGTCTTACAAGCCCTTTTCATCGGCCAACTCCGCAATTTCCGTCATTTTGCGCAACAATGCCGCACAGATATTTTGGATTCACCTTGACGCGGCGCGTCGGCGCTTCCTAGAGTGGGTAGGGACTGCACAACGCACGCCGGTGCAGATGCCACTGCGGGCCACGCCCAAAGGAATCACGATGACCGACATCCTCGACCGGGCGCGCGGCGCACTGCATGCCCAGCCGTTCAGCATGTTGCTCGGCGCTGAACTGATGCACACGGGCACCAGCGAACTGACGCTATGCCTGCCGATCCGCGACGAACTGCGGCAGCAGCATGGTTTCGTGCATGGCGGCGTGATCAGTTATCTCGCCGACAACGCGTTGACGTTCGCCGGCGCGCTGTCGCTGGGCCCGAGGGTCGTGACCGGCGAGTACAAGATCAACTATCTGCGGCCGGTGGTGAACGGCACGCTGATCGCGCGGGCGAAGGTCGTCTACGCGGGCCGGCTTCAGGCAACCTGCCAGTGCAATGTGTATGTGATGGAAGGCGACCGCGAGAAGCTCGTCGCGGTGGCACAAGGCACGATCAATCGCATCAGCGAGAACGGCGAGCACGAGCCAGCAGGGTAACAAGCGAAAACGAGCGCAAGATGAGCAAAAGGCCGTTCCCGCATCGCGCGGGAACGGCCTCTTCGTTTTTTAGATCAACAACCGCGCTCGCCAGGCGGGCATATCACTCCGCCGCGTAAGTCCTTTGCGTCTGTTCGCCGAGACCCTCAATACCGAGACGTATCGTTTGGCCCGGCTTCAGATACACCGGATTCGGCTTCACGCCCATGCCGACGCCCGGCGGCGTGCCGGTCGAAATCACGTCGCCTGGTTGCAGGCTCATGCACTGCGACACATACGACACCAGCTTCGCAACGCCGAACACCATCGTCTTCGTGCTGCCGTTCTGATAACGGTGGCCGTCCACTTCGAGCCACAGACTCAGGTTCTGCGGATCGGCCACTTCGTCACGCGTGACGACCCACGGACCGATCGGGCCGAACGTATCGAAGCCCTTGCCCTTGTCCCACGTGCCGCCGCGTTCGATCTGCCATTCGCGTTCCGACACGTCGTTGATCACGCAATAACCGGCGACGTAATCGAGCGCGTTCGCTTCGTCGATATTTTTCGCCGGCTTGCCGATCACCACGCCGAGTTCGACTTCCCAGTCGGTCTTCTTCGAGCCGCGCGGAATTTCGACGTCGTCGTTCGGGCCACAGATCGCGCTCGTCCACTTGTTGAAAATCACCGGTTCCGCCGGCACCGGCAGATTCGATTCAGCCGCGTGGTCCGCGTAGTTCAACCCGATACAGATGAACTTGCCGATCTTGCCGACGCACGGGCCCATGCGCGGATTGCCTTCCACGACCGGCAGCGAAGCCGGGTCGAGCGCGCGCAGTTTGGCGAGGCTTTCGTCGCTCAGCGCAGCGCCGTCGATATCGCCGACCACCTTCGACAGATCGCGAATCTTGCCTTGCGCGTCGAGCAAGCCCGGCTTTTCCTGGCCTTTCGGCCCATAACGAAGCAGTTTCATCGTTGCACTTCCCTTTACGTTCAGTGGTATTCGGTTCGTGTGTCTTAGCTTGCAGTGAGCAGCCGGACGCGTCAGTTCGACCAGCCACCGTCGATCACATGCGCGTGACCCGTGGTGAACGCCGATTCGTCAGACGCGAGATACAGCGCCAACGCGGCGATCTCTTCCGGCTTGCCGATGCGGCCCATCGGCTGGCGCGCGACAAAGGCCGCCTGCACGGCCTCGAGCGTCGCGCCTTGCGCTTTGGCCTGCTCGACGATCCGCTGTTCGAGCGACGGCGAAGCCACCGTGCCCGGGCAGATCGCGTTACAGCGTACACCACGTGTGATGAAATCCGCAGCGACGGACTTGGTCAGCCCGATCACCGCGGCCTTCGACGCGCTGTATGCAAAGCGGTTCGGCACGCCCTTCACGCTCGACGCCGCCGACGACATATTGATGATCGACCCGCCGCCCTTCTCCAGCATGGCGGGCAAAAACGCGCGGATCATGCGGTACATCGCCTTCGCGTTCAGGTCGAAGGCGAAGTCCCAATCTTCTTCGCTGCATTCGAGAATGGAGCCGGCATGTACGAAGCCCGCGCAGTTGAACAGCACGTCGATCGCGCCGAGTTCGCCCGCCAGCGCCTTGATCGCAGCGTTGTCGCGCACGTCGAGCTTGCGCGCGTCGACCGGCTTGCCGGCGAGTCCGTCGATGCGGATATCGGTGGCGATCACGCGCGCGCCTTCGCGCGCGAACAGTTCCGCAGTGGCCAGACCGATGCCTTGTCCTGCCGCTGTGATCAGGGCCGTCTTGCCGGCCAGTCTTTGTGTCATGTACGACTCCAGTTGAATGGGCTTTCGCTTGTCTTCGCAACGTGCTTTCACAACGCGCGTGTCACATCAAAGCCGATAAAACGCGGCGGCATTGCCGCCAAAAACCGCCTCACGCTCGTCGTCGCTCAAGGACGCGAGCAAGGTGTTCGCCACCGAGTGCCAGAGCAGATAGTCGCCGTTCAGATCGAGCACCGGCCAGTCGCTGCCCCACATCAAGCGCGCGGGACCGAACGACTTCAGCAGATGATCGACATACGGTTGCAGGGTTCCCTCGGTCCAGCCAGGCGAAGCTTCTGTCACCAGTCCCGACAGCTTGCAGTGCACTTGCGGCAACGTTGCGAGCCGCGTGATGGCATCGGCCCACGGCTGCCAGGCCGCGCGACCGTAGCGGATCGGGGGCTTCGCGCCGTGATCGACAACAATGCGCAACGCAGGAAAACGCGCCGCGAACGTTTCGAAATGCTCGACGTGCCGCGCGTAAATCAACGCGTCGAACGCGAGGTCGTGCGCGATCAATGCTTCGATTGCGGGCGCCAGGTCCGGATTCGCGATCCAGGTGTCGTCGGGTAAATCCTGCAGCATCGGCCGCACGCCCTTGAACTTCGGCTCGTGCGCGAAAGCGTCGATTACTTCCGGCGCAGTCGGCAAGAGCAACGGCACCCAACCCACCACGGCTGCGATCGAGGGCTCTTCGCGCGCGATGTCCAGCAGGTAACGTGTTTCGTCGATCGTCGGCGCCGCCTGCACCACCACCGTCCGCTCGATGCCCGCCGTTTCGCGTAGCGGTTTGAGATCGGCGGGACCGAACGTCCGGTACAGGATCTTCAGTTCCGGCGTGAGCCACTCGTAGTCGCCGCGAGCGGGGTCCCAATAGTGCTGGTGCGCGTCGATAGGCATCGTCAAATCAGTCCTCTGGTGCGGGCGCGCGACTGTCGAGCAAGCCTTTGTCACGCAACGCGGACCACAAATCCGCAGGGATCGGCAGCTCGAACGACGCGGCGTTCTCGCGCAACTCGTCGGCACTGCGCGCGCCGGTCAACACGGTCGCGACCGCCGGATGCGCATACGGAAACTGCAAGGCCGCGGCAGCCAGCGACACGCCATGCACCCGGCACACCGCTTCGAGCCGAGCGACGCGTTCGATAACTTCGCTCGGCGCATCGCCGTAATTGAATTTCAGATCGCCTTCAACACCGCGCGCAAGAATGCCCGAATTGAACGCGCCGCCTAACAGGATGCTAACGCCACGCTGTTCGCATGCCGGCAACAGGTCGTCGAGGGTGGTCTGTTCGAGCAGCGTATAACGGCCCGCGAGCAACGCGCAATCGATATCGAATTCAGCCATCGTCTCGAGTATGACCGCGCCTTCGTTGACGCCGAGCCCAACCGCCTTCACCGCGCCCGCGGAGCGCAAGTCGTCGAGCGCACGAAAGCCGCCGCCTTCGGTCAGTTGCCGCCAATAGTGGGGGTTGTTGTCGCCATGCGTGAATCGGCCGATATCGTGTATGAGAAGAATATCGATATCGACCATGCCGAGGCGCTGCTGGCTGTCTTCGAACGAACGCAGAATGCCGTCATGCGTGTAGTCGTAGATCCCTTCGAACGGCAGCGGATTTTGCCAGCCGTCATTTGGATCGTGGGGCGTAGTGCGCGGCACAAAGCGGCGGCCTACTTTGGTGGACAACACATACTCGCCGCGCGGATAACGGCGTAGCGCATCGCCCAGACGATGTTCGGCCTTCGTGTTGCCGTAATGCGGCGCAGTATCGAAGTAACGCACGCCGGCGTCCCACGCAGCGGCGATGGTGGCGTGCGCTTCCTCTTCGGACAGGTCGCGATAGAGGCCGCCCAAGGGCGCCGTACCAAGCCCTAATCCGGTTACCTGCAATGCACGGCGGCCGATGCCGCGCCGCTGTTCGATCTTCGAACCGACCTTTGCCGTCATGGACTCAGTCTCCTGTTTGATAGTGTTTTAGCACGTGCCGCCGATGTTTGCCCGCCACGCTGACGGCGACGCGATTGGCGCGTTGACGGCTGCACTGATAGTCGCCGAATCGATTACGGCTTGGGCTCGGACTGATTGCCGATAGGCCCCTCAATACTGCGCGATCGCAACAACCTGATGCGGCGGTGCAGCCCTCGACGGCAGGCAAGCCGGGCCCACAGGTTCAAAAGTCTTATACGTCAGGATGAATTCCTGATGTCCGAGCGTTTCCGATTTCGACGCCGCGCCGAGCGACACCGCCACCGTTTGCTCAAACACTTCGCGGCCTACTTCGTCGAGCGTGCCGCGGCCTTCGAGAATGCGGCCTGCATCGACGTCCATATCGCCGGCGAGATTGCGATACGTCGCGGGATTCGCGCACACCTTGATAACCGGCGATATCGCCGAGCCAACCACCGATCCGCGCCCGGTCGTGAACAGAATCACATGCGCGCCGCAGGCGATCAATTCGCCGATTTCCGCGTTGTCGCTGATGTTCGGAAAGCCGAAGCGCGGTTCGCCATCGGGCACGACGTCGAGGAGATAGAGACCGCCGGTCGGCGGTACATCCCCGGGTTTGATGATGCCGACAATCGGCGACGCACCGCTTTTCGCATACGCACCCAACGATTTCTCTTCCTGCGTAGTGAGGCCGCCGTCCGCGTTGCCGACTGCAAAACTGCCATGTCCAAGGATCGAGTAGTAGCGCGCCGCCTTCGCCACACACGCAATAATTTCATCGCCGAGTTCCGGCCTCGCGGCGCGCGTTTTCATGTGGAACTCGCAGCCCACCAGTTCGCCGGTTTCTTCGAAGATGCAAGTCGCGCCCGCGTCGATCAGGTGATCGAATGCGCGGCCCACTGCGGGATTCGCCGTAATACCGCTGGTGCCGTCCGAGCCGCCGCAAATCGTGCCGATCACCAGTTCGCTCAGCGCCATCGGCACTTTTTGCTGCGCGGCAAGTTGCTTGCGTGCGTCGCGAATCCAGTCGACGCCGTATTGAATCGTGCTGCGCGTGCCGCCTTTTTCCTGAATCGTCAGGACTTCGACGGGACGGCCGCTCGCGCGTACGACGTCCACGAGGTAGTGCTTGTTCATGCTCTCGCACCCGAGCGACACGAACAGTACCGCGCCTACGTTGGGATGCGTGGTGAGACGCTCCAGCATCTTTTCGGCGTAACCATTCGGATAGCAGCCGGGAAAGCCGATCAGATGCACCGGCGGCTCGCGCTCGGCTGAAGGATCGTCGAACGCATCGAGCGGTTCGCGAAACTGCGTGACGATCTCGCGCGCGACGTGATGCGCGCACTCGACCAGATACGCCACCGCAACCACATTGCGGATGCCTTTGCGGCCATCGCTGCGCAGATAGCCTTGCAACGCGGGCTGCTGCAAGACAGCAGATGCTACGGAAGTGTCGGTCATGATCTTTCCAGCGCGGCGCAAGGCCACTTCATAGTGCTCAAATCAGTGATGGACGAACTCGTGACCCGCGTCGTGCGTATAAGTGGGCAGGTAATCGCTTTCGAGGTTGTGCGTATGCAGATGCGCGCCGCGCGCCACCGCTTCGGTCACGTGCCCGATCACTGCGCCATAACGCAACACCTTGTCGTCTTTGGCGAGGGCAACGCGCGCTACTTTGTGGCCGAGGTCGATCGTTTTGGTCAGCGTCACGCGCTCGCCTTCGATCTCGACTTGCGTGCCCACATCGAGACGCGCCGCCGCGATCAGGCAGTTGTCCGTGGGACTGAGCAGGATCAGGCGTGAGTCGGTTTGCAATGGACGGCTGGTCAAATGAGTTCTCCAGAATGTGTGCGAATCAGTTCTGGCCTTCGCCGCTGGCGAGCCGTGCCACCATCAGCGAGCCGAGGATGATCGCGCCGTAGATCGCCTGAATCCAGAACGACGGTACCTGGGCGAGCGTCAGCAGGTTCTGCACGACGCCGAGCAGCAATACGCCGGAGAGCGCGCCGAGCATCGTGCCCTTGCCGCCGTCGAGCGAAATGCCGCCGATCACCGCCGCCGCGAACACCGTGAAAATCATGCCGTTGCCCTGATTCGCGTTGATCGCGCCAACATAACCGGTGACGATCAAACCGCCCACCGAGGCCAGCATGCTGCCGAGCACGAATACACCCCACGTAATACGCTCGACGCGAATCCCCGCCGCGCGCGTCGCTTCCGGATTGCCGCCGATCGCATACAACGCGCGACCCAGGCGGTGATAGCGCAGCACGAACGCCGCGATCGCAAATGCAGCTGCCGCGAGCCACACGGACAACGGCAAACCGAACACGATGGTGGTGGCGAGCGAGAAGAACGACGGTGGCATATCGAACAGCGTGCCGCCTTTGGTTGCGCCGACCAGCATGCCGCGCAACACGATCAGCATGGCCAGCGTGACGATGAAGGCGTTCAGCCGCAGACGCACAACGAGAAAGCCGTTGACGAAGCCGATCGCCGCGCCGACCACGAGAATGGCGAGCAAGCCCGCGGCCGCGGGCCATTGCATGCCGAAACCCGCGGATGCCGCCGGCATCACCAGCATCGCACCGACAGCGGGCGCAATGCCCACTGTCGACTCAAGCGACAGATCGAATTTGCCGGTCAACACGATCAGTGATTCCGCGAGCACGACCAACGCCAATGCCGCGGACGCACCCAGCACGCTGATCAGATTCGCCTTCGTGAGAAAGCTTGGGCTGACAAACGCGCCGATCACGAGCAGCAACGCGAGCGCGGGCAGCAACGCCAGGTCACGCAGCCGTGCGAGTTCGCTGCGAGCACGTTTGCCGCGCGGCGCGGCCACGACGGCCTGCGGCTGCGCTTGAGCTTGCGCGGTGCCGAATGCAGGACTGGGCACACTATTCTTCATGGAGACTGACTCCTTCAACGGATGCGATCAGGTCGTGGTCCTGCCAACCCGCGGGGAATTCGGCCGCGACACGGCCACGGAACATGACTAGCACACGGTCACAGGTGCGCAAATCGTCGAGTTCGCCTGATACGACCAGCACGGCTTTGCCGTCTTCGCGCACGCGATCCACGACTGACAGCAACGCTTCTTTCGATTTCACGTCGACGCCCGCTGTGGGGTCGATCAGGACGAGCACATTGGGATCGGTGGCGAGCGCACGCGCCATCACCACCTTCTGCTGATTGCCGCCCGATAGTCCCGAAACAATGTGCTCGGGACCTTGCGCGACGATGCCGAGCGCATCGATCATCTTCTGGCCGAAGGCATTTTTCTTCGCGGGTGGCGCGATCCCGAACTTGCCGAGCAGGCGCGCGATCGTCATCGAAGCGTTTTCGGCAACGGATTGCGTCAGCACCAGGCCTTCGTGATGGCGATCCTTCGGCACGCAGCCGATGCCGTGCGCCAACGCCGCCGGCACGTCACCTGGCGGCAGCGTTACACCGTCGACGCTGATCGAGCCGCGTTTCGCCGCGCGCAGACCCGCAATCGCCTCGGCCACGCTCGTACGGCCGCTGCTCGTCGCGCCGGTCAACCCGACCACTTCGCCACGCTTCACCTTGAACGACACGCCTTCGTAATCGGAACCGGCCAGATCGTTGACTTCGAGCGCAATGGCCGTATCCGCAGGCAACGCGGCGCGCGCCGCCGCATCGGCGACGGCAAGGCCGCCGCGCTCGCCGGTCATCGCTTCGATCAATTGCTCGCGCGGCAATGCGGAAACCGGCGCGCTGACGATATGCCGCGCGTCGCGCAACACCGTCACGGCCTGGCAAATTTCGTAGACCTCTTGCAGATGGTGCGAGATGAACAGGAAGGTCACGCCTTCGCGCTGCAACTCGCTGATGCGGCGGAACAGGCGCTTGATCTCGTCGCCGTCGAGTTGCGCGGTGGGTTCGTCGAGAATGATGAAGCGCGCGCCGTACGACAGCGCCCGCGCGATCTCCACGAGTTGCCGAGCTTCCACGCTCAGGTCGCCGGCGCGCGCATCTTCGCGCACGTCGATCTTCCAGTGGTCGAGCAGCTCACGCGCGTCGCGGCGCATCGCGCCCCAATCGATCACACCGCCGCGCAACGGCTGCCGGTTGATGAACAGATTCTCCGCGACGCTCAAGTCGCGGATGATCGTGGAATGCTGATACACGCAGGCGACGCGCTCGCGCCACGCATCGCGATCCGCGATCGAAGGCGCGGCCGTGCCGCTGAAACGCACCTCGCCGGTATCGGGCTTGCGCAGGCCGGTGAGGATCGACACCAGCGTCGATTTGCCGGCACCGTTGCGCCCGACGAGCGCATGCGACTCGCCGGGCATCACGCGAATGCTGACGTCTTTCAGCGCGGCCGTGGAGCCGAAGCGTTTGGTGACCTCAAACGCTTCGACGACCGGCACGGAGGGCGTCGGCTCGCTCATTTAACGGTATTGCCCCACAAGGCTTTGTCGTCGACGTTCGACTTCGTGACGAGCGGTGCGGGCAATTGATCTTCGAGAATGCCCGGCGCCAACTGGATGATGTTGCTGCCGTGATCCGTCGGGCCCGGCTTGAAGGTCTGCCCGGCCAACGCGGCCTTGATATAGAACAGACCGTATTTCGCGTAGGAATCGGCGGGCTGCGAAATGGTGGCGTCGATATCGCCGCGACGGATTGCGTCGAACTCCTGAGGAATGCCGTCGTTACTGACGATCACAACGTGCTTTGCGTCGCCGACCGGAAACAGCATCTGCTTGCGGCGCAGGGTTTGCAGTGTGGGCGACAGATAGACGCCACCCGCCTGCATGTAGATCGCCTTCACGTCAGGATTCGCGGTGAGCAGACTGTCGAGCGCGGTAGCCGCGACATCGCCCTTCCAGGCCGCAGGAATTTCCAGCAGCGACAAACCCGGGAAACCCTTCAAACACGAGCGGAACGCTTCGGAGCGGTCGCGCCCGTTCACCGAGGCCAGGTCACCCATGATCTGCACGACCTTGCCCGATTTCACATGCTCGCCAATGTACTTGCACGCCTTCTCGCCATAGGCGTGATTGTCCGCACGCACCACCATCGCGACCTTGCCCTGCGTCGGCGCGACGTCGACGGCAACCACCGGCACGTTCTTCGCCGCCGCTGCATCGAGCGCGCGGCTAATCGCGGCCGAATCCAGCGGGCCGACCACGATGCCCTTCGCACCGAGGTTCAGCAGGTTGTTCATGTCGGTAATCTGCTGGGCGGGATCGCCGTTCGAATTGACCGGCGAGAGGATATCGATGCCCATGTCTTTCGCGTACTTGGGCAGATAGTTATTGTACGACTGCCAGAACGGCGACGTGAGAAGCGGCAGACCGAGGCCGACCTTGCCGGCTTCGGCGGCCTGCGCGGCACTGCTGGCAGCAAGGCCGGCGACGCAAGCTGCCGCGGCTGCGACAAATAGCGAACTGCGGAACCCACGACGAGCCGCGAGCGGCCCCTTTGCGAACGACATGGTTGTCTCCTTTGTCGGTCCGGAGTTAGCGCTTTAGCTGTCGACCAGAGTTGGCGCTTCAGCGCTTACTCTGGTCCCATGCAAAGCACCTACTCCGGCCCCATGCAAGGTATTGCGTTGTTGAACTGCGTGATCCGGTCATGCTGGATGACGGGCACTGCGTCCTGCGCTTTCTTATCGTCTTGTCGGCATTGATGAAAATTCACCAATGAACGTATTATTCATATACGGACTTTTCGAAGTCAAGCAATCTGCACTGCATTAACCGTCCGTGTTTTCCCTGGACCACCGCCCTCTCGCGCCAGATTCACACCACGCACTTACACTCGCCGCCAGATAATGAGAACAACACACGGAGCCACCCTTACGATGGACGCAGAAGACAAAGACGACGTCGACCGTTACCGCGCGCCTGCGCTGGACAAGGGCCTCGACATACTCGAACTGCTCGCCGAGCAGAAAGAGGGGCTGACGCGCGCCGAAATCACCAAACTGCTGGGACGCAACGCGAGCGAGATGTACCGGATGCTCGAGCGGCTGGTCGCGCGGCAATACGTGGTGCGCTCCGCGGCGGGCGACCGTTATTCGTTGAGTCTGAAGCTGTATGCGCTCGCGCATCGTCATCCGCCGATGAACCGGCTGATCACCGAAGCGCTGCCGCTGATGCAGCGCTTCGCCGATGCCGCCGAGCAATCGTGTCATCTGGCGGTATACGACCGCGGCAATCTGCTGGTGATCGCGCAAGTGGATGGACCGGGCACGTGGGGGATGTCGGTGCGGCTCGGTTCGCGGGTCGGCCTGATCGATACGGGGTCGGGCCGCGTGATGCTCGCGTTCCAAACCATCGAGCAGCGCGAACAGATGCTGGCCGAGCACACCAAGGTGAAGGGCGAAGTCACGATCGATCGCGATGTCCTGGAACAGACCTGCGAGCGGATTCGCGCGGCGGGGTTTTCGCAGAAGGACAGCCAGCAGACGTTCGGCGTGACCGATGTCACCTTTCCGGTCCAGGGACCGTCCGGCCAGGCAATCGCGGCGCTGACCTGCCCGTACTTGCGGCGCATCGACGAATACGTCGCGCCGACGCTGGAAGCGGCGACGGCGCTGCTGCGCGAGACGGTGCAGGCGCTGTCGATGTTTCGGGAAGCGGCCGTCTAGCGCACATGGTTTAGAATGGCGACCCTCTCAAAAATCACGCCGCATGGGTCCGCTCATGCGCGCTCACCGATCAAGCAATGGCGAAACTTCTGACCGATTCCGAATTCCAGCGTTTTTCCGAACTCCAGCAGAAGCAGTCGAGCTTCACGATCACGCCTGAAGAAGCCGACGAACTGCGCGACATCGTCGCTCATGCGCAAAAGCGCCGCGACGACCGCGCCGCGGCGATGCAAAGCATCGAGACCTTCATTCAGCAATTCGACATCAGCCCGGACGAGCTGTTTTCGGCCGACCAGATCGGCGACGCCGCGCGCACTTTCGGCCTGATTCCGGCCGCGAAGAAAGAACGCGTGCTGCCGCCTTCGTTCACTTACAACGGCAAGCCGTACCAATGGACGGCGCGTCCGCTGCCGGACGACATCCGCGTTCCGCTGTTCGACGCCTTCAAGGCAGGCGAATCGGTGAAGTCGTTCATCGCCACCCTGAAGGACGCGAACCGTTGTGCCGCGACGATTGCGCGTCTGGAACGCGAGACCGGCGCGATCTATGCCGAAGCGTTGCTGGAAGAGTTGTCGGTGACCCGCGCGCAGGTCGACGAAGCGTTGGCCAAGCTGCCGGCCTGACGTTCAGGGTTCAGTGCTCAAGTCTTAACGCCACAGTCCGCGGCTAGCTGCTCGATCCGAGCACTGCCGCGTCTGGCTCCGCCGGTTCATCCAGCGCCATTCTGAAGCCCACCACGCCAGGATCCTCCGTCGGCGTAATCGTGAAACCGCACGACTTTGCCAGCGCGATCATCGGACTATTTTCACGTAACGCCTCGCCGACCAGCCAATGGATGCCGCGCGCCCGCGCGTATTTGATGATGCGGTCCATCAGGAGTTGTCCGAGGCGGCGGCCCTTCTGGTCGGAGCGCACAGCGGCGGCGAATTCGGCCGTCTCGTTGTCGGGGTCGGCGACCGCCCGCACCACGCCCAACGTCCGCGTGAAACCTTCTTCGCTCGTCACGGTTGCGATCAGCGCCATTTCGCGGTCGTAGTCGATCTGGGTCATGCGCGCGAGCTGCGAGTGGTCGAAGCTGCCGACCGCGCCGAAAAACCGCAGGCGTAAATCTTCCGGCGTCATCGCTTCGACGAAATCGTGATGCGCGGCTTCGTCTTCCGGACGGATTGGCCGCACCGTCACCCGCACGCCTTGCCAGTCGAGCGTCTCTTCGAAGCGGCGCGGATAGGGCACGATCGCAAGACGGCTGCGGGTCGCGGCGATCGTCAGCGTCGGCTCAACTACCACGACATGGTCGCTGAACACCCGTAGCGTCAACGCGAGGCCGACGATCTCCTTGACGTCGCAGACCGCTTGCGACAGCGCTGTCAAAGCGGCCAAGGCGGGCTCCGGTGCAACTAGCCGCGCGTAGCGCGAACGCGCAACGATGTCGCGCGCGAGCATGGGATTCAGCGGGGGCAGGCCGTAGACCCGCAGCGGGTCGGAGACGCCATCCGCCGACGGCGCCGTGAAGCGGAAAACGGGGCCGAAGTTGTCGTCGTCGTGAAGCTCGACGGCGATCTCGACGATGGGCTTCCTGGCCTGCACAGCGGCCGGGTCCGCGCAAGGGTCCGGCTCCCGCTCCGCGCGCTTTTCGGCCGTTGGTTCCGGCTGTCCGCCCGCGTGCGGCTCGACGCTTAGCCCGAAGCGCCCGAGAAACGTTGCCGCCGCTTTCCCGGTTAGTTGGTGCTCACCTGCCGCGAGCGCGGCGCGTGCCTGCGCCTGAGCGGCGTCGATCGCTTCGGGAACCTGCGCGGGCAAATCCTCCGGCGTCTGCATCAAGAGTTCTCGGCCCATCCGGTAGTCGACCAACCGGGCGAACGCGCGGGCGAGCCGCTGAGGCGTCGTGTGCACCGGAATGCCTTGGGCGTGCAGTGCGTCCCGTGTCGCCGCATCCACGCCGCCGAAGAAACACGCCAGCAAACCGCGATACGCAAAGCGCTGATTGGCGATCAACGCTTGCGCGACGTCGCCGACCGGCGCGCCATGCGTCGACGCGTGGACCACGAAGGCCGTGCCGCTGCTGCGATGCTCGGCGAGCAGTTGAAGCGCGGTCCCAAAATGCTCGGGACGGGCGTCATCGCCGAGTTGCAGCGGATTGCCGGGCACCGCGTGCGGCAATGTTTGCTTGAGCGCTTCGCTGGCTGCGTCGGGCCACGGCGCCAGCGTGTCACCCGCGGCGGCGAAGGCGTCGCAGGCGAGCGTCGCAAGACCGCTGTCGCTGGTGATCAGCGTCGCCGTCGCGCCAGCCGCCACACGTCCCACGCCGAGCGTCTCGATTTCGTCGAGCAGATCGTCGAGCGAATCGACTCGCACCATGCCCGCGCGACGGAACGCTGCGGTGTACAACGCGTCGGCGGGATCGGCGCGGCCCGAGCGCAACGCCAGCACGGGCTTGTTGCGCGCCGCCGCCCGGGCCGCCGACATGAATTTGCGCGCCGCGCGCACCGTATCCAGTTCAAGCAGGATCGCCCGCGTGCCGGGATCGCTCGCCAGATAGTCGAGCACGTCGCCGGCATCCACGTCGGCCTCACCGCCCAACGCCACCGCATGCGAAAAGCCGAGCCCGCGCGCGTGCGCCCAGCCGAGCACCGCATTGGTCAGCGCATTCGACTGCGAGATCCACGCGACGCCTCCCGCCTTCACCGTGCACGACGGCGCGCCCAGATGCGCGTGCAACGCCGGCGACACCACGCCCAGGCTCCCCGGCCCGACGATCCGCAACAGATGCGGCCGCGCCGCCGACAGCGCGTGCCGCAGCGCCAGCCGGTCTTCGTCGCAACGCACCTCGCCCACGATGATCACCGCCCGAGTGCCCAGTCCACCGAGCTTGTGGATGATGCCCGGCCACGTGTCCGGCGGCGTGCAGATCAGCGCGACGGTCGGCGCTTGCGGCAAATCGCCTGCATCGCCGATCACCGCGTGGCCGCCGAGCGCGTCGTACTTCGGATTGACCGGCCAGACGGGGCCGTCGAAGCCGCCTTCCAGCACGCGCGACCACACCATCGCGCCGGTGCTGCCCGGGCGCTCGGAAGCACCGATCACGGCGACGGATTTAGGACGGAACAAGGCGTCGAGATTGCGAACGGTCACGGGTTCTCCGCAGAGTGAGAGGGCGCGCCGGCAGCGAGGCCCGCGTCTTCGTCAGAATAGGCGAATTCGGGGGTTTTCGCGGCGCTTCAGAATCCGAGGCTTAACGCATGCGAAATTCGATTTGATCTGCGCCAACGCACGCCAGAATTCTTTTAGCGCATTCAGGCAGAATATCGGGCCGGAATGCGACAATCCCCCGGATGCCGAACGGCACGTTTGCCTTTTAGAATGAGACTGTGCCGGCAGATGATGGCCGCAAACGCGCGCCGGAAACAACGCGCGGCACGAACAGATATTCCGCGTCGGCGCTGGCCCGACATCAGCCAGCCTATACGGATGAACAAAGAGACAGAGGGTGATTTATGCGGCGCTTGCCATCGCTGATCGCGTTGCGCTTCTTCGAAGAGACCGCCCGCCATATGAGCTTCAATCGCGCGGCAACCGCGCTGTGCGTGACGCAGGGCGCGGTGAGCCGGCAGATCAAGCTGCTCGAGGAATCGCTCGGCGCGAAACTGTTCGAGCGCGATCACAAAGGCATTCGCCTGACACCGGCGGGCCAGCAATTCCTGCCCTGCCTCTCTGAAGCCTTCGACACGATCGAGCGAGGCTTCCTTCAGATCACCGCGGCCAAAGGACGGCGCCGCCTGGTGCTTTCGGTGCCGCCCACCTTCGCGACCCAGTGGTTCTCGCCACGGCTCGGTTCGCTCGGTATCGAGTTACCCGACGTCGAACTTTCCGTTCGCACCTCAGCCACGGACGATTGTCATTGCAACATCCGCTTCGGCCGCCACGCGTTGGCCGACGCCCATTCCGAATTGCTGATGATCGAACGCCACATTCTGGTCGGTACACCGCGGCTACTCGGCGAACCGCTCGAGATGCTGCTCGAGCATATGCCTGCACTGCACGTGCTGCATAACGAGGCCAGGCTGGACCTCTGGCCGAGTTGGCTGGCAAAGGCGGGCATGCCCGCGCGTTACGCGGAAAACGGCACCGAATTCTCCACGCTCGAACAGGCGATCCACGCCGCGCGCAAGGGCGCGGGGCTGGCGGTTGTCGATCGGAACATGATCGTCGACGAACTCGCGGACGGGAGTCTGGCGCGGTTCTCCGATGTCGAAGTGACCGGGCCTTTCGGCTATTGGCTCGACGTGGCGCAACGCCACGCGGAGCTTGAGCATGTGCAGGCGTTTGCCAGTTGGATGCGGGAAGAAGTGTTGAAGATGGAGTGAGGTGAGCAGAGCCAGGCGCTTCTTTGCTGACGGGTTCGTTGCGCCCGTCCTTTACCGATCAAATCTTGCAGCCATTCTGTATAACGGCCCTCATACGGGCTGTTAAGTCACTTAATAGCCCGTATGAGGGTCGTTAAACAAAACATGGCGCTTGATTTTGACGAGGCCTTATCCAAACGGCCAAAGTTGATCACTTAGCCTGAACAAGTGACAAGTGCTACCCCACCCTGATTTATAATCTTCGAGCCGCTGGGAAACACCCAGCAGCCAGGTTTGGAAGCCTGGTGCGACCTGCAAGTCCCGTGTTTTCTCTGTTTCACGGAAGCAATTCAAACCCGATGAAACCGGCTGTTCCATCAGCCGTTCCCTACCCGGACATGCGAAGCTGGCAACAGCTTGGTGTGAAGCTTCGGGGACAAAGCAACCGCCGGATTCACGGTACGTCGAGCTGCGAAGCAAGACGGAATCTGCCAGCACGAAGGCGGAGAGGAGCAAGGGATGAGTGGGTACGACCAACATATGTGAACTTCCGATAAACGTCGTCACCAGTAGCAAGCCAAACGTGCTGACAGGCTTGGACCAGTGCGACATGAAGTCGCGTATGCAATTGTTTTAACCAGCCGAAAGGCTGGTCAGGAAACCGGTCGTTCCGTCGACCGTAGCCTACCGGTGCATGCGTTGTTGGTAACGACGACGTGTGAAGCCACCGGGACAACGTGGCTGGCCTCTGGCCTAGCTGTCTCCGTGAGGAGAGATAACGCCTGCGAGCTTTCCTCGACCGGGTCCGCCCGAGCGGCGTTCCCCGGCGTCATCAGTACTATGAAGGCGCTAAGACTTCCTGTGCCGAATACGAGGTCGCTTATGGATTCGCTTGCTCGCTCCAATCCTTCCTCTCCTCGTTTTGCTCCTTGCGGCGGAGAGCCCCGCAAGGTGTGGCCCGGTTTATATCGCCCCGTGCCTCAGGGCCCTACAAGATCGGTCGAACACAGGACCTCCCAGGTTCCTGGGGAATCCATCCTCGCACCTTTGCCCTGCTCTCGGACCCCGGTCGGTCTGGCGAGCCTCACCATTACGGCTCGCACAGTGCTGTCCCCAGTGTTCGGAAAGTGAAGACACCAACAGTTGATTATCTCGAGGCTCAATCACATGGCTTCGGTACCTGCTGCCTACGCTTCAAGTAGTGCGTCACCGCACTCGCATGCAAGGCTCGCTTCCGGCTGGTGGCTAGCCTTTACCGGGAGGGAGTCGAACCCTCTGGATTCCAATGACTGGTTTCCGCAATACACACTTCCTCCAATCCCAGGCTTCGCCTGGCGCTACCGAACCTAATCCTCAAGGCACGGGCCCAGAAGGACTGGCTTGCCCCTGCGTTGCGCGGGCACAAAGGTCGGAGGGCTCGGTTACTAAAATCGGCGACGAGCTTTAGATAGGAATTCAAGGAGCGTTTCGCTTATTGGCATTCGGAAGGCGACTTAAGGGCAGCAACGCCTGTACGCGCACCAGGGTGGATAACGGCCAACGGTGAAATCGAGGACCCTATGCCACCGCGAACAGCGGCACGCGAATTGCGTGGCTCGTGGTGGAGGGGCTGCATCGGCCGAGATTGCAGCCAGTCGCTCTGCACACGAGGGAGACCATCATGCGAGTTGCTGCGAAAGAAATCTTGTTTTCGGCGTTGATTCTGAGCTAGTCTGCCGCCGCCTACGCGCAAGGCGCGGGAACAGGTGGCGGCGGGGGCGCCGGTGCGGGCCAGGGTGGAGCTGGAATGGGAACCCCGAATGCAAACGGCACTACAGAGTCGCCATCTGGCGCGTCCGGGGTAAACACGATGGGAAAATCGGGTGAGATGTCGCAAAAGCAGATGAAGCCGAAGATGCAGAAGAAGGGGGGAATGGATGCGCCTGCCTCCGACAGCGGCGGAATGAAGAAGACTTACTAAAGCGGTCCCGTTGGACGTGTACCCGGCAATCTGCACGGTCAGGCTCCCGGTTAGGGAGTGTTATGCGGCAAGTTGTCGGGAACGCAGGATAGGGTACAGAACGTCAAGTGCCGGTAGCTTTCATATGTTCGCCGACTTTGAGTTTGTCGGTTCTTTCGTTAGCGCTTGCGCCATCTGCCATCGAAAAGGTCGCTTGCAAATTGATGAGTAGCTGGTCGTGGCGAACCTGCCAGGAGCCATGCAATGGACAACGTTTCGCGGGAAGAGAAGATTCGTGTACGGGCCTACGAACTCTGGGAAAAAGACGGCAGCCCGGAGGGCCGCGCCGACGAGTATTGGGAACAAGCGCGGATTCAGATAGATGAGGAAGAATCTGGAGCCGACGGGGATGGAGGCGACCCGAAGGGCCGGCTGCCAGGGTGACGAAAATCGGCTAGGCGCTCAGGAGTAGCCACGCCGTCGAATGCCTGGCCGTGCCATAACTCAGGCCATTAAATTCCTCTTGCTGGCGAACTGCACGGTGGCGCGGTGCTCGCGCGGTATTCCTTCGTTGCAGTCTGCGTGCGACCGCGAAGACAGTCCAGTCAGGCGCCGCCTATACCCAAGCTTCGCGTGACGCGGAATCTCGGCGCTTGGTGCCGGGCGGCGCTCTTGCGCCGACTCCGCCCGGAAAATCCGATGTCCGACGGACCGGGAATCGTGCGCCTCCAAGACGCAGATTTCTTCCTAGACCGGTTTGATATTCGCGGCTTGCTTGCCCTTCGGGCCCATCTTCACGTCGAAGCTGACCTTCTGATTCTCCTGCAGCGACTTGAACCCCTCTGCGCTGATTTCCGAGAAGTGGGCAAACAGGTCGTCCCCGCCGTCGTCCGGCGTGATAAATCCGAAGCCCTTGGCGTCGTTAAACCACTTCACTGTTCCAGTTGCCATCATCCGTTTCCAATAAAATTTGAAGAGCACACTTAATTCGGTGCGCGTGAGTCTTGCAAGCCCTAGCTCAATCGCAGTTACGTTATCCGAGATTCCGACAGTGAAGTTGCAGTCTGCTGTAGTAAGTGGGGCAATGCGGGTAAAACGCGGATTCTGACCGCTCGACATTTCGCTCGTTCCCGGTCGCGGCCGCGTCGAGATGCGCGTCAGCAGCAAAACTCAGAACTCGCTCCCCCAAAGCTGCAAAGTCTGCCACCAGGGCGTCACGGGCGACGGACTGGCTCGAGGCAACTGCAGGCATGCCCACGCTGTTCACGCGTCGAAAAGGTCACTGTACGGCCCTTCATATCGAACATCCAGACATGAGCCGTCCTTGAAAACCAGTCGCTTTACTGTTCCGAAATCCATAACTCTCTGAACTGCATCGCGTTTCACGAAGACGCCCGGGCGGTCGTCGGGCAGAACCAGTTGCATCAGCGCACCGAATTTTTGCATGGCATCGCGGGAATGGTACGAGTTGGACGAGCTTGGCAAGAGGGTATTGAATTCACGCCCCTCGGCGAGGCGCCAGATAGTGCTTACAGACGTCTTTTGCCAGCTGACCGAGCAGATTGGTCATCTAGCCGCAATGTCTGTGGCGGTGACGACCCTGTCCTTTGGCATCAGGGTTCCCGACGTCGTCTGGATGCCGAGCGAAAAATGGGAGGGTTTCGACCGCGATGACCCCGTGCCGTTCGTGCCTGACCTCTGTGTTGAGGTGCTTCTCGATAGGGACAGGCCGCTGGACATTGACCGGAGGGTTCGCGCGTATCTGGAAGGCGGGGCCAGCGAAGTCATTGTCGTAGGCCGGCGCGGAGAGGTTGAATTTTGGGGCCCGTTGGGCCAGCGGCACGCTTCGATGTTAGGCATAGCGCTACCGCCTGGTTGTATGGGTTTCGAAGGGCGCGGTGTCCCCGCAGCCGAAAGGGTCCGAAGTCCATCCTGCTGACAACATCGATGGCGCTGCCCGGCAGGCCTGCGCGGGGAAGCCCCCACCTTGTCCGCTGTAGCGAATTGCCCGCCTCTACAGAGTGGGCACTCGCTCAAAGTAGTCAAAGCGGGCAAATGGCGGCTGCACCTCGGTCACCTCGAGCTTGTCGACCAGCGCTGCAGACATCCCCTCGCTCAACTAGGCGCACATGTCGGCAAGCTGCTCGGGTGAGCCCTGCAGCATCGTTTCTACCGAACCGTCCAATCGGTTGCGCACCCAGCCGGTGACGCCGAGCGCTTGCGCCCGGCGTACGCAGGCTTCCCTATAGCCGATACCCTGCACCTGCCCGAGTACTCGAACGAGCCGAGTCTCAAGCGTCCCGTCATCGTTGTTGGTTTCCATGCGTGTAGTTCTCGCAAAGTGTTCACGCAGCTTCGCCGTTCAGTGAAGTGGCCCAGTTCTATGAGCGCCGCATGACATCCGCCAGGTCTTCAAGCGACAGCGGTTTGGTGAGATGGCTGTCAAATACCCGTTCGTCAGTCTCGAGTCTGCTGGCAGCATCGGTATAGCCCGTTAATGCAACCAGCTTCGTCTGGGAGCACTGGGCCCGAAGGCGAAGCAGTTGTGCAAGCTCAACGCCATCCATGCCGGGCATCGTGATGTCAATCAGGGTAATGTCCGGAGTAAATGATTCCACTATCGAGAGCGCGTCGGGTCCGCTCTGTGCCCGCTTCACCTCATGCCCCTCGAGCTCCAGCAACGTAGCCAGCGCCTCCATGGTGTCCGCGTTGTCGTCGACAAGGAGGATACGACTCGGCGCCATCGGGCGTGTCGCGGTCACGACGGGCTCGCCGGCGCTTTCGCAAACGATGGGAAGCTGCACAGCGACTTCCGTTCCTTTACCTTCGCCCTCGCTCGTAACGATAACCGTGCCGTTGTGTGCGGCAACGAGATGCTTCACGACCGCCAGTCCGATTCCGAGCCCGCCTTCTGCATGCCCGCGGGCCGACGCCGACTGGGTAAACATGTCAAAGACGTGCGGCAGCAGTGAAGATGAAATGCCCGCACCGTTGTCTCTCACCGTGATGACCGCAGTTCGGGGCGATGAGCCGCGTATCGACGCGATGCTCAGGTCCGGTGCCTCGACCGATAAAGTGATGTCGCCGCCGGGAGGCGTGTATTTCACCGCGTTCGTCAGCAGGTTCGATATGACCTGGGTGAGTCGGGCAGCGTCGGCGTGAACGGTCACCGGATAAGGCGGAACAGTGATATGCAGTCGGTGCTCGCCGTTTCTGACGTCGGCCGTCATCGCCGTCACCGCGTCGGCCACGATATCCTGGAGCAACCCGTACGATGGGCGCACGGACAGTTTGCCATGCCTTATCCGGGACGCGTCGAGCAGGTCTCCGACAAGCCGTTTCAGTATCCGCATCTGCCTGTCGGCGATGCCCAACGCAGCCAGCACAGCGGAATTGTCTGTAGCGAGTTTTCGTGCGACCGTCAGGGCGCCGTCGATGGGCGCGAGGGGATTGCGTAGTTCATGACTCAAGGTCGCAATGAAGTCATCCTTGCGTGACTCTTCCAGGGCCAGTGCATTCCTTGCGGCCTCGGCTTCTGCCGCCCTGGCTTCCGCGTCAGCCTTCGCCCGGGTCATGGTGAGCGCCGCGCAGGTGAAGTTTGCAAGGCTGGTCAGGATTCTGCGGTCCTCCGCATCGAAAAGGTGTGCCCTGTCGTGGGACATGACCCACAGGGTGCCCCACGGCTCAGGTTCGCCCGGAATGGGTACGACCAGTTCTTCGATAATCTCCGGAGAAACGTGTTCCAGGCAGGCGAAGTAGCGCCGGGGAAACGAAAACAGTTGCCCCGCGGCCAGTTCGAGCGTCACGGCGCTCGGGCTGTCTGCAACCGGGATGGTGGTGCCCACAGTGTCAACACAGGCGCCCGAAACCGCGACCCAACGGAACACGGGGGCGCCGTCAGCGCCGGTTTCCAGCAGCCCGATGCCCGCGCTGCCCGCATCGCACAGACTCAGTGCCATATCGGAGAGCGTCTGCAGCATGACACCGTCCGATGACGTCAGTGCCTGTGCCAGACGGTGCATCGCGCTGCTTTCCGCAGCATGGTCGGGTGGGCGATGCGCACGCGCGTCGAGCGCTGACGTGACGAGACACCCCGCGCGCCGTGCGCGGTCCGCTGCCGATGCAGACAGTCCGGCCATATGGCCTCCAGGTTGTAATTGGTGTGGCTGCGCGGAAGAAATTACCACGCAGAATGAATTGTAGGAACTCCATCACAAAGGCCGGTGGTAACACAGCCCTCCAGAGTGCCGACAAGTTCAGGTATGACTATTGCTGCACCACACCATCACCCCATGTGACTTTAAACGTGGCACCTCAATTGGCGACCGTACTGCTCGTTGACGACGACCCGAATATTCTGCGTCCGCTTCGACAACTGGTGGAGCGGGAAGGATACCGCGTGCTTACAGCCGGGGATGGAGAGGTTGCGCTCGCGGTGGCCGCCATCGAGAGTCCGGGTCTGATTGTGACCGACTGGATGATGCCGCGCGTGGACGGCGTCGAACTGTGCCGGCGCTTGAAGGGCGACACCGCGACGGCCGACATTCCGGTCGTCATGCTGTCGGCCGCGCTACCGCCCGAACCAGAGGAGCCGCTATGGGATGTGCTGTTGCTCAAGCCGGCCCCCATAGGTCGGTTGATAAATGCGATTCATAGCCTGCTCGACGGAGCGCCCCCGGAAGTACCGGGGCGGAAGTCCAGCCACTAACATTCGATATTGGGTTCCCGTCATTTGAACGGTAGGTGGATTCGGTCCTGATGCCGCGAATCTTCTTTCAGACGTTCTTTCTGGAACGCCATGGGCCGTGTGCGTTGCTGCTGGTTGCGTTTGTGCGACCAGACTTCATACTTGATTTCCGACTTCAGGTTATGCAGGTGTCCGTCTTGGTTCAAGGGTAGTGATGAGCGAGGTTGTGTTGAATTCCACCATTACGTGCCCCGCGTGCGGACATAGGAAAGATGAGTTGATGCCCACCGACGCCTGTGTGTGGTTTTACGAATGCGAGCATTGCAAGACAGTGCTTAGACCGAAATCCGGTGACTGCTGCGTGTACTGCTCATATGGCACCAACGGGTGTCCGCCGAAGCAGCAGTCTGGCCCTTCCTGTGCGGACTAAGGCTTCGCAGACGGTTTGCTCGAAGTTTGTCCTGATACGGCGGTTACGGCCGCCGTCGTGGATAACTTGCCGTTCGTGCGCGGGCGGACGCGATTCCCTGGGGATATCTGGCCAAAGCGTTGTTCAACAACTTTCGGCCGAGCAGCGGGTATCGCTGGTTTGGTTTGTCCCGAGCGTTTATGGGCCGACGGCCGCACGAATCTATCGCCGCGATAGCTGGCATGTGAGATTCTCTTGCGCGTGCGCGTGCGCGTGCGCGTTTCAAAAATTTAGATGACGCACGGGCTAAAGCCATTCGCTAGATATGTCTTTACATCTTCTTCAATCGAAGACTTCTTCTGACATATAAAGCCATAAGTTGCATGGGACTCTTTTAACGGGTGACCTCCACAGGAGCGGGGTCTCTCGTGAGCAAGACTCAGAGCAGGAAAGAGGTGCCCAGCGATAAAAGCGACACTGAATGAGGCGAGCAGCGAAACGTTCGTTCGGGCATCGACAAAAGTTGAATTCGACTACCCGTGGCAATCAATCCAGGCCGGCGTCCACGCAAGTCCAACATGCCGCGCTTCATCCTCGGTATCGAAATGACCAAGGATTCCCGAAGTCTCAACGAGACTGTTGTTTTGGGTAATAGTCCCACCAGCCGTGTACCGCTCGGGCAGCAGGATATCCTCCTGCTGAATGATAGCGTGGCCCCACACGCCGCATCCCTTATAGCGCTCCGATTCCACTAGCGCGTCACCTCAACTGATGCGCGGCGGGAATCGACGCGGATGATGTTGCCCTCGGGAGTTATCTGCCGCGGAATGTCCATTATGTCCGGTGCCTTGGCTCGTAAGGTCTCTGGCGTGGAGCGCTGCTTCGACGCGAGCTTCGCAACGGACGCGGAAGTTTGGAGGGAACGGACCTTCACGGTGTGGGGCGCAGCATGATGACGCTTCCGTTGTTTATGTGCGGTCTTCACGTGATACATCGCTCCGCGCGCTTCTGGCGGATTCCAGATTTCGAGGTACCGCTCACCGGCCGACACAGTCGAAGTGGCAGTCAGCAGAAGTGCAGCGATACCCAGAAATCGAAGCATATGCTCTCCGTGTGTCTGCATGCCGGCTTAAGCCACGCAGGATTGTGTCGTACCAATGCACGAGCCGTCGCAGCCATTGCAGTGGTGGCGGTTGCGCAAGGCGCGGTCAGCGCGCCAGACATTTGTTGCCGCTGGCGTCGTGGTGCCCACCGGGTGACCATTTTCGCACGCGTGGAACGTCGGTTCCTCCGCCTTGCCGAGACGGATGGCTTCATCGATTTCCCGCTCGCCAAACGCCGCTTTCATTTCTGCGACGAACACTGCAATTTCCGGCATCGGATGGTTGCCGGGCTTGTGCACGTGCATATCGGCCGGAAAAACTCCATAGCCATCGAGCCTTCACGACCTATGGAGCCGCCGCTGGCGATGGTGAAAAGGGACGAGATACAGCGCCAAATGCTTTGCCAGATTGGCACAACGCCGCTACCACAGGTCACCGCCTCGGCACCTTCCGCTGGACGCCGGCCGGCAAGGGCAAGGCAAATCCCGGCAACAAGTCCCCCGAGCGTTGGTAAAGCCATGCGCATCTGCCAAGGCATTCCACGCGCCATCTCCACGAGGTTAGTGGAGGTTGCGCCGAAAGACTTCTACAGCAGCTCAATGCTTTCTCTGATGCCGGCGGTCGCAGGGCACCCGCAACGCCGACCACAACACCCCACATAAAGGTTGTGCCCGGCGCCGACCGCCAGCGGTCAAAGCGAAAGCCTATGCGACCGTCAAAGAGAGTGCGCGGCATGATATTTCATATGACAAAAGATACATGCCCTGCGGTTTTCCGGACTTCGGAAGCGTTGTGAAATCAGTTTGCTGTGCGACCTGGGGCAATCGCCTGTTGACACAGGGAATTTTGAATTCATAGACTGCGTGCAACGATGTACACATATGGGCGCACAAAGCTGTGTGGTATGCGTGCATGCGCTCGCAGTCTTACCCCTAAACGGAGATTCAAAATGCTCAAGCTGTCCCGATTTTCGCTTCGCGCAATCGCGTCGTTCGCAATTGTTGGTTTTGCGGTCGCCAGCGCCCCGGTACACGCCGACGACTCCTGGCAGAGTGTGAAAAAAGCGGGCGTTCTCCGCTGCGGTGCGGCAGTCGCGCCTCCGTATGTCATGCGCGACCCAAAAACCGGCGAGTACAGCGGTTTCTTTTCTGACCTGTGCCGCGACTTCGGGCAGAAGGTCTTGAAAGTGAAGGTTGAATTCGTCGATACCACCTGGGACAACATCGTCGCGGGCCTGCAGTCAGATAAATGGGATTTGTCCATGGCGTTGAACGACACGCCAGAGCGTGAAAAAGCAGTCTCGTTTTCGTCGCCGGTGACGCCGTACAATGTTTCGTTCGCGTACAACAAGAACAATCCCAAGATTCCCAAGGGTGCCAAGGGCGTGTCCGATTTCGACAAGCCGGGCGTGACGGTTGCCGTGATGTCCGGGTCTGCACAGGACAAAGCAATTTCGGCTTTGCTGAAGCAAGCTCAGATAATGCGGCTGCCAGGTAACGACGACACGCGCATGGCGTTAATGTCCAAACGTGCTGACCTTCTGGCTGATGCCAACATCACCAACATGCTTCTGACGGAGTCACACCCGGACTGGGCCGGCGCAATCCAGCCGACTCCCCCAATCGCGCAGCAGGAGGTCGCTTTCGGCGTGCGTAAAGACACGACGGCCAGTGACATGCAGGTGCTAAATTCGTTTATCAACGACCAGGTCAAAAGCGGCTCCGTCGACAAGTTGGTCAAGTCGTCCGTGCAACAAATGCTTGCTGCAACGGCCAAGTAGGAAGTCGACCGCGGTCGGTAGGCTCGCCGCGAAGCAGTTGCGAGCCAGTCACCGACCCTTTCCAGTCCAGAATCATTCCGTCGCCGTGATGCCAAGGCTGGTCCGTTCACATGGACGGACCAGCCGGCATTGCAGCCTCACTTTGCTGCTTCCAGCATCTGCTGGATTGCCCCCTTCACGAGTTTGTCGACCTGGCCCGTCTTGACCTGCTGTTCAATGAAAGTATTGAGCACAGCAACGTCAGCCGCTGGGGTGTCTTTTCGGATTCCGAAGGCGACATCCTGGTGCGCGAGCGGCGGATTCGGATTGAAGCTGGCAGCCCAGTCCGGATGGGCTTGCGTCAGTAGCATGTTCGTGATGCTCGGGTCCGCCACCATGTCCACACGCCGGGATAGCAAGGCGAGTCGCACTTCATCGTCGCCCGGCAACCGGACGATGTTAGCCTGCTTGAGTGCTGCGCTAATCGCCTTGTCCGCCGCCGTTCCAGACATGACCGCAACGGTCACATCTTTTCGGTCCATGTCCGCCAGCGTCTTGACCCCGTTCGCAAACTTCGGATTCTTCTTGTTGTAGGCGAACGAAACGGTGTAATCAATAGCCGGCTTCGAGAAGCTGATGGCTTCGCGGCGTGCAGGCGTGTCGTTGAGTGCAAGCGACAGGTCCCATTTCTCGGACTGCAGGCCAGCGACGATGTTGTCCCACGTCGTGTTGACGAACTCGACTTTGACCTTCAAAACGTTCTCGCCAAACTCCCGGCACAACTCGCTGAAGAAGCCGTTGTACTTCCCGGTCGCCGGGTCGCGCATGACATATGGAGGGGCTGTAGCCGCGCCGCAACGCAGCACGCCGGCCTTCTTCACGCTCTGCCAGACGGCAGTATCGTCAGCCCTCGCAAAAGGGCTATGCAAGGAAATCGCTGCCAGGAGCGCCGCGAACGCGACGCCGATAATCGAGGGGGAAGTGCGTAGCATTACAGCCTCCGGGAGACTCGTCGTCTTCGAAAATTCTGCCAACAATGATGTTGCACAGAACAGGTTTGAAACGTGGGTGTAACTGTAGTATTCCTAACATTGTGTGAATCATTTTTGCTGCTATCGCCCGGTCCTTCCCTTTACGGGAGAGGCCGGACGCGAATCAGATAACATTGACCTGGTTCACCATCTCACGGAACATAGACAGATTGGCCCAGGTCGATGGCCGCTATCTGGTCGGTTCGCATGAACTGCAGAAAGCTCTCCCGAAACTGTCGCGTCTGGTCAAGTGCGAGATTGTCCGCAAGGTCGGGCTCACCAGAGCGAACGGCCTTGAGCATCAGGTCGTGCTGCTGGTACAACTGGGTCGCCAGGTGCGACTTGCCGAGATGCTCGATGTGAAGGTTGAACATACGTCGCCGCTCGTCCAGCAAACGCTCGTAGAACGCCGCCAGATATGGATTGCGACCTGCACGTGCGACAGCCATATTGCATGACTTGTTTGCCGCTGAAACCAGCAGATAATCTTCCGTCGCAATACACTCAAGCAGATATCCGTTCGTTGACGCCATTGCCTCCAAATCATCGTCTGTCCGGTTTTCTGCGGCGAGTCTGCAGTTCAGACGGTGGGCTACGCCAAGCGCTTCCACGTACTTGGGGAAAGCCTCAAGGTCGATAGGCGAAACAATGGTGCTTCTGTTTGACAGCACGGCGGCCAGACCGTCCCCAACGAGTCGTATCAGCGCCTCCCTGATAGGTGAACGGGAGAGCTGAAACCGGTCAGCAAGGGTCGCCTCGTCGAGAAGTCGTCCCGGGCGCTGGACAAGATTCAGAATCTCGTCGCGCAAGGTGTCGTATACAACTTTTGAGCTCGGCCCCTTACCGCGGCGGTCGTCGTCGTTCACGTTGCTATTCATTTGGTCACAGATTCCTGGCGAAGCAGTGCAGCGCGAGCGCTGGCTTCGAATCTTCGAACGGGGAGCGACGGGCGCAATCCACTCTTCGACTCAATCGCTGTCGGGAAGTCGAAGGTACGAACGCTGTTCGACCTCCGGGAAATACTCCCCGCGCCGGACAAATTTCGTATGTTCGCGAATGGCGTTGGGATATGTTTCCCAATCCATGACCTTGCCTGTCTGCAATGCGCGCAAGAGGAACTGACGGGTACGCTGGCTTGCGACGACCTCGTCCCGCAAGTGACCAAGGTCCCAGGTCTTCGACAAAATCCGCTTGAGTTCCTCGAAGACGGCACGGTAGTCCGGGTTCTCGGCCAGATTCAGCCGCTCGCCGGGGTCGTCCGCCAGATTATAAAGCTGCGGCGGATAGGCTTTCGAATACACGAGCTTGTAGTCGCCCTTGCGCACCATCACCCGAGGCGCTTTCGTCCCGCCATCAAGGTGCTCTGCGAGCACAACCCGCTCAGGCTCGTCCTTACACATAAGGGGGAGAAGGCTACTGCCCTCAAACGGGGTAACAATTGCGTCTTCGCTTCCGGTTGCGATATCGACCAGGGTAGGCAACACGTCAACAAGCGAGACCGGCGCCTTTACCCGGTTCAAGCCCTGTTTGCGGGGGTCGAAATAAAGGAGCGGAACGGAGAGCGCCGGGTTGAAGAGATTCTTTTTGAACCACAAGCCTCGCTCGCCAAGCATATCTCCATGGTCCGAAGTGAACATCAGGATGGTGTCTTTCGCCATCCCTGTCGCCTCCAGCGCCGCACGAATCTCGCCCACGCGCTTGTCGATGTACGAAATCATCGCGTAGTAGCCGTGGCGCGCCCGCCGATATACGTCTTCGGTGACGTTGAACTTGTCGAGGCCGTAGTGGAAGAAGAGTCCGCGGCTGTGCGGGTCCATCTGCTCGAGAGGAATCTTCGCAACACGAGGCGCATCGATGTCCTCATCTTTGTACAGGTCCCAGAACTCTGGCGTCGATACGTACGGGTCGTGCGGCTGCGTGAACGAAACCGTCATGAATAGCGGCCGTCCATCACCATAACGGCGCCAGTCATAAATCTGCTGAACAGCTCGACGCGCCACCTCGTCGTCGTAGTCAATTTGCAGGGACCGCGCGACGGCACTTGCATCTGCGACTGTCTCGACGCTCGATACACCCTGAGTCTTCACATGCGTAGTCGGCTTCTCCGGGTCGCCCACTTCGTCGTAGGTCAACGGCGTCCAACTGAAATCGGCCGGATAAATCTCAGTCGTGAGTCGGTCTTCGAAACCGTGATGCTGGTCGGGACCCACGAAATGCATTTTTCCGGACAGACAGGTGTAGTAACCAGCGTCTCGCAAATAGTGCGCGAACGTCGGCACTGCTGCCGGGAATTCAGTTGCGTTGTCGTACGCGCCAATTCTCGAAGGAAGCCTTCCAGCCATCAGTGCGAAGCGGGACGGGGCACACAGCGGATAAGGACAGTAGGCGTTCTCGAACACCGTGCCTTCGGCGGCAAGGCGGTCAAGGTTGGGCGTTTTCGTGACCTTATTCCCGTAGGCCGACAACGCGTAGGCAGTCATCTGGTCGGCCATGATGAAGACAATGTTCGGCTTTTTCATTCACACGATTCCTGTTTCGGCGGCGAATGTCGCTACTGCGAGGCGAGATTTGGGCTGGCCCGCGGCGACGCTTGATTAGAAGTTTGTCGAAAATAAAACGACAATGCAAGCGGTTTGTCATACGCCCACGACAATTCTGCTTATCGTTAACCATGGTTTTTACCGATATTTTCGGGTGTCTGGCCGTATCTGGTGTTTTTGGCGGCTTGACCTTGTCGAAAATGAGGCGACATAATTGGCCAACTGCACACTGCGCTGTATACAGTGAGCGCGGCTAGTTGGTGAGCTGGCGATGTGAATGGGGAGTCGCCATCAACCAGCAGATGACGAGCGCAGCCAGTGGCGGGTGATTTGCCAGGCTGCGCAAATAAAGGCGTTAGACAACCTAGGTTCGTTGCATCCTACAATTAGGAGTCCACAATGAAAACTTCCAGGCTTGTCGCGGCAGCAAGTACATTGCTTCTCGCGAGTGCTGCTCAAGCACAAAGTAGCGTGACCCTCTACGGCATCATCGACGCGGGGTTCAACTACGTCAGCAATCTCAAAACCGGCAACGGGGGGCACGCGTTCACCCTATCCGACGGACCGCCGCAGGCGAGCCGCTTCGGGCTTAAGGGTGCTGAAGACATAGGTGGCGGCAACAAGGTCATCTTTGCGCTCGAAAACGGATTCAGTGTTGCGAACGGCAACCTGGGCCAGGGCGGCAGAATGTTTGGACGCCTCGCGTGGATTGGAGCGACCGGCCAGAACTGGGGCAAGTTGACGATGGGGCGCCAGTACGACCCGGTGGTCGACTATCTTTATCCGTTGACTTCGTGCGGGACGTACGGCGGCGGCTACATGTGCCATCCGTTCGATAGCGACAACATCGGCAACGACTTCCGTACGGACAACTCGGTCAAGTACACAAGCCCAATCTGGAACGGCCTCACGTTCGGCACGATGTACGGCTTCAGCAACCAGGCTGGCGGGTTCAAGCAGAACCGGTCGTTCAGCGTAGGGGGCTCGTATGCAAACGGTCCGCTGTACCTGGCCGCGGCCTTTGAGCAATTGGACAATCCGGGCAAGAACACGGACGGCGCGGTCTCTTCAACTGCCGACGCACCTTTCGTGGCTGGACGGCAGCGAATTTACGGGGCGGGCGGTACGTACACTATCGGCAGCCTGAAACTGGCTGCGTCCTGGGCACGCACTGTGTTGGACGGAATAACGTCGGGCCCCATCGTCTCGAGCTATCTCCGGCTCGACAACTATGAAGTGAATGCCACGTACACGATTACGCCTCAACTGTCGCTCTCGGGCGGCTACTTCTTCACGAATGGCAAACAGGCATCAGCGACTGGGGACCTTAGGCCGAAGTGGCACGAAGCCAATCTGATGCTCGACTACAACCTGTCGAAGCGAAGTGACGTCTTTGCCATGGGAATTTTTCAGAAAGCCGCTGGCGATGCGACGTTCGCGACCATCTACGCAATCGGACCGACCTCGACGGAAGCACCGGGTAGCGCTCGTCAAACCGTCGTCCGCCTCGGCATTCGCCACAGGTTCTAACCCGGCGTACGTCGCACATTCTAAGGCTGTCACCGGGCGCTTTAACCGTCGCCCCGTCAGTGACTATTGTTCAGTCATATGGGGGTCAGCGCCCACCGCACTGACTATCGGACTCACGTGGCTCTAGTAGTCGTTCCTGCAGTGCGCGCGAACGGTACAAAGAAAGCGTGCGGGATTTCCCTGGCCACGGCATTTGTTGGTTGACAAAGAGAATTTTGACTTCCTACTATGTGTACATAGTTGCACACATTGAGCCACACAACGCTGCATCCGATTCGACCTTGGTCTTTCTGGCGGCGAACGTGGCACCACCGCATCGAAGCGTCCGCGGGGCGCATTGCTGGAGATTTTTCAATGTTGTCACCTCAAACCATGGCCCTTAATCCGAACCGGCAATCTGCTGGCTACGACCTTCCCGTTCAAACCACTGGCGATTTCGTGCAGTTCCGCCAGGTCTACAAATCCTACGGCGAGAACCTGGTCGTCATGGACCATCTGGACCTCGACATGCGAGCCGACGACCGCCTCGTCATCATTGGTCCCAGTGGCAGCGGAAAAAGCTCCCTCCTGCGCGTCATGATGGGCCTCGAAGGCATGCAATCCGGCGAAATCGGCTTCCAGGGTCAGACGTACATCCGCGGTGAGAAGAGCGGCGGCAAGCGCATCGACGCGCGCTTGCAAAAGCAGATTGGGATGGTCTTCCAGCACTACACGCTCTTTCCCCATCTTTCCGTGCTGGGCAACCTCATCCTGGCGCCGATGAAGACCGCTGGGATGTCCAAGGCCCAAGCCACCGAGCGAGCCCGCATGTACCTCGCTCGCCTGGGTCTCGAAAGCAAGCTCAACGCATACCCAAGCCAGCTCTCCGGCGGTCAGAAGCAGCGGGTGGCAATCGCTCGTGCAACTCATGCTCGAACCCAAGCTGATGCTGTTCGACGAAGTGACGAGCGCCCTGGACCCCGAAATGGTCGTCGAAGTGCAGAACGTGATGATGCAGCTGGCCGAGCAGAAGATGGCCATGATTATCGTGACCCACGACATGCATTTTGCCCGCGACATTGGCACGCGCGTGGTCTTCTGCGCCAGCGGAAAAATCGTCGAACAAGGGGCGCCGGCCCAGATGTTCAAGTCGCCGAAGGAAACCCGCACGCGCGAATTCCTCGAAAAAGTCCTGCATTTCGACTGAAGGCGAAGCCATGAACTATCACTTTGACTTCAGTTTTCTCGAAGGCAACATCGGCCAGTTGCTTTCAGGACTGCGAGTGACTCTCGAGCTGGCAATCGCGTCCAACGCCATTGGACTCACCTTCGGCTTCCTGCTCTGCCTGCTCGCAATGAGCCGCCTGGTGTTGCTTCGCTGGCCGGCACAGCTTTTCATCGAGTTCTTCCGTTGCACGCCGGCGCTTTTGCAGATTGTCTGGTTCTTCTACTGCCATCCCGATGCTCTTCGACGTGTTCATTGACCCGCTCACCATGGGGTCCTGGCACTCGGGCTGAACCTGACCGCCTTCAATGCAGAGGCCTATCGTGCCGGAGTTCAGGCAGTGCCGAAGGAGCACCTTGATGCATGCGTAGCGCTGGGCTTGCGTCCCTGGCAACGGACTATTTACGTTGTGCTGCCGCAGGCGCTGCGAAACGCAATGCCCGTCCTGATGACCAACGGTATCGGCAGCTTGCAGCAGAGCGCTTTGGTGGCAATCGTTGCGGTAGCGGACTTGATGTACGTCGGGAAGAGCCTGGCAACTGAGGCCTACCGTCCTTTGGAGACGTACTCGGTTATTGCGCTCATCTATTTCGCTCTCACTTTGCCCATCTCGAAGCTGGTCCATGTTGTTGAGCGTCGTCAAGACGCGGCCGTTCAGCGTTGAGGTTCACGATGACTTTCGATTTTTCTTCCGTCCTCCCCTACTGGGCCGTGCTTCTCAAGGGCCTCGGTATCACGATTGCCTTCACGAGCAGCTGTGCAGTTATGGGCAGTGTTGCCGGCTTCATTCTTAGCTTGCTACGGATGTCGACGAACCCGTTCATCAAAGGTGTGACAACGTTTTACGTGCAGTTCTTCCGAGGCACGCCACTGCTCATTCAGCTCTTCTGGGTATTCTTCTGCTTCCCTGTTGTGTTTCACGTGGCAATTCCGCCCTACGCGTCGGTGGTCATTTCTCTGACTATGTACATGGCGGCAGTTACCAGCGAAACCTTCCGCGGAGCACTGAAGTCGATTTCGTCGGAACAACACGACGCGTGTATCGCATTGAGCCTGCCGCCGCAAGCGAAGATTCTCTACGTGATTTTTCCGCAAGCGCTGCTGCGCGCTATCCCGCCGTTGCTCTCGAACATCGTCAGCCTCTTCAAGGAGAGCGCGCTGATTTCGTCGGTCGGTATCGCTGACCTCATGTTCGTCGGCCAGAGCATTTCGAATGCAACCGCACGCCCGGTGGAGTTCCTGACCGCCGTTGCAGTCATCTACTTCCTTGTGGCGTTCCCCTTGACCCGTCTGGTTGGCTTTATCGAATTGCGCTTTCTCAGACGCTTCGCCTATTAACTTACCTGCTGAACAGTTGGAGAAACTCAAATGCAAATGAAAGGCATCCTGCCCGCACTCGTCACGCCGTTCAACGCAGCTGGCGCAGTCGACCACGACACGCTCGCGAACATTCTCGAATTCCAGTTGAAGGCCGGCGTCAACGGCTTCGTGCCCCTCGGCTCGACGGGTGAATACTACGCCTTGACGCATGACGAACGTCGCGCGATTCTCAAGACGGTCCTCGAGGTCGTCGGTGACCGCGGCATGCTCATTGGCGGCGCAAACGGCTCGTGCACGCGCGAAGTCATCGAACAGGTTCAACTCGTTCGCGACGCTGGCTACAAAAACGTTCTCATCGCTCCGCCGTATTACGCTCTGCCGTCGCAGGAAGAACTCATCGGTCACTACGATGCGATTCTGAAGGCAGTTCCGGACGTCGACATTGTTCTCTACAACTATCCGGTTCGCACGAACGTGGAAGTCGGCTTCGGTGTGCTGGAGGCGTTCAAGGACCATCCGCGCGTCATCGGCATCAAGGAAAGCAGCGGCAACCTGCTCCGCGCAATCGAAATCGGTGAGAAGTACAAGGACAACTATCAACTATCCTGCGGTTCCGACGACCAGGCCCTTGACTTCTTCCTTTGGGGCGCGAGCAGCTGGATTTGCGGCCCGGCGAACTGCTTTGTGAAGCCTGTCGTGGATTTCTACAGCAAGTTCACCGCGGGCGACATCCGCGGCGCCCAGGAAGTGATGCGCTCGCTCTTCCCCGTCATGGCGACCATGGAAGCTGGCAAGTTCGTGCAAAAAGTGAAGTACGGCTGTGAGCTTGCTGGCTTCAAGGTTGGTGCGGCCCGCATGCCTCTCCAGCCGCTCACGGATGAAGAGAAAGCCGACTTCCGCAACGTTTTCGAAGGCGCTCAGGCGTAACGCGAAGCCGGAGAAGCGATTCGTCGGCACTCTTTCCAGGCAACTCGATGAGCAACCATAGCTTTAAGAGCATCGAAGGACATACCGAGGGTATGCCCGTGCGGATGGTAATCGACGGAACGCCGCCACTCTCCGGCGCGACGATGGATGAGCGCCGGAAATCCTTCATCGAGAGCCACGATTGGGTTCGTCGCGCATTGATGCTTGAGCCCCGCGGGCATTCGCACATGTCCGGGACGCTTTTGTATCCACCACTTTCGGCGGATGCAGACATGAGCCTCATTTTCATCGAAACGTCGGGGTGCCTTCCGATGTGCGGACACGCGTCCATCGGTTCCATCTCGTTTGCTCTTGAAGCAGGTCTGATTTGTCCGAGGTCGCCCGGCACCGTCATCGTAGACGTGCCCGCCGGAAAGCTGACAGCGAATTACGTGATGGATAGGGGCCGTGTTGAATCCGTTCGGTTCACGAATGTGCCGAGTTTCCTCCTTCATCGCGACGTTGAAATTGTGCATCCGTATTTCGGCACGCTCGTCATCGACATCGCGTACGGCGGAAACTTTTATCCAATTGTGGAAATTCAGGCGAACTTCCCGGGATGCCATCACTTCTCCCCGGAACAGTTGCTTGAATGGGGGCGACGGATGCAGCTCGCTGTGAACGAGGCCGTTGACGTTGTACACCCTGACAACCCGGGCATCCGCGGTGTGAGGCACACGATGTGGACCGGGGCGCCGGTATCTGACGACGCAGACGCGCGCTCGGTGGTTATCGCCGGCGACAGTCTGATTGACCGCTCTCCCTGCGGAACCGGAACCTCAGCGCGCGTGGCACAGCGGCATGCACGCGGCCAGCTCGGTCTTGGACAGCCTTTTCGCCATCAGAGCCTGATTGGAAGTTGCTTCACCGGTCGGGTGGAAGCAACAACAAAATTAAAAAGTGGTCTGGACGCGGTCCTCCCCAGTATTGAAGGACGTGCGTGGATTACGGGGCGAACGGACCACTATGTTGACGACTCACAGCCATACGCTCATGGCTTCAGCTTGCAGGAGTATGTGAATTGAACGCAGTTCCTCGCGAGTTTTCTTCGTGTAACCTACTTCCCTCCAACGAGGAGTCCGCCGTTGTCATTGGGGGCGGTATAGTCGGTGTGTGCTGCGCGCTATATCTCCAACGCGGCGGCTACGCAGTCACGCTCATCGACCCGGAGGTCCCGGGAGACAGCACGGCGAAGTGGAGTTGCGGCCAGATGGCGGTCAGTGAAATCATTCCGCTGTCGAAGCCGGGCATCCTCATGAAGATTCCAGGCTGGCTGATGGACCAGAAGGGGCCGCTTGCGCTTCGCCCGAGCGCTCTTCCGGGAATCATCCCGTGGTTCTTCCGGTTCATGATGAACGCAAGGCACGCGAAGATTGTTGACATTGCGCAGGCCATGGCGACACTGACACACGACGTCTACGATGACTACGCCCCGCTGCTCGATGCTTGTGACGACAAGACCCTGATGGGCGAACGTCCCGTCCTGGAAGTCTTCGACGACCCGAAAGGACTGACTCACGAATTGCCCCACCTCGAACTTCGCCAGTCGCTTGGATTCAAGTCGCAACGCATTAACGCGCAGGAAATCGGCGACCTTGAGCCTGCTCTTGCCGGCAAGTTTTCACATGGCCTCATCTTTCCCGACTGGCGTGCAGTCAGCGACACGATGGGTTTCATCGCCGCGTTGACCGAAAGTTTTATCGCGCAAGGAGGCCGGCGAGTTCGAACCGAAGCGAAAAGCATCGACGAGTCCAACGGCCGTGCGACCGGGGTCGCGCTCGCCAATGGAGAACGGGTTGCAGCTCAACACGTTGTGGTCGCCGCAGGTACCGGCGCGAAGCGCTTCTTTAAATCTCTCGGCATAAGCGTCCCGCTGGAAGGTATTGCGGGCTACCAGGCCGTTGTCACGAATCCTGGCGTTGAGATTCGTCACTCCACCATTTACGCGGACGGCGGCTTCTGCTTCGCATCGATGACACGGGGTTTGCAGATTGGCGGCACTATCGAATTTGCGGGAGCCGGCGCAAAGCCTAACTTCAAGCGCGCGGACATCATCCTCGAGAAGGCCAGGCGCGTACTGCCGGAATTGCAAACTTCGCAGGTTGAGTATGGAGTTGGATACCGCCCATTCCTTCCCGACACGAAACCCATCATCGACCGGTCCCGGAGACTTGGAAACGTCTTCATGGCGTTCGGTCATGGGCAACTGGGCCTTACCCTCGGCGCGACGACTGGCAAACTTATCGCAGACATGGTCGCCGGACGGCCTACCAAGCAAAATCTCGCGCCGTTCAGCGCATACCGCTTCTCCTGAAGAGACGAATACATGGAATCGTACGAACGACTTTTTATTGACGGCCAGTGGGTTGCGCCAGTCAAAAACGGGACCTTTGAAACTATCGACCCGAGCAATGAACAGGTCATTGCAAAGGTGGCGGCCGCGACAGCGGAGGACGTAGACCTTGCGGTCAAGGCGGCTCGTAAGGCGTTCGACGAAGGGCCGTGGGCAAGAATGAGTGGCGCCGACCGTGCCGTTATTCTTCGCCGCATCGGCAAGGGCATCAGGGACCGCCTGCAGGAACTTGCAGAAATTGAGGTCCGGGATAACGGCAAGCCACTTCCCGAAGCACTTTGGGACCTGGGCGATGCGGCAGGCTGTTTCGAGTACTACGCAAACCTGGCCGAGCAGCTTGATGAAAGCGCTGAGAAGCCAGTCACGCTCTCCGATGACCGTTTCAGCTCGATTGCGCGCAAAGAGCCTGTTGGCGTTGCCGGCGCCATCATTCCCTGGAACTTCCCGATGCTGATGGCGGCCTGGAAAGTTGCGCCGGCATTGGCAGCGGGTTGCACGATGGTCCTGAAGCCGTCCGAGCTTACTCCGCTCACAGCACTCGAGTTGGCCAACATCGCAGCTGCTGCTGACTTGCCGCCGGGCGTCCTGAACGTTGTTACGGGCCTCGGCGCAGACGCTGGTGCGCCGCTGTCCGAGCATCCCGACATCGACAAGCTCGCCTTCACGGGCAGCGTTCCTACGGGTAGCCGCATCATGCAGGCCGCGGCGCGCGACATAAAGAACATTAGCCTTGAGTTGGGTGGCAAGTCGCCCTTTATCATCTTCGATGACAGCGACATCGACGCGGCGGTCGAGTGGATTATGTTCGGTATCTTCTGGAACCAGGGCGAGGTTTGCTCCGCGACGTCACGAGTTCTCGTGCAGCGCGGAATTTATGAGTGTCTGCTCAAACGTCTCGAAGAGGAAACGCGCAAAATCACCATCGGGAATGGGCTTCAGGACGATGTGTTGCTCGGTCCACTCGTTAGCCGTGGGCAGTACGACAAGGTGCTCGAGGCCGTGGCGCGAGGCAAGGAAGATGGTGCACGGCTCGTGACAGGCGGAGGGCGGCCGGCCCACCTCGACAAGGGTTACTTCATGGAGCCCGTCGTATTCGCGGATGTTCCAGAAAACAGTTGGGTCTGGAATGAAGAAATCTTCGGACCTGTAGTCTGTATTCGACCGTTTGACGATGAGGCGGAGGCTGTGCGGTCCGCAAACAACTCACGCTTTGGTCTCGCTGCCGCAGTCATGTCGCGCAACAATGAGCGCTGTGAGCGTGTCGCGCGAGCGCTGCGCGCGGGTATCGTCTGGGTAAACTGTTCGCAGCCCACGTTCACGGAAGCCCCATGGGGGGGCTATAAACAAAGTGGCATCGGCCGTGAACTCGGCGAATGGGGCCTGAACAACTATCTGGAAACGAAGCAGATTACGCGGTACGACAGTGACAAACCGTGGGGCTGGTACATCAAGTAAGGCAGGTCAATCATGCGCTGGAAAAAGACGCTCCAACTCGTAGATGTGCATTGCGAAGGCGAGATTGGCAAGGTCATCACTGGAGGTGTTGTCGGAATTCCGGGTGAGACCATGCTCGACAAAATGAACTACATCAACGAGGTCGACGACAGTCTGCGCAGACTGGTCGTGCTCGAACCACGCGGCTGCCTGCAGATGTCGGTCAATCTACTGCTGCCGCCGACTCGCCCGGAAGCACATGCCGGCTTTATCGTGCTTCAGGCGGATAAGGCGCATCCGATGTCCGGGAGCAACGCTATCTGCGTAGTTACCGCGCTGCTCGAACTTGGCATGGTCGAGATGCAGGAGCCGGAAACAACCGTTGTGCTCGATACGCCAGCGGGCTTGGTGACTGCGCGCGCGACCTGCGCCGATGGACGCTGCACGGGGGTGTCGCTGGACATGGTTCCTTCGTTCGTCGAGCAGTTGGACTTCTGTTTCGATACAGCACAGTTTGGAAAGATTAAGACGGATATCGCCTTTGGCGGGGTCTATTACGCCCTTATTGATGTCACACAGGTTGGGTTGAAGATTGCTCCTGAGAATGCTCGTGAGCTCGCGGAACTCGGCGTCGCGCTGAGGGACGTCATCAACCAGCAGATTCGGGTCCGGCATCCGCTGTACCCTCAGATTAACGAGGTCGCCTACGTGATGTTCCGCAATCGCGTCAGTGACGAGCTCTATCAGACGTGTACAACCTTGCCCCCGGGTCGAGTTGACAGGTCGCCGTGCGGAACTGGAAGCTCGGCCAATCTTGCAACGCTGTCCGCGAGAGGGCTGGTAGGAATTGGCAGTCGGCTGAAATCGCGGTCAACCATTGGCGGGGAATTTAACATCGAGTTGCTCGGGAAAACCGAGGTCGGCGGTAGACCGGCGGTGCTTCCGCGCATTCATGGTCGGGCTTGGGTATATGGCTTTCAGCAAATCGGGGTCGACCCTGACGACCCGCTAGCCGATGGCTTCATGCTGAGCGATACGTGGGGCCAAGGTTTCCCCAATCCCGATGAGGAGGGCACGCGATGATAAACTCAATTGCGCGCCCGTCTTTCCGGGCCCACGATTATGGCGGTGAAGCGATGAGCAAAAGTAAGACTGAGACAGAGGCCCCTGGGCGCCGGCATGGCGGGCGATACATCTACGAAGAACTGCGAAAGCAGATTCTGACGCTGCAACTCAAGCCGGGCGCCCCGCTAGATGAAGTTTCTCTCGCCGCGCAGTTCGGACTTTCGCGCTCGCCTGTGCGCGATGCACTCGCTCGACTGACTAGCGAAGGACTGGTGACAATTCTTCCGAACCGGACAACGCTGGTCACGCCGTTCGAAATTGAAGAATTCCCCAAATACATTTCGGCACTAGACCTCATCCAGCGTGCGGTCACGCGACTGGCTGCGATGCATCGGACCGATGCGGACCTTGCGCGTATCCGAAAAGCAGATGACGTGTACATGCATGCAGTCGGAAGTGGCGATTTTCAGGAAATGTCCGAAACGAACAAGGCGCTGCACATGGTCATCGCACATGCAGCGAACAACCCCTACTTCGTTGGATATTACGAGCGGCTCCTAGGCGAAGGTCAGCGACTGCTTCATTTGCATTTTGACTTCACGGTCACTTCGCCAACCGCGACGAAGCTGGGGCGAGACCACGAAGAGCTGATTGACGCTATTGAACGAAAAGACGCAGATGCTGCAGAAAAGCTGGCGCACGAACATACCATGCTATTCCAGAAGCGATTCCTCGACTACATGCGCCAGAACATGACCGAATCGATGGCGGTTCTATGAAATTCCAGGCAGCTTTGGTCTCTCCAAGGCTGCCTTTTTCAAGTCTACTAATTGCGCGACAGTCCTTTCATAAACGCCCGTAGCTCGGGGACGTCAGACGTCGCCGTTGAATCTGAACCACTTAGAAACGGGTTCCCCCGGTCGGAAGTATGAGCCGGGAGCACGCCGGATACCTTTGCTCCACGCCTCGTTCGTGTAAGAGACACATAAGCTTTGCTCCACGCCTCGTTCGTGTAAGAGACACATAAACCTAACCGGTCAGAGCGAGGCGGAACGTCGCATAACGCATCGTCTTATACACAAGTCTGGCCTCCGCGACGGTAGGCCGGAACAAACCGTCGTCGAGCAATGAGATAGACCGGGGCTTGTAAACTTTCGGCGCGCCGCGTTTACTCTCGCTTTTTGCGTGAACGCCTTGGCCCTGGAAGCACCGTACTGGACGGAAACCGAATTTGCTGACCTCGACCTTGGCGACGCGCGCCTGAACAAGCGAGCGAGGACATTGATGGAACGATTGGCGGCCAAGCCGACGGCTGGCGTGCCGCAGGCGTGTCGGGGCTGGGGCGAGACGATGGCGGCGTACCGCTTCTTCGACAACGGCGAGGTCGAGTGGAGTGCGATTCTGGAGCCGCACTGGCGGCAGACCGAGCAACGAATGGCCGCTCAGTCGGTCGTGTTGTGCCTGCAGGACACCACGGAACTGGATTTCAACGGCCGGCAGGCCGCGGGCCTTGGGCCACTGTCTTACGAGATGCAGCGCGGGATGTATTTGCACCCGACCTATGCGGTGACGCCTGAGCGGGTGCCGCTGGGTGTACTCGACGCGTGGATGTGGGCGCGTGAGCCCAAGGACGCGCAGGGCAAGCGCGGCGGCCTCAAGGAAAGCCTGCGCTGGATCGAGGGTTACGAGCGGGTAGCGGAAACGGCATCGAGCCTGCCGTACACGCGACTGGTGTACGTCGCTGATCGCGAGGCAGACATGCTCGCGCTGATGGTGCGGGCGCAGGAGTTGGGCACGCCGGCGGATTGGCTGATTCGCTCGACCCACGATCGCGCGCTGCCCGAGGGAGCCAAGCTGTGGACGGCGACGACAGAAGACGCACCGCTCGGCGAGATTGCCTTCACGATGGGCTCGCGTCACGGCGTGAAGGCGCGCCAGGTGCGTCAGCACGTATGGTTGCGGCGCATCGAACTGCCGGCAGGCGTGGGTCAAAGCGTAGCGGCCACGTGTCTGGTGGCGCGTGAGTTTGATGCACCAAGCGGCGTCAAGCCGATCGAATGGCGCTTGCTTACCAACCGCGAAGCCACGACGCTGAAGGAAGCGATTGAACTGATCGACTGGTATCGGGCGCGCTGGGAAATCGAGATCCTGTTCAACGTGCTGAAGAACGGTTGTCGTGTCGAGGCGCTGCAACTGGGCGCGATCGAACGGCTCGAGCGCGCGCTGGCGCTGTTTCTGGTCGCGGCTTGGCGAATCGTCCATCTGATGCACAGGGGCCGCAGTTGCCCCGATCTGGATGCCGAACTGTTCTTCGATGTCGATGAAATTCGCGGCGCGTATTTGCTGACCGACGTCAAGCAGCCGGCCAAGCCCAAGCTCAACGAGGTGCTGCGCTTGATCGCGCGCCTAGGCGGATTCCTCGGCCGCAAGGGCGATGGCGAACCCGGCGCGAAAGCTATTTGGCTGGGACTCAAAGAGGTTCATGTCGCTGCCAAGACATTGCAGAAGTTACGTGCCGGCGGTCACGCTGGAAATTGTGTATAAGCCGATGCGCATAACGGGGACCTTCGCGGTACAGTAATATAGCTTTTAAGGTTCCGAAGTCGGCTTGGCACCTTGCTTCTCAGAATTTAACTTTTTCTGAGCGTTGTGTAAATCTTGCGGATAGGTAGTTTGGTCTTTGGCGGGATTGTAGCCATGTTTCTCGAGCTGACCCAACTCTGCATTTTTTTGTGCCCGATTAGCTTTGCGCTCAGCTTTTCGCTGTGCATTTTGTGATTGTTTAGTCGCGGAATTGGCTGAAATCGTTGGCCCGCTGCTTCCATCCTGCGCGAAGGCAATTGTCGGGCAAATCAATCCGAGAATAATCGATATGGCAAGAGTCGATGAAACTGTGTTGCGACGGTTCATATCAGCCTCCGACGTTGAGACATTGAAAGATAGGTGCTCCATGCAGCCATTAGTCTTGTAGGGTCGAGAACTGGCGCGCGCACGTTAGGCTCCGGTGGCAGTTCCGCCGCTTTCGCAGTGGGCCTCAATCCGGCTGCCATGGCCACGTTTCCAGCTCCCGCCTCATCGAACGCAGCGGGCCGTTTTCCGGCACTACGCTCTCCTGTTTGCTTCATGTCAACGTTTATGGGACCTATCATGCTGGGGACGCTTTCGACGCTGTCTGGTAGCGAACCTTGTAGCCATTGAATAGCTTCAGTTCGCCATACAGCCACCGCTTACTCCACGTCTTCCAGCCGAAGCCATGTTGCTGCCGGGATCGCTGCATGTGGCGCCGGATCTTCTTTTCCACCCAGTCTTTCACGAAGCTGAAGCACTCACTGGAATTTCCAATAGCGAAGTAGTTCACCCAGCCGCGTAGCACCGGGTTGATCAATTCGACAACCCGACCCACTGGCTGTGACTTATATCGCCTGAACACATCCTTGAGCTTTCGCAGTAACGCCTAGACAGCGTCAAGCAGCATGGCCGGTCGTGTTGCCTCACGGAATGATGTTACTCCGGGGTAATCGTCACCTCGGGGTTGTTCTGCGATGGAGGCTGGCGCTGCGTAGCGGCGCCAGCCTCCATCGCATCGGGCTCACCGAGGATTCTGGTAACCAGCTCCCTCGCGCGGTTTGATCGCCATGCTGCAACGCGTCGCTGTAGCGTCCGAAGCTGAGCGCTTGAGTACATCGCCGGCGCCATCCCAATCAGTCGGTTCTGCAGTTGCTTCGCGGTGATCGCGGGCTCCGTTTCCAGCCATTGCTGTATCTTCGGCCATGTGTGTTCGAACGGATCAGGACGTGTGCGCCAGTCGTGTGGGACCGTGGCCTTTCTGCGGTGTGTCGGACGCACTTCGCCCGCCTGCCACGCCGTGGCTAAACCCGCCAGAAAGTCACCTATCGTCGCGTCGCGTTCTGGCGTGGCGTCTGCTGCAGCTACTTCTGTGGCGGCGCATGCAGCGATACGTCGCTGCGCTTCGCGCATACGGCGTAAGAGGTCGACAGGATCGAGCGAGCGGAACTGCTCTCGCAGCGCCAGTTTGGTCGCCTCAGGGACAGAGGGTGAACGGAGTACGCGCTCGAGTGGCGTCAGCGGCGCCTCATAGCGCTTCGTTACGCGCGCCCCGTGGCGTGTCTTGGACTTAAGCTTGAACGACGGCTGGAAATAGTTGATGTAAAGCCGCGAGACCCGATACAGCGAGGCCAACGCTTCCGTATCCTCCAGCCCGCGCAGTTTGCCGTATCCCACCAGCCGCCGCACGATCGAACCGTTCTTCTGCTCGACCCATGCCTGATCGTTCTTCTTGTACGGGCGCGAACGCGTCAGCTCGATGCCGGTCGCTTTGCAGAAGTCGAACACGGATTCGTTCATGAAGGCGGTGTCGTTAGGCGCGAATACTGACGCGTAGAGATATGCGGCGATTCGTGGAGCCGGCTCGGGAACAAGAAGTCGGGCGGCGTCAGCATTGCCGCCTTGATCCATGTCCCGATACTGTCGCTGGTCTGCTCTGTGATCTCGAACTGAACCGGCCGTTGAGTTTTCTGCTGCATGATCGTCGTTCGGCTGGCGACAGCGTACCCGTGGCAAACGTCGCAAACCCGCAGCTTCGTCAGATCGCACGCGCGCAGTTTGCTGTCGATTGCCAGATTGAACATCGCGAGATCGCGAACTCGCGCCGAAAGTTGGAGGCGGATCCGAATGGCCCAGATTTCCCTGAGCTTCAGCGGAGGCTTCTGCCCCGTCAGCCTGCCCTTGTTCCAAGGTATCCTCGCGGCGATTCCTTCGTCAATCGCTTTCATGACGTTCTCCTTTCAAGTGAAGGAAGAACTAGTCTGAGCCACCTGTCCGCGGGCGCTGTCCGACCCACTCCGGTCAGACAACTTTCTCCAAACCGGTCAGTCAGCCAAATCCAGATTCCGCAGGCTTGAGTGCCGCTAAGCGGCCGCTCGCGACCTCACCCAATCGGCCAGTAAGGGACGTTCGATTTCGTCCCCGCGATCGCTGACAATCGACTCTATCGACACGAGGTTGAATCCATGTCCATCAACGATCTCAGATCGGTTCCGTTGCCACCGAAAGTTCAGCCTGAGTTCCCTTCGGACAAGGACTGGTCGCGACTAGAAGACCGTATCGGCACCTTTCATGGCTCGCGCGGTCAATAGAAAGTCCGCTTGACTGATCCGAAGGCCCCCCTCCGCCATCGCTGACCATTTTTCCTACGTTTGGGCGACTAAATACGTCGCGGTATAGCCTCTGCGAAAAAATCGGTGACCCGTCGCACACGCGCCGGTACAAACCGGCGTCTCGGCCAGACGAGGCTTATGTCTCTGGCGTCGCCTATAAATTCGTCGAGAACGGTGATGACGTCCGGATGCCGGAGATCATCGGCAAGAGAGACCTTGGCGAACAGGCCGATTCCCACACCGGCGAGAACACCAGCCCGGATCGTTTCGATACTGTTGGACGTGAGATTTCCGCGCACGGACGCGATAAATCGACCTTCTGGTCCTACAAAAGGCCAATGCGTTGACTCCGTCAAGCCGCTATATACAAGGCAATTGTGATCAACGAGCTCGGCGGGGGTCTTTGGCATTCCGTGTTGCTCGAAGTAGCGACGGGATCCGACGCATACGAGGGGAGTGCTGGCCACGCGTCTGGCGATCGCGTCGGGATCATTGACAGGCCCCACCCGGATCGCCAGATCGATCCCGTCCTCCACCATATCTCGCACGAAGTCCGAGAGAATGAGATCGACCTGAAGGCCAGGATTGAGTGATAACAGCTCGGGGATCAGCGGCAAGACATGAAGACGGCCGAATGTACCTGATGCAGCGATCCTGATCAGACCTGAGACATCATGCGTGCTGCTGGTCAGTTCGCTGTCGGCATCATCCATCTCGTCAAGCAGCGGTTTTGCCCGATCGTAGTATCTCTGCCCCTGATCCGTCAGGGTCACGCTGCGCGTATTTCGGTTAAATAACACCACGCCGAGGCGCTTCTCGAGCGCGCCAATAGCCTTACTGATTGCCGACTGTGAATCACCCGTTCTACGCGCGGCGGCGGTAAAACCGCCTGCTTCCACCACGGCTATGAAGGCGCTTAATTCGTTGAATCGATCCATACTAATTCCCCCATGGAATTAATATTATGACAAATTAAGCCATTATCATTGATTCAGACATCACCCACAATCCAGCTTTCTCCACACGTTGAAGGACTGGTGCCATGAATATCGATCTCACTGGCCGCAAGGCGGTCGTTACCGGGTCAACGGCGGGTATCGGCCGAGCCATTGCAGAAGGGCTGGGGCGCGCAGGCGCCGCGGTCGTGATCAACGGCCGCACAGAGAAGCGCGTCTCCAGGGCGCTTCGGGAGCTTCGCGAACTCTTGCCGAAGACGGAGTTTACTGGCGTCATCGCCGATCTTGCGACCCCGGAAGGCGCGGCGGAGTTATTCGCTCAGGCGCCGGATGCGGACATTCTCGTCAACAATGTGGGGACTGGGCGTCCGAAGTCCTTCTTCGAAATTGAGGATAGCGAATGGATCGATCTCTTCGGACTTAACGTCATGAGCGGCATTCGCGCCTCCCGCCACTATGTGCCGAACATGACGAAGCGCGGCTGGGGGCGCGTCGTCTTCATCAGCAGCGAGTCCGCGCTTGCCATCCCCAAGGACATGATTGACTACGCCACGACCAAGACCGCTCAACTCGCCATTGCGAGGGGCTTGGCCGAGGTGGTCGGCGGAACCGGCGTCACCGTTAATTCGGTTCTCCCTGGGCCGACGAATTCGGAGATCATGGGTGGTTGGGCGCAGGCGAACGCAGATGCGCAAGGCATTACGCGTGAGGAAGCCGAGCAGCAGTTCCTGAAAACGAATCGCCCGACCACGCTCCTCAAGCGCTTCGCGACGACCGAAGAAGTCGCCAACCTGGTTGTCTATGTCTGCTCGGAGCAGGCGTCGGCGACAACAGGTACTTCCTTGCGTGTCGACGGCGGTGTCGTTCGGACAATTGCATAAGGCGCACGCTTTTTCACTCGTTCAACGCGGCTTCGGGAGGGGACCAAACCATCGGTTCCCTTCCGGAGTAGACGACAGCCCAAGTTGGACGCGCCTGCATTTGTACGAGTATTCCACTCGAAAATGGCCGCCCAGAGTTGTCTTAATCGCGCCGACCGGTTGGTCCATGGTGACGCATTAGGGCACTCTGGATCGATGTTCTCCATCCCCCCTCATTCCAGATACGGCGTCAGCACGCCTTCAATCCATTTCATGAATGCGCGGACTCGGCGCGACAGATTGCTCCGATGTGCTACGACGAGGGACACGGCGAGCGCTCGTCGACGAGAGTCAGGAATAACCTCCACAAGCGCCCCACTTTCCAAGTATCGGCCAATCCCCAGGAGCGGCGCCTGAATGAGGCCGACGCCGGCGAGCGCTGCGGCTTCGTAGATCTGCGCGTTGTTGACGTGTAGCGTACCCGGCAACTGAAGCGTCGCGTAGCTGTCGCCGTTCGGATATTCCCATCCATAAGGTCTTGAGCCGAGCATCGGCGAAAAATGAATTGCACGATGTTCCTGACGCTGGAGATCCTCTAGCGATCGAGGGACGCCGTGGAGCGCCAGATAAGCGGGACTGGCAGCGTTGACCATGCGCAGCAGGCCCAGTGGGCGGGAAATCAGCGTCTCGTCCCGTATCGGTCCAAGCCGCAATACACAGTCGAATCCCTCTTGAACCAGATCGACTTGCCGATCCGTACTCGACACCTCCAGCTCCAACTCGGGGTGAGTCGCCATGAACTCCGGCAACGCCGGCACGATCGTGGTGCGCGCCACTTCGGACGGAAGATCCACCCTTAGACGCCCGCGAAGTGCCACATGCTCGCCTGCGAACATCGAATGCAGGTCATCTACTTCAGCAAGCAGATCGCGGGCGCGCGCATGGAACGCACGTCCGTCCTCTGTCAACTGCACGCTGCGCGTCGTCCGGTGCAGGAGTCTGACACCGACATCTTCTTCCAGCTTCCGGACAGCTGTTGAGACCCTTCCCTTTTGGGTGCCCAAGCTGTCGGCCGCGCGAGTGAAGCTCCCCATTTCCGCGACCGTTACGAATATGAGGAGGGGTTCGAGATTCTGCATTTTCGCGCCTCAGCATTGTTCTCCGCAGAGAGAACAGTTAGTTAACTTTTTCGGCGTTTACCATACCTGAAAAACACAATACGCTTCGAAATTGAGACCGGATCGGAGAGCAACAAGTGACTGAAACTATGACCTTGCATCGCGCCCTGTGGGCTGGCCGGGTGATGAGCGCGTTTGTTGTTATCGCTCTGGTGGCAGACGGGATTATTCAGCTTTTCGTGCCAGCACAGATCGCGAGCATGTTGCAGGAAACCGGGTTTGCGATAGACGTTACCCGTGTCGTGGGTCCGATCGTCCTTGCCTGCGCCATCCTTTACGCCACCCCGGCTACCGCCGTCCTCGGCGCGATCCTGGTGACGGGCTATTTGGGAGGTGCCATCTGCGCCCATGTCCGCATTGGCGAGTTGGGATCGCCGCCAGAAATCATTTCGCTGGTTCTGGGCGCGTTGACATGGGGTGGCCTCTACGCGCGCAACGCCCGTATCCGAGCCATTCTGCCGCAGATTCGTTAAGCCAACTGGGGCAGCCCTCTGCCCTCAATATCCGGAGAAAGCATATGTTTTTAGTAACGGGAATCACGGGAAAAGTAGGCGGCGCAACGGCAGAACATCTGTTGGCGCACGGCAAGAAAGTACGCGCGCTGGTCCGCAATCGCGAGAAGGCGGCTCACTGGGCGAACCAGGGTGTGGAACTGGTAGACGGCGATTGGAATGATCCGGCAGCCATCGAGCACGCGCTCAAAAGCGTCGAAGGCGTGTTCGTCATGTTGCCGGCTGTCTGGGCGCCTTCGCCCGATTTCAAAGAAGCCAGGGGCGTC